>JBIIDH010000147.1:0-7238 GCA_044238435.1 Ilumatobacteraceae bacterium | reverse complement strand
GCGGCGCCGTACTCGGCGGCGATGGCCGCCGTATCGATGGCCTCCCACTCGTCCTGCGGGCACTCGCTGCGTCCCATCGTGTTCCACACCTCGGCGTACAGGCCGTCGGTGTCGGCCTTCAGCAGCACGACCTCGCAGTAGCGCACGTCGCGGATGCCGTCCGGGTACGTGAAGCGCGGCGGCGGTGCCGTCGAGGTGGACTCGGTCGTGTCGGGAACTGTGGTGGCCGGCAGCGTGGACTCCGGAGCGGCAGTCGTGGCGGGAGCCGTCGTTTCGGGGGCTGCAGTGGTGTCGGGCGCTGCTGTCGTGGCGGCCGCGGTGGAGGCAGGTGCAGCCGTGTCGTCGCCGCACGCGGCCACTGCCGCAACCGATCCGACGACGAACGCGAACACTGCGAGATTGTGGCGGTACATCTGCCACAATCTAGCCGCCTCCATCGCCGACCCACCATTTTCGATCTCTGTGTCGTGACACAGACGGAACGTTCGGTCGGCGGGGGCCGGGGGGCCGGGTGCGCGGGCGGGCTCAGAGGAGTTGGTCGACGGGGCGGGGGAGTTGGCGGCACCAGTTGGGCGGGCCGACGGTGCCCGGCACGTTCGGCTGCGCCGTGGCGCCGGCCAGGTCGTCGGCCGTGAGCAGGCGCAGCGCTGCGGGGGAGGCGAGCAGCGCCTCGTGCGCCGCCGTGATCGCCTGTGCGCTGTCGGTGCACCCGGTGGCGACGGCCTCGAGTCGGGCGCGCCTGGCGTCGTCGGCGGGCAGCGCCCAGGTGCCGGCCACGGTGGGCAGGTCGTGGGTGGTGAGGGTGGCGAGGCACTCCACCGGCCAGGCGGACGGCGGTTCGTCCTCGAACAGCAGCACCCGGGTGCCGGCGATGCCGCAGGCGGAGAGCGCTTCGCGTACGCCGTCCTCCACGGTGCCGAGGTCTTCGCCGATGACGAACGCCCCGGCGCGGGTGGCCTCGAGGCACACGATCGCCAGCAGTTCGTCGGCCGGGAACCGCACGTAGGCGCCGTTGCGGGCCGAACCGCCCTCGGGCACCCAGTACTGGCGGAAGAGGCCCATCACGTGGTCGATGCGCAGACCCTGCACACCACGCAGGGCGGCACGCAGGGTGTCGATGAAGGGTTGGTACAGCGCAGCGCGCAGCCGCCAGGGAACGAAGGCGGGCAGTCCCCAGTCCTGGCCCTGGTGGTTGAACTCGTCGGGTGGAGCACCGATGCGGATGCCGGGGGCGAGGAGGGGAGCGAACTCGTCGGCGTCGGCGCCGCCAGGGGCGAAGCCCACGGCCAGGTCGCCGATGACGGCTACGCCGGTGTCGGCCACGGCCTGCAACTGCTCGGCGACCAGGGTCTGCATCCAGTCGTGGAACTGGGCCGACAGGGTGATGCGGTCGTCGACCTCGGCGGGCCATCGGCCCGAGTCGGCACCGAACCGTTCGCGTCGGGCGTTCCACAGGGCGATGGGCGACGGGTCGGGCCACGGCCCGGGCAGCGCGGCGAATCGGTTCCAGAGGTGTTCGCGCTTGCGTGCCCACACCAGGTTGCGGTCGATCCACTGCTCGGGTTCGACACGCAGGTGCGCCGGCGGTGGCGTGTCGATGGCGAGCAGGATCGGGCTCCACGCCCGGCGCGTGCTGGGGTAGTAGGGGCTGTCCTGCTGGGGGAAGCCGGGTGCCGCCTGGTGCAGCGGACTGGTGAGGACGGCGCCGCCGCCGTGCGCTGCGACCGCCTCGGCCAACCGTCGCAGGGCGCCGAGGTCGCCGATTCCCCACGCGGCATCGTCCCACAGGGCGTAGATCTGCGCCGCCACGCCCCAGGTATGGGGCAGCGGGGGACACGAGGTGGGGTGCACCACCAGTCGGGTGACCGGGCCGCCGTCGACCGGGGCCAGGTCGTGGTAGCCGATGGGAACCGAGGCGGGCAGGTGCTCGATCACGCCCCAGGTGGTGCCGTCGTCGAGGGTGAGGGTGCACTGCCCGAGCAACTGGTGCTCGTGGCCCTCCGGCACGAACCACATCGGCCGGCTCAGTTCGGGGTCACCCATCGCCGCTCGCAAGGCGACCCGTACCTCGGGGGCGACGGGGTGCCATTCGCCGGCGATGTCGTGGTGGCCGTCGGTGATGACCTCGTCGGGGTGGACGCGCACGTCGCCAGTCTGCCGTGTCGACGCGTCTCTACACTCTCGGTCATGGGTGCGTGGCTCGACGAACGGCGGTTGCGGCGCATCAGCGTGCGCCTGCGCACACTGCGCGACGAGTTGCGTCTGGCCGACGAGCAGGCGCTGTATCTCCGCGACGATGCCGACGACCTCGGTGTCGACGCAGCGATCGGGGTGGTGGGGGCGTCGGCGGAGCACCGGCGGGCGTCTGAGCACGCGGCGGCGATGGATGCGCACCGCCGCCATCTGGTCGACTCGATCGCCGCGCTCGAGGCCGAGCAGGACGAACTGCTCGACCGGATGACTGCCCGACATGGTTGAATGGCGCATGCCCGACCCGAAAGGACGCCGCTCGTGACCATCCGTGTGGTGATCGCCGAAGATGAAGCCATCATCCGGCTCGATCTCAAGGAGTCCCTCGAGGAAGAGGGCTACGAGGTGGTGGGCGAGGCCGGTCGCGGCGATCAGGCCATCGAACTGGCGCGTGAACTGCGACCCGACCTGGCCATCCTCGATATCAAGATGCCGGGTGTCGACGGGCTCACTGCGGCGCGCACCATCGCTGCAGAACGCATCTGCGCCGTGCTCATGCTCACCGCGTTCAGCCAGCGCGAGATCATCGAAGAGGCCCGCGATGCCGGGGCCCTGGCCTATCTGGTGAAGCCGTTCCAGAAGAACGACCTCATCCCCGCCATCGAGGTGGCCATCGGCCGTTTCCGCGAACTGCAGCAGCTCGACAGCGAGGTCGACGCGCTCGGCGAGCAGCTCGAGAGCCGCAAGCTGGTCGACCGTGCCAAGGGCATCCTCATCGACGAGTGCTCGATGCGCGAGCAGGAGGCGTTCACGTTCATCCAGCGCACGGCGATGAGCGAGCGGTCGCGCATGCGCGATGTCGCCGAACGCATCGTTGCCGGCACCCTCAGGCCCTGACGGGGCGTCGTGAAGCTGCTCCTGCTCGACGGTAATTCGCTCACCTACCGGGCCTTCTTCGCGTTGCCCACCGACATGGCCACGTCCAGCGGCCAGGTCACCAACGCCGTGTTCGGCTTCACCTCGATGCTGGTGAACCTGTTGAAGGATCATCGCCCCGACGGGGTGCTGGTGGCGTTCGACCGCCCCGAACCGACGTTCCGTCACGAGCAGTACAGCGAGTACAAGGCCCAGCGCGAGGCGTCGCCCGACATCCTGCGCCAGCAGATGGGTCTCGTGAGGGAGGTGTGTGCCGCCACCGGTGTCACCACCGTCGACCTGGCTGGGTTCGAGGCCGACGACATCATCGCCACGATGGCCGAGCGGGCCAAGCAGGCCGGCCACGACGTCATCATCGTCACGGGCGACCGCGACAGCTACCAGCTCGTCGACGACCCGCACGTGAAGGTGCTCTACAACCGCCGTGGCGTCAGCGACTACGCCTTCTACGACGAAGCGGGCATCTTCGAGCGCACGGGCGTCACTCCCGCCCAGTACGTCGACTACGCCGCCATGCGCGGCGACCCCAGCGACAACCTGCCCGGCATTCCGGGTGTGGGCGAGAAGACCGCCGCCAAGCTCATCGCCACCTACGGCGGCCTCGACGGCATCTTCGCCAACGTCGATGCCCAGACGCCGAAGCTGCGCGAGGCGCTCATCGCGAACGAACAGCGAGCGCGCGAGAACGCCGCGCTGATGGTGCTGCGGCGCGACGTGCCCCTCGACATCGAGCTCGACTCGCTGGGCGTGCACCCCGACGACGCCGAGGTGCGCCGCCTGTTCGACTTCCTCGAGATCCGTGCGCTGTACGACCGGTTGCGCGACGCGGTGGGTATGGGCAGTGGCCCGGCCGCGCCCAGCGGTCAGGTGCTGACCGCCGAACTGCGGGTGCCGGCGAATGCCGCCGAGGCAGTGGCGGCCTTGCAGCAGATCGCCCAGGCCGACGTGGCCGCCACGTGGACTGGCGACCCCGGGCGAAGTGCGCTGGCCGGCCTTGCCGTCGTGGCCCACCATGCCACCGGCGACGTGCTGTGGCTTGGCTCGTCGCTGGTCGACGACCCCGCGGTGCTGGATGCCGTGGCAGCGCTGCCCGCAGTGCGCGGCCACCACGTGAAGGCCGTGATGCGGGCGCTGCTGGCGAAGGGTCGCTCGCTCGGCGGGCTGCGGCTCGACACCGCCATCGCCGCCTATCTCATCGACCCGGCCGAGAGCCGCTACTCGCTCGACGAGCTGCTGGCGAAGTACACCGACCACCACATCGAGGCCGACGGTGCCGGTGCGTCGCAGGGGCAACTCGACTTCGGCGACCGGGGCGACGGCCGCGAACGGGCCGGTGCCGAGGCACTGGCCGTGGGTCGCCTCGCCGATGTGCTGGAGGTGGCGCTCGAGCAGCAGGGCATGGCCGATCTGTACCGCGCCATCGAGAACCCGCTGGTGGCGGTGCTGGCCAAGATGGAGCACGTCGGCATCGCGGTCGACGTCGACGAACTGCGCCAGTTGAACGCCAAGCTCACCGCCGAGGTCGAGCGTCTCGGCGCCGAGTTGCAGCGCGTGGTGGGCCGGCCGTTCAACCTGAACTCGCCGGTGCAGCTGCGCGAGATCCTCTACACCGAGCGCGGCCTCACCCCGGGCAAGAAGACCAAGACCGGCTACAGCACCGACGCGGCCACACTCGAGAAGCTGCGCGACGAGTGGCCCGAGTTCATCGAACCGCTGCTGGCGTATCGCGAGGTCGAGAAGCTGCGCAGCACCTACGGCACAGGATTGTTGGCCGAGGTGGCGCCCGACGGCCGCATCCACGCCACGTTCAACCAGACCGTGGCCCGCACCGGCCGCCTCAGCAGCGACCAGCCCAACCTGCACAACATCCCGGTGCGCAGCGAGGAGGGCCGCCTGTTCCGCAAGGCGTTCGTGCCGGCGGCCGGGCACCGCTTGCTGGTGGCCGACTACAACCAGATCGAGCTGCGCTGCATCGCCCACCTGGCGGGCGACCCCGGCCTCATCGACGCGTTCACCAGCGGCCGCGACATCCACAACGCCACCGCCGCCCGGGTGTTCGGGGTCGACCCGGGCGAGGTGAGCATCGAGCAGCGCTCGAAGGCGAAGATGGTCAGCTACGGGCTCGCCTACGGCATGGAGGCCTACGGACTGGCGCAGCGACTGGGTATCGCCACCGACGAGGCAGCTGTCATCCTCGACGCCTACTTCACGGCGTTCCCGAAGGTGAAGGCCTACATGGACGCCACCGTGGCCGAGGCCCGCGAGCGCGGTTACACCGAGACGTTGTTCGGCCGCCGGCGACCCATCCCCGAGTTGTCGAACCCCAACTTCCGCATCCGTCAGGCGGGCGAGCGCCAGGCGATGAACGCCGGTATCCAGGGCCTGGCCGCCGACATCTTCAAAGTCGCGCTGGTGCGCATCGACGAGGCGCTCACCGCCACGCAGCGACGGGCGCGGGTGGTGCTGCAGGTGCATGACGAAGTGATCGTCGAAGTGCCGTTCGACGAGTGCGACGAGGTGGGCCCGCAGGTCATCGACATCATGCGCCACGCAGCCGAACTCGACGTGCCGCTCGAGGTGAACGTGGCCTGGGGCGACACCTGGGCCGACGCCAAGTCATGACGGTCCCCGAACCAGCGGCCGCACCGCACTGGTTCGAGCCCATCGCCGATCATCTCGGCGCCGCCTATCTGCGCTACTCGTTCACCAAGGGCACCGTCCAGGAGGTCGACCACCTGGTGCGGGTGCTGGGCCTGCAGCCCGGCATGCGCGTGCTCGACGTGGGCTGCGGGCCGGGGCGCCACGCCCATGAACTGGCTCGCCGCGGCATCGAGGTGCACGGGGTCGACATCAGCCGACGGTTCGTCGAGTTGGCGTCCGCAGCGGCACCCGACGGAGCGACGTTCGAGGTGCTCGACGCCCGAGCGCTGGGTGGTGCCTCGCACCTGCACGACGGCTTCGATGCCGTGATCTGCCTGTGTCAGGGGGCGTTCGGGCTGCAGACCGGGGCGGGGGAGGACGAGCAGGTGCTGCGGGGCATCGCTGCGGCGCTGCGACCCGGTGGGCGGGTGGCGCTGTCGGCCTTCAACTCGTACTTCGCCGTGAAGTACCAGACCGATGCCACGTTCGATGCCGAGGCCGGTGTGCAGCACGAACGCACCGAGGTGCGTGACGAGTCGGGCCGTGCCGTGGAGGTGGATCTGTGGACCGGCTGCTACACCCCGAGGGAGCTGCGGCTGTTGTTCCGGGTGTGCGGCCTCGAGGTGCGGTCGGTCGCCAGCGTCGAGCCGGGGGCCTACGGCGACCGGGCTCCCACTGTCGAGGAGCCGGAGTTCCTGGTCGTCGGCGTTCGGCCCTCGCACTCTGCGGCCTGAACTGATATCGTTCCCGGGTCCCTTCCGTGGGGCGGTTCGCGCGTTACCCGGTTTCCGTCCCCTTCTCGAAAGTCAGTTCCTTGTCCGACATCACCACTTCCTCCTCCGACACCAGCACCGAGGAGGCCGCAGCCCCCGCCCGTGCCATCACCGAGAACGACGTCTCGTTCGCCGATTGGGTGAATGGCACCATGGTCGACGTCGAAGACGGCCAACTCGTCTCGGGTGAGGTCGTCAAGATCGACCGCGACGAGGTGCTGCTCGACATCGGGTACAAGAGCGAGGGCGTCATCCTCGCCCGCGAGCTGAGCATCCGCAACGACGTGAACCCGCACGAGGTCGTCAGCCTCGGCGAGCGCATCGAGGCCCTCGTCCTCACCAAGGAGGACAAGGAAGGCCGCCTGCTGCTGTCGAAGAAGCGCGCCCAGTACGAGCGGGCGTGGGGCACGATCGAGAAGATCAAGGAAGCCGAGGGCACCGTCGAGGGTCCGGTCATCGAAGTGGTCAAGGGTGGCCTCATCGTCGACATCGGTCTGCGTGGCTTCCTGCCGGCATCGCTCGTCGAACTGCGCCGTGTGCGCGATCTGGCCCCGTACGTGGGCAAGACCGTTCAGGCGAAGATCATCGAGCTCGACAAGAACCGCAACAACGTGGTGCTCAGCCGTCGTGCGTTCCTCGAAGAGACGCAGAAGGAGAGCCGCGACAGCTTCCTCACCAACCTCAAGCCGGGCGAGATCC
>JBIIDH010000052.1:0-23965 GCA_044238435.1 Ilumatobacteraceae bacterium | reverse complement strand
TCGCTGAACCTCGTCGCCTTCGCGTGGGGCCGCGCCAACCTGGCCCAGGGCGATGTGGTGGTGCTCACCCACATGGAGCACCACGCCAACATCGTGCCGTGGCACATGCTCGTCGCCGAACGAGGCATCGAACTGCGCTGGGTGCCCCTCACCACCACTGGTGAACTCGACCTCACCACCCTGCCGCAGTTGCTCGACGGCGCGAAGGTGTTCAGCTTCACGGCCATGAGCAACGTGCTGGGCACCATCACCCCGGTGGCCGAACTGTGCCGGTCCGCGCACGACGCCGGCGCCATCGCCATCGTCGACGGCTGCCAGTACGTGCCCCACAACATCACCGACGTGCAGGCGTGGGATGCCGACTTCCTAGCCTTCAGCAGCCACAAGTTGTGCGGCCCGTCGGGCATCGGTCTGCTGTGGGGTCGCGAGTCGTTGCTCGACGCTATGCCCCCGTTCCTCGGCGGCGGCAACATGATCGCCGACGTGCGCCTCGACGGGTTCACCACCGCTCCGCTGCCCGCCAAGTTCGAAGCGGGCACGCCGCCCATCATCGAAGCCGTCGGCCTCGGTGCCGCCGTCGACTTCCTCACAGGCCTCGGCATGGCCGACATCCGCCGCCACGAGATGGAGGTGTCGGCATACGCGCTGCGCACCCTCACCGAGCGGTTCGGCGACGACATCACCATCCACGGCCCCACCGACGTCGAGCACCGCGGCGCCACGTTCAGCTTCGCCTTCCGCGGCATCCACCCCCACGACCTCAGCCAGGTGCTCGACCAGCGCAACGTGTGCGTGCGCGCCGGGCACCACTGCGCGAAGCCGCTCATGCGCCTGCTCGGCCGCGCCGCCACCGCTCGCGCCAGTTTCTACCTGTACAACGACGAGGCCGAGGTCGACGTGCTTGCCGATGCCCTCGACAGCGCCACCGATATCTTCGGGTTCTGAACGAAAGGGTCACCGACATGCCCGGCCTCGACGACCTGTACCGCGAGATCATCCTCGACCACTACCGCAGCCCCCGCAACCGCGGTGAACTGCCCCCGCCCGCCTCGCACGCGGTGGGCCACAACCCGCTGTGCGGCGACGAGATCGAGGTGTACCTCGACGTCGATGCCGAGGGCATCGTCACCGACATCAAGGTGGGGGGCCAGGGCTGCAGCATCTCGCAGAGCTCGGCGTCGATGATGAGCCAGGCCGTGAAGGGCAAGCCGGTGGCCGAGGTTCGTGCGCTGGTGCACCGCTTCAAGAGCATGATGAGCATCGAGGACGCCACCGACGACCCGGCGGTTGCCGCCGTGAAGCTGGGCGACCTCGAGGCCCTACAGGGCGTGGTGAAGTTCCCGGTGCGCATCAAGTGCGCCGTGCTGGCGTGGAACACGCTCACCGAAGCGCTCGACCAGTCCGCCACTGCCTGAGTCCGCGCGGCCAGCGCCGGTGCGAGCCGCGAGCCGCTGCCCGCGTACGCTCGGCCGCATGACGACCATTCCGGCGCAGGTCGCCGACATCACCACCGACTGGCTGAACGAGGTACTCGCAGGCGGCCCCGTCGGCCGCATCGAATCGTTCACCGCCGAGCGACTCGGCGAAGGCGTGGGCATCCTCGGCGAACTCGCCCGCATCACCCCGCAGTACGCCCCCGGCGAGACCGGACCGGCCACGATGATCGCCAAGTGCCAGTCGCCCGCCCCCGAGAACCAGTTCCTCGGAATGGCCATGGGCTTCTACCTGCGTGAGGTGAACTTCTACCGCGAGGTGGCCACCAGCCTCGACATCCGCGTGCCGCAGCCCTACTTCGTCGACGCCGGCCCCGACGGCCTGCCGTTCGTGCTGCTGATCGAAGAGATCGTCGGCAGCCGCTGCCCCGACCAGAACGAGGGCATCACACCCGACGAGGCGCGCAGCATCCTCGACGTGGTGGCCACCCTGCAGGCCCGCTTCTGGGACTCGCCCGAACTCGAGACCATGACCTGGCTGCCGCCCATGAACAACCCGCTCTACAAGGCCGGCCGCGACATGGCGCTGGCGCGGTTCCCAGCGTTCAAGGAGCGCTTCGGCGACCGCATCGAGCCGGCGATGATGGACGTGATCGAGCGCCTGTGCGACCAGTATCCGCAACTGCTCGACCACCTCGCCGGGCTCGACCACCTCACGTTCACGCACACCGACTGCCGCGCCGAGAACTACCTGTTCGGTGGGTCGGCGGGCGACGACGTGATCACGATGATCGACTTCCAGTTGTCCACTCGGCACATGGGGCCGTGGGACGTCGCCAACCTGCTGGGTGGGTCGATGACCCCCGAGGTGCGCCGCACCTGCGAGCGCGACCTGCTCGAGGGCTACCACGCCAAGCTCGTCGAGCTGGGCGTGCAGAACTACTCGATGGAGCGCTGCTACCTCGACTACCGCCGCAGCCTGCTGCAGATCTGTGTCGCGCAGGTGATCGTGAGCGACCTGCAGGGCGGCAACGACCGCGGCACGCTGCTGCTCGAGAACCTGAACCTGCGACCCATCATCGCCGCCACCGAGCACAACGTCGGCGAGTTGTTGGCGGAGTTCTGCTGATGGCGTTCGAACCCAAGGCCGAGGTGTTCGACGACATCTGCCCCCACCCCGAAGGGGTCGAACCCACCGACGAACTCATCCACGAACGTGCCTACGTGGTGCGCTCGTACTTCAAGAGCGCCGATCGACTGCTCATCCGTGGCGCCGTGCGCGACCAGAAGCCCCCGGGCCTCTACGTGCCCGAAGATCCCGAAGCGCTCACCGTGCACCACATGGTGGTCGACCTGGAAATCGCCATGCCCACCCTCGAGATCGTCGGCGCCAACGCCGCACTCGAGGTGCACCCGCACGCCGCCTGCCCGCGCATCGAAGACCACTACCAGAACCTGGTGGGGCTCTCCATCGCCCGCGGCTTCACCCACAAGGTGCGCGAACTGTTCGGGGGCCCGCGCGGCTGCACGCACACCACAGCGCTGCTGCAGGCGATGGCCCCGGTGGCCATCCAGTCGACCTGGTCGTTCCGGGCCCGCGTGGCCCGCCTCAGCGGCCAGGGCAACTCGCCGTGGAACACCCCGGAGGCCCGCGAGAAGGGCCTGATGTTCAACCTCAACACGTGCCACATCTGGGCCGAGGACGGCGAACAGGTCGCCGCCGTACGCGCCGGTGAGCCGATGGAAGTGCCGGTGTGGATCCAGAAGCGGTTCGAGAAGCTGGGCCTCGACCCCAACAGCTGGCGCGAGCGGGAGTAGGGCGATGACTCCCCGCAAGATCATCATCGACACCGATCCGGGTATCGACGACGCGATGGCCATCTTCTACGCGCTCGCCTCGCCCGAGCTCGACGTGGTGGGCCTCACCACCGTGTTCGGCAACGCCTACGTCGAGCACTGCACCGAGAACGCACTCAACCTGCTGCACATCGCCGGGCGCCCCGACATCCCCGTGGCGCAGGGTGCCGGCCGGCCCATCTACGGCACCTTCCGTGGCCCGTCGTCGCACGTTCACGGCGACGACGGCCAGTCGAACCTGTTCCTGCCGCCGGCGCCGAACCGCCCCATCGACCGCCACGCCGTGCAGTTCATCATCGACACCGTGATGGCTGCTCCCGGCGAGATCACGCTCGCGCCGGTGGGCCCCCTCACCAACATCGCCCTTGCGTTGCTGCAAGAGCCACGCCTCGCGGCCAACCTGGCCGGCATCGTGCTGATGGGCGGCAACGCCTTCTGCCCCGGCAACACCACACCGGCGGCCGAGGCCAACATCTTCAACGACCCCGAGGCAGCCGATGTGGTGTTCGGCGCAGAGTGCCCCATCGTGATGGCCGGCCTCGACGTGACCGAGGCGACGCTGATGACCAACGAGCAGATCGCCTCGTTGCCCAGCATCGGCACCGAGCGCGCCCAGCACCTGGCGCGAATCGTGCCCTTCTACCTCGACTTCCACCACGAGCGCGGGCATCTGGAGGGCATCCACGTGCACGACTCCACCGTGGTGAGCTGGATGATCGCACCGCAGCACTACCGCAGCGTCGATCTGCCGGTGCGGGTCGACTGCAGCTTCGGGATCGGCCGGGGCAAGACCTGGCCGGCCAAGAACGAGACCGACTCGTCGTCGGCGTGGGCCGATCGACCGCCGGTCACCATCCTCACCGAGGTCGACTCGCCGGCCGTGGTGGCGCTGGAACTCGACCGCCTCGGACTGCCACTCCCCACCCGCAACGGAGGTCTGTGATGAGCGAACTCGACGGCAAAGTGGCCATCGTGACCGGATCGTCGAGCGGTATCGGCGAACGCACCGCCCAGCGTCTCTCGGCACTGGGCGCGAGCGTGGTGGTGAACTCGGCCAGCAGCGTGGCCGCCGGCCAGGCGGTGGCTGCATCGTTGCCCGGACCGTCGCTCTACGTGCAGGCCGACATCAGCGACCAGGCCCAGGGCCAGCACCTGCTCGATGCGACCATCGAACACTTCGGCCGACTCGACCTGTTGGTGAACAACGCCGGGTGGACCACCGTGGTGCCGCACACCGACCTCGACGCCCTCACCGACGAGATCTTCCTGAAGACGTTCGAGGTGAACGTGTTCGGCACCTGGTGGCTCACCAAGGCGGCGGTGCCGTTGCTGCGCCAGTCCGACGACGGGCACGTCGTCACCATCACCTCCATCGCCGGGGTGCGCCCGGTCGGCTCGTCGATGGCCTATTCGATGAGCAAGGCGGCGCTCAACCAGATGACCCGCCTGCTCGCCAAGAGCCACGGCCCGGTGCGCTTCAACGCCGTGGCGCCCGGCCTGGTGGAGACACCGTGGACCGCCGACTGGACCGCCCAGCACGAGGGCACCAAGCGCATCGCCCCGCTGAAGCGCTCGGCCACCCCCGACGACTGTGCCGAGGCGGTACTCGCACTGGTGCGCAACCGCTACGTCACCGGCGAGGTGTTCGTGGTCGACGGCGGCCTCACGCAGCTGACCTGACGCTGAGCACCAGCATCACGCCACCGATCACCACTGCACCTCCCAACGCCTGCACCAGCGTGGGCACCTCACCGCGCACGCCCCACGCCACCAGCACGCTCAGCGGCGTGACGACGGTGGAGATGGCCGTGGTGGTGGTGGCAGACAGCACCCGCATCGTCCGTGCCAGGGCGTAGTAGATGAAGGCCGAACTGGCCGAGCCGAGCCACACCACCACCAGCCATCCCTGCCACGACAGCGACCCGTACTCGCTGAGTTCGGGAGCGGTGATGGCGAGCATGAACGTCGCACCCACCACCGTGCCGGGGGTGTTCAGCCACCACGAGTCGTAGCGCTCGCCGATGTCGCGAGTGACGAGCGTGACCGCTGCCCACGCCAGCGCTGCGGCCGCCACGGCGATGGCACCCCACAGCGAGCCGTCGCCGTCACCCACACCGCCCGTCACACCGATGGCGATGCAGCCCACCGTGCTGAGCACGATGCCCACGGCCTGCACCCGGCGCAGCCGATAGCCGAGGAAGAGCACCTCGCCCACGGTGGTCATCACCGGATAGGTGGCCATGATGACCGCGGCGATGGCCACGGGCACCTTGCTCTGCCCCCAGTTGAACAACAGGTGGAACACCGCCGAGCCGCCGAAACCGATGGCGAACACCCGCCAGCGTTCATGACGCGGGATCGGGGTGCGCAGGCCCGGCCGGGCCAGCACGATGAGCGAGAACATCAGGGCCGACACCGTCACCCGACCCGTTGCCAATGCCATCGGCGACAACTCGTCGAGCCCGCGCTGCACCAGCGTGAACGACACGCTCCCCACGGCGATGCTGGCCGCGAGCATCAGATACGCGCTCCGCCGGCCGTCGCCACTCACAGGTGGCGACGCTACCCCCTCGCCCCCGTGCGGCCCGCAGCAACCGCTGTACCGTGGCGGATGTGTCGTACCAGTTCGCCCACCGCACCCGAGGTCTGCGCTCGTCGGCCATCCGCGACCTGTTGAAGGTCACCGAGATGCCGCACATGCTGTCGCTGGCCGGCGGGCTGCCCACGCCCGACAGCTTCCCGCTCGCCGACCTGCGCCGCGAGGCCGACCGCCTGCTGGGCGAGTTCGGGCCGCGGGTGGTGCAGTACTCGGCCACCGACGGTGTGCCCGAACTGCGTCGTTGGATCGCCGATCACCACAGCGCCGAGTTCGGCCGCCCGGTCGCAGTCGACGGCGAGATCGTCGTCACGCACGGCTCGCAGCAGGCGCTCGACCTGCTGGCCAAAGTGTTCATCGACCCGGGCGACGTGGTGGTCAGCGAATCACCCGCCTACCTCGGCGCCGTGCAGTCGCTCGAACTGTTCGAACCGCGCTTCGAGGTGATCCACGGCGACCAGCACGGCATGCAGGTGGAACTGCTCGCCGAGCGGCTGGCTGCCGGCCTGCGCCCGAAGCTCGTGTACGTGGTGCCCAACTTCCACAACCCGTCGGGCGCCACCCTGTCGCTCGAACGTCGCCAACTGCTGGCCGAACTGGCCGACCGCTACGAACTGCTGGTGGTGGAGGACGACCCCTACGGCGCCATCCGCTTCCACGGCGAACCACTGCCGCCGGTGGCTGCGTTCTCCGAGCGCGTGGTGCACCTCAGCACGTTCTCGAAGGTGGTCGCCCCAGGCTTCCGCGTGGGCTGGATGGTGGGGCCTCCCGAGGTGATCGCCATGGTGGCCCGCGCCAAGCAGGCCGCCGATCTGCACACCTCCACCTACGCCCAGTTGCTGCTTGCCAACGTGGTGTCGCAGCCGGGCTGGTTGGCCGAGCAGAAGGCCGCCATCGTGCCGATGTATCGCGATCGCTGCCATGCGCTGGCCGACGCCTTGGCCGCCACCGTGGGTGAGCGCATCAGCTTCCACCTCCCCGATGGCGGCATGTTCCTGTGGACCACCGTGGCCGGCGTGCCCGACACGCGCGAACTGCTCACCCATGCGGTCGAGGCCGGCGTGGCCTTCGTGCCCGGCAGCGCGTTCACCATCGACCAGTCGCCCGACTCGAAGGTGCGCCTGTCGTACAGCACGCTGTCACCGGCACAACTCGGCGACGCAGCCGAGCGCCTTGCCACGGGCCTGGCCGCCTACGACGCAGCCCACGCTTGACGGAGGCGACCTCGCCTCAACGCGGTCGTTGCTTGTCGAGCGTGTAGTCGGCAGCGGTGAAGGATCCGCTCTGGTGTTCGAACGGGCCGCTCTCGGGCGGTAGCGATGCAGCGAACGACTCGGCGTCGTCGACCGGGTGGAACCCCAGCGCGGCACCGGCATCGAGCGACCAGAAGTGACGGGTGTTGTTCGACACGCCGTAGAAGGTGGCGTAGTGCACCCGGGGCGCCGTCATCGCCGCCACGAACGCAGCGACACAGTCGGCGGGGCTGAGCCACGTGCTGAGATGCCGCACGTTGCGCGGTTGTTCGTCGTACGAACCGATGCGCACGTTCACCACCTCCAGCCCGAACTTGTCGGCGTAGAGACGGCCGAGCGCCTCCACCGCAACTTTGCTGACGGCGTAGAACGAGTCGGGCCGCGGCGGCATCGCCGGGTCGACCTCGGTGGCGACGGGGTAGAACCCAGTGGTGCGGTTGGTGCTCGCCACCACCACACGGCGCACCCCGGTGCGCCGCGCCGCTTCGAGCACACGGTGGGTGCCGATGATGTTGGTGTCGACCAGGTCGTCGACGTCGGCCTCGTCGGGGATGCCGGCCAAGTGCACCACACCGTCGACGCTGCGCATCGCCTCCACGCAGGCAGCCAGGTCGCGCACATCGAACGCCAGCGACTCCACCGCATCGGCTCGCTCATCGCCCAGTTCAGGAGCGGCAAGATCGGCAACGCGGAGCAGCCGCACTCGTCCGAGCAGGCCCGCCACCACGCACCGTCCCACTCGACCCGCAGCCCCCGTGACCAACCACGTCTGCTCGCCGAGCGATGTCGCCCCGCCCACACCCAGATGCTCAGTCATCGCCGTCTCTGCGGGTGAGCAGCAGCGCCGACGCATCGACGGCGCGCCGTGTGCGCAGGCCGAGCGCATCGGCCGTGTAGAAGGCGATGATCGCCACGGCGATACCCGCCACTGCCGCCGCTCGCCCGCTCCACACCGCCACGCCCGCATACACACCCGACGACAGCACCGCTACCAGTGCGTTCGGTGCGCTGGTCAGCAAGATGCCCGGCACCTCGTCCTTCATCACCGACACCAGCACTCCCCCGCCCACTGCCGACACGGTGCCCACGAACACCGCCGAGATCACCGGCAGATCGGCGCGCAGCGCCGCCGACGTGCCCGACACTGCGAACAACCCCAGCGCCAACGCGTTCAGCAGGGTGACCAGCGGGGCCACCTTGGCGAGGCGTTGTCCCACCACCAGCACCAGCGCGATGCAGCCGAGCACGGTGGTGAGGAACCAGGGGGTGCGCAGGCTCTCGGCGGGCAGGTTGCCGATGAGCATGTCGCGGATGAATCCGCCGCCCAGCCCCATCAGCAGCGCGAATGTCGACAGCCCGACGATGTCCCAGTGCCGGCTGTCGTCGATCGACGCCCGCAACGCACCCACCACGGCGTTCACCCCGACGGTCAACAGCGCCAACCACAGCGGGGCACTCGTCGCGAGATCGGGAAGAAAGGTCATGGGTGCACGAGTCGCCGGAGCAAATCTCCGCCGAGCGTACCCGCCACCATCGCTATCGTCCCCGTGATGATCGAGGTGCGACGAGAGTCCGACGGCGAACTCTGCGGGTACGTGCACACCGACGACCGCTGCTGGCGCTCGTTCACGGTGTTCGGTGCCGCACTGGCCGAGCACCCCACCCACGGCGATGCCGAAGCCCACGTGCTCGAGCACGGGTTGGCCGTGCTCGCCGAACACTGGTGGTATCGGCCGCACGCCGACGCCGAGTGGCAGATCGCCTGCATCGTCGAGGCCCGCCCCGGCGCAGTTCGGCTGGCGCTCGACTACTACCCGATGCCCGGCGTGGCGATGGTGACGGTCACCGCCGAAGACCTCGCGCAGGGCGTCGGCCTCACCCGCTCCGTCGACTGAGTCGCCCGGCCGAGGAATACGAGGCAGCGCGAGACGGTTCGTCGATCCGACCGCCGCCACGCACCGAGGGAGCAGCACCATGAACGCACTGGGATACATCGGGGCTCTGCTGTCGGTACTGGCCGGGGTGATGGGGCTGCTGTGGCCCCGTCCGGTCAGCGCCCAGATCGGTCTGGCCCTACCGTCGACGCTCGGCGTGTCGGAGTTCCGCGCCACGTACGGCGGGTTGTTCATCGGTGCGGGTGGTGCCGTGCTGCTGAGTGGCTCGACCACGGCGGCAACCGTGCTGGGTGCCGCCTGGGGAGGCGCATTCGTGGCGCGTGCGCTGTCGGTGGTGATCGATCGATCTCGTTCGAAGGAGAACGCCGCTGGTCTCGTCATCGAAGGCGTGATGGCTGCACTTCTCCTGCTCGCCTGAACTCCGACCACGGGCGCCAACCGCCGGGGTCACCGTCGGGCCTTTCGCTCATGGCTAGCCTGCGCCGCATGGACCCCCAGATCGCCAAGCTCCGCCGCCTCAACATCGGGGCGGGGTGTCTGCACCTGGTGTCGTTCGTCGCCATCTTGCTGCTGGCCAACGACGCCAAGCTGCCCGTCCGTGCCACCTACCTCACCGAGGCGCCCGGCACCGGCAACTTCTCCGAGCCGATCCACCTGTTCGACCTGCGCATCGGCGTGATGGTTGCGGCGTTCATGGCGCTGTCGGCGTTCTTCCACTTCTTCGTCAGCTCGCCGGCCATCTTCCCGAAGTACGCCGCCGGCCTCGGCAGGCACATCAACATCTACCGCTGGATCGAGTACTCGCTGTCGTCGTCGATCATGATCGTCGTCATCCTCCAGTTGAACGGTGTGGCCGACTACATCGCCCTGCTGGCCGTGTTCGGTGTGAACGTGTCGATGATCCTGTTCGGCTGGTTGCAGGAGCGCTACGTCACTCCAGGCAGCGGCGACATGCTGCCGTTCTGGTTCGGGTGCATCGCCGGCGCCGTGCCGTGGGTGGCCGTCGCCATCAACGTCGCCTCGCCGAAGGGCCCGGCCGACACGGTGGTTCCCGGCTTCGTCTACGGCATCGTCATCTCGCTGTTCATCCTGTTCAACTGCTTCGCCATCGTGCAGTGGAAGCAGTACCGGGCGAAGGGCAAGTGGGCCGACTACCTGCACGGCGAGCGCATCTACATCGTGCTCAGCTTCGTAGCGAAGTCGCTGCTGGCCTGGCAGGTGTTCGCCGGCGCACTCGCCTCGAACTGAGCCACACCTCGGCTGGTCCTGCAGCTCAGCGCGGTGAGCGGCCCGGCCGTTTGCGGTTGGCGGCTGCTTCGATCTCGTCGAGGCGCACACGCACAAGACGCCGCACGAGTTGCTTGGTGAGCCGCCGGTCGAGCGGCACCCGTAGCGTGCCCCGCTCGGCCTCCACCCAGTCGGGCAGACCGGTCACGCGTTCGAGCACCGAGCCACTCATCGGGAAGTACGACCAGTGCTCCTTGAACGCTTCGAACGCAGCCACCCCCTTGCCCTGCACGGCGATGCACGGCATGGCGTACTTGATGGTCTCCTCACCAGCAGGCAGCACCTCGTGGAGCAACGCCCGGATGTGACGCAGCGGCGCCTGGTGCCGCTCGCTCAACTGTTCGAGATGCCGGTCGATCCGTTCGTCGTACTGCATCGCCCCTCCTGCGCCCATCTTCGCGTCCCACCCGAATTCACCACGACCTCGCCACGCTTGCCGTGTACGTTCGCCCGATGCCCCTGGTCCCGATCGATCTCAGTCACGACGTCGACGACGGGATGCTCACCTATCCCGGTCTCCCCGTCCCACACGTGTTCGAGCACCTGTCGCGAGCCGACGCGGAGCAGATCTACGGAGCAGGAGTGACGTTCCAGATCGGGATGATCACGATGTGCACCAACACGGGCACCTACCTCGACACCCCGTTCCATCGCTTCCCCGACGGCCACGACCTCGTCGGCCTGCCCCTCGAACGGGTCTCGAACGTGCCGGCCATCTGCATCGACTGCACCGGTATGCCCTCGATCGGTCCCGAGGTTCTCGACGGGCACGTGCTGAGCGGCGCAGCGGTGTTGTTCCGCACCGACCACAGCCGCCACTTCGGCACCGCCCGCTACTTCGATACCCACCCCTATCTGCTGCCTGCCACAGCCCAGGCTCTCGTCGACGCCGAGGTCGCGCTCGCCGGTATCGACTCGCTCAACATCGACGCCACGCACAGCCCCGACGGCGACGGCCGACCGGTGCACACCACCCTGCTGCGCGCCGGCATCCCGATCGTCGAGCACCTCACACGCCTGGCCGAACTCCCGCACCGCGGCTTCCGATTCACTGCCGTGCCGCCGAAGGTGCACGGGTTGGGAACGTTCACCGTGCGCGCCCACGCGTGGGTCGAGCGCGACTGAGGTCATCCCTCATCCCAGCCTCGTCGCCAAGGTGTGGCTGCCTCGGGCCGGCGTCGCCTCAGGCTCCTGCACGCTGTTCGAGCACGGCAAGGTCGCGGCGGGCATAGCGCAGGTGTTCGAACGACTCCTCCAGCACCACGTACACGCACTCGCTTGCCGGCACCTCACCGTTCTCGAGCACCTCCACCGTGGGCGGAAGCGCACTCATGTCGAGGGCTTCGAACGACGCCCGCACCCGCGCTGCGAGGTGCTGCCAGGCACTCAGCACCTCTGCCGTGGTGGGTGACGCGGTCAGATCGAGCCCGGGCCAGGGGAAGCCCCGCGAGCCCGTGTTGGGCAGTCCGATCGGCGAGAACCCGGTGGCACCGAGCAGCGGCACCACGAACCACTTCTCGATCGCGAACAGCAGGTGGCGGATCGTGTCGCGCATCGACCACTCGCCGTTCACCGACTCGGTGAAGCCGACCTCGCCCAGGCGCTCCGCCCGCCCGCAGTTGATAGCCCACTCGGCCACGATCCGGTCCCACGCCTGCAGCGCACCCTCGGCATCGAAGGGCCGCAGCATCGTGCGCAGCGGGTACCAGGCGTCGTGGGTGTTCACGTAGTCGGTCACGTCGACACCGTTCACCACCAGTCGCTCGACGAGGCCGTCGATGTCGACATCGGTGAGTTGCGCGTGGAACACCTTCACCCCGGTGAGGTCGGCGTCGCGGAACAGCGCCCTCCGCAGGTCGACCCCCCAGAACACCGCATCGCTCAGGTTCTCACCCTCGAACTCGCGCGGCTCGTGCTGCGGTTCATCACTCATTCAGCCATTGTGGCCGACCACCACCCGGGCCACGAAGGCCCATCCGCTCGGCGGCCGCCGGTCACCCCAGGAGACGTGCCTCGAAGGGGTAGTCGTTCATGATCTCGACCCCGGTGTCGGTGATGAGCAACTGGTCCTCGAGCTTCACACCCTGGCCGCTCACGGCCGAGCCGATGTAGCTCTCGACGCAGAACACCATGCCTGGCTCGAACACATCGTCGAGTGGATACTCGACACCCGGAGTGTGGAAGGGCAGGTTCGGGAACTCGCCGATCATGCCCAGGCCGTGGCCGACGCAGTAGTAGCGGCTGGCCTGGTGTTCGTCGGGGATGCGCCACGCCTTGCGTGCCACCTCTTCGAACGACACCCCCGGGCCGATGAGGGCGACATTGTGCCGCAGCTGCTCGTACGCCCTGCCGTAGAGCGTGCGCTGCTCGGGTGTGGCCGGTACGTCGCCAGCGAGGAAGGTGCGCGAGAAGTCGGCCGAGTAGCTCTCATAGGCACACGCGTCGGTATCGATGCACACCAGATCGCCCGCCTCGATCACCCTCGTGCCGCACTCCTGGAAGTAGGGGAAGGTGTTCGGTCCGCTCTCGAGCAGACGGGTGGCAACGAACTCGCCGTGCCTCGCAACCAGACCGCCGACGAACCGACTCCACACCTCGATCTCCGTCATGCCGGGCTGCAACGCCTCCTCCATCACTCGGACCGCCTCGACCGTGCGCCGAACGGCCTCACGCATGTAGACGATCTCGAGCGGCAATTTCACCCGACGGGCGCGGCTCAGCAGTTGGTCGGCGTCGGTGACGGTGAAGCCAGCGGTGCGCAACGCATCGACTGCAGCGAACGGAAACCCGTCGACGGCCAACCGGCCGGGATCGCCGACTCGGTCGCGAACGAGGTCGGCGATCTCGTTCGCCATCGCCGTGCACTCGCCATCCACGAAGCCGTTGGTGCTCACATGGTTCAGGCCGTGGGCGATGCGGATGTGGTCGATGGTGGGTAGATGCTGCGCGAGGTGCTCGCCGCCGACGTAGTCGAACAGGGTGACCGGACCATCGGCGAACACCAGCAGATACCGCGCCGGGATGCACAGATTGAACACGGTCATGTTCGTGGCACCCGTGATGTACAGCACGTTGAGCGGATCGCGCACCAGCATGACGGGCACGTCCTGCTCGATCATGAACCGTCTGGTGTTCGCCAGCCGCTGCAGGTAGAGCTGCTCCTTGGTCTGCCTACTGTCGAGATCGAGGACGACGTCGAGGGTCATGAGCCGACTGTAGTGAGCGCTGCAGGAGGCATCGCGAGCCCTCAGCCGGCCCGAACCCCGACCTTGCGACGATTCGCGTCGCATCCGACGCGAATCGTCGCAGGATCGACCGGAGGGCGAGCGTTACGCTCGACGCGTGTACGTGCCCCGCCATTTCGAGATGTCGGCCGACGATGCCACTGCGCTGGCGGGCACGGTGGGTGTAGGCCACCTCGTCACGTCCACCGATGCCGGCCTCGACAGCAGCTTCGTGCCGTTTCTCGTCGACCGAGTGAACGGCGATCTGGTCGTGCGCGCCCACATCGCTGCCGCGAACCCACAGCGGCACGCCGTCGCGGCCAGCGCCGGGGCGCTGCTGATCGTGCAGGGCCCCGACGCCTACGTGTCGCCGAGCCTGTACCCGAGCAAGGCCGAACACGGCCGCGTGGTGCCCACCTGGAACTACGCCATCGTGCACCTGCACGGCCACCTGCAACTCGTCGACGACCACGACCGCCTGCTCGACCTGGTGACGCGCCTCACCGAGCTGCACGAGGGCCGCCGCGAGACGCCCTGGGCGGTGAGCGACGCCTCGGCCGAGTTCATCGACGGACAATTGAAGGCGATCGTCGGCATCGAGATGACCGTCGAGCGGATCGAGGGCAAGGCGAAGCTCAGCCAGAACCGTGGCGAACCCGACCGGGTCGCCGTGCGCGCCGCGTTCCTCGACGGCGACGAACGCCGTCGGCGCGTCGGTGAGATGATGCGCTGATGCTGCGTTTCCACCTCGCCACCCTCGTCGTCGACGACTACGACGACGCCATCGCCTTCTTCGTCGGCACGCTCGGCTTCGTGCTCACCGAAGACACCGACCTCGGCGACGGCAAGCGCTGGGTGGTGGTGCGGCCCGATCCGTCGGGCACCGGCATCCTGCTGGCCAAGGCCGACGACGACCGGCAGGCCGCAGCGGTAGGCATGCAGGCCGGCGGCCGCGTGTCGTTCTTCCTGCACACCGACGACGTCGAGCGCGACGTCGCCGACTGGTCCGCCCGCGGCGTGCGCTTCATCGACCCGATCCGCGCCGAGGAGTACGGCAAGGTGACGGTGTTCCTCGACCTCTACGGCAACCCCTGGGACCTCATCGAACCGCCTGCCGGTATGGGCAACTGAGCCGCCGCTCACCTCGATCTTGTCCGACTTTCCGTCGTCTACAACCGAAACTCGGACAAGTTCACCGCCTCACCCATCGACTCGGGGCACCGAGCAGACCTCCAGGAGCGTCATGACCAGAACGACGAACCGGGCGGGTTCAGCCGGCCCGACCGACGGTCAGTCGTGGCCCGATGAGGTGGCGCGGCGCACGGTCGACGCATTCGCCGGTCACGGCGACGCACATCGCGCCGAGGGTGCCGAGCGCTACATGAAGCACATCGCCCCGTTCCTCGGGATCGCCACGCCCGACCGGCGACGGCTGCTCCGCGTCGCCTGGCAGGGCCTGCCCACGCCGACGAGTGACGAACTCGGTGCAGGGGCTGCCGCATTGATGGCCCGCCGAGAACGCGAGTACCACTACGCCGCCTACGACCTGCTCGCCCGATTCATCGACGCTGCCGACGAACAGTTCCTTCGGCGGTGGGTGACGCAGTTGCTCACGACGACACCGTGGTGGGACACCGTCGACGGCATCGGCACAGCAGCGGTGAGCCCACTCTGTCGCCGCTTCGACTCTGCCGCCACGATCGACGAATGGTCGGAGTCGGGCAATCGATGGCTGGTTCGCGCTGCGATCCAACACCAACGCGGGTGGCGCCGATCGACCGACGTCGAACGTGTGCTCGCGTTGTGCCATCGACACTGGGGCCAGCGCGAGTTCTTCATCGCCAAGGCGATCGGCTGGGCGCTGCGCGACCTGGCCGCAATCGACCCGAACGCCGTGCGCCGCTTCCTCGTCGACCATCGCGGCAACTCCGTTGCCGAGCGTGAGGCAACACGGGGCCTCACCCGCGCTGCTCGAGGCAAGGCGGGTACTCCCGAGCGTCCGCCTCAGGAGCGGTGAGTACTGAACCAGGTCGTTGCGAAATCGACCAGGTGGCGCATGCGCATCACCTTGGCGGTAGCACTTCCGAACCTGCCGACAACGACTGCGTTCGTCGCCTCGAACGCTGCGCCGACGGCAGGGAAGTCGTCGGCGTCGTAGTCGGTCTGGCTGTAGACGACCCACTCCGACCGACCATCGACGAGCACCCGCGAACCCTGTTGCACCCGACGCTTCGACGGCCACGAACCCCTCACTTCGGCGAGGTGGAGGGAGGTGTTGTTCGCATGGTCGACCCCGAGCAGCACCACGGTCGCGTCGAGTTCGTAGAGCCGACCGAGCGGCGACTCGTCGCCAAATCCTTCGTCGAGGTCGTGCGGCGCGACGAGGTAGGGCGCCTGCGGCCCGTTCGCCATGTGCGACAGCTGCGGATGAGCGCTGCGCAACGTGTCGCGCCGCAGCAGAAGAGCCGTTGCCAACGCGCCCATCTGCTGTGGCGGCGAGCCGTACGGATCGAAGGCAGGCATGTGATCGCGGATGATCGGCCACCAGTGTTCGGGCACGGGTGGCGCCACCCACTCCGCCGGGTCGGATCGATCGGCGGTGTGGGCCGGCATAGTGAGAGTGCCGGTCGACCCGATCGCCACACGGAGTGCGTCGATCACCGCCTCCGGGCCGCCGGCGACGAAGCCGATCGAACGCAGCGCCGCGTGCGCGATCAGCACATCGCCCGTCCCGATGCCGAGCCGCCGCAAGTCGGCGGCAAGATCGGCGGTGGTCCACGGTCGCTCCTGCTCGACGGTCATCGCCGTGACGATAGATCGCACCCAACCCCTTGGTGACCGAACCTCACGATGCGACTACCGTCGACTGCCATGGCTACCGACCCGGGTGACCGCACACGCCACTTCGCAGCGATCGAACGCAAGCACGGGCTACCCGCCAGCCACTGGCTCGGCCTGCTGGCCGAGCTGGGTGAGGCGAAGTATCCCGAGCAGATGGCGCTGCTGCAGGAGGGCCACGGGTTCAGCCGGGGCCACGCCAACGCGCTCGTGATGTACCACCGTGGCTCGCCCACCTCACGCCGCTACGCCAGCCACGACGAATGGTTCGCCGCACAGGCGCCGGAGGCGGCCGACACGGCACGAGCGATCTTCGCCGCCATCGGCTCACGCATCGACGGACTTGAACCGGTCATCGCCTGGAACCACCCGATGCTGCGCAACGCCAACGGCTATGTGATCGGCTGCTCGGCGGCGAGCAAGCACATCAGCATCAACCCGTTCAGCGCGACCGTGATGGATCGGTTCCGCGATCGACTGGGTGCGATCGCGGGCGGCAACGTCACCTCGCATCTGTTCTCGGTGCCACTCGGCTGGACGGTCGACGTCGACCTGCTCGCCGACCTGGTGTCGGCTCGACTCACCGAACTCGACGCAGGCTGAACTCAGCCGGCGCTGAGATGCCGCAGCGCTCGTCAGTACGCCGGCGTCTCTGCGCCGACATCCCAGAGGTGGTGCACGGGGTCGTGCATGAGGTACTTGGCGAGCGTCTCCACGGTAAAGGCAGCGCCATCGCTCCGGTACCCGCGGCGCAACCACTGGTCGCCCGCCACGGAGTCGAACCGGGCCGCGAGCGCCTCGGCTGCAGCGCTCAGTTCCGCCGCCACCGTGCGAGGGTCCTGCGTGTCGTAGCGGTCCTCGATGGCCGTTGCGTCCTGATCCCAGTTCTCGAAGTGCGGGTCGTCGCGATCGAGCATCATCGCGAGGCGCCCGTCGAACTTCCGGAACACGTCGCGCACGTGGCAGCCGTACTCGAGCGGCGACCACACTCCGGGCCTCGGCCTCACCTCGACGCCGTCGCGCCCGAGCACTGCGGTCCAGCGAACGGCCTGATCGCGTACGGCTCGCCCGGCATTCGACGCAACGAAGTTCGCGGCATCGAACCCGCAGTCGTCGCACCGACGCTCGAGCACCCAGGTCCAGTTCTTGTCGTCAGGAATGACCTCGTCGCTCATCGCCACCCACCGTATTCGGCTGCCGGACAGCAGCAAACCGAATACCGGGCGTTACCGGGGACCGAGCGACAGTCCGACCGTGATGTGGTCGTCGAGCTCGATTCCCTCGGCCCGGCGACGGCGGCCGCCGAGCGGCACCGGCAGTACTGTCCATTCCGATGTCGGTCGAGAAGGTCTACCGGGTGACCGTACGAGGCCGCTTCCAGAACCTCGACGACTCGACCCGCGCCTACCTGGCTCGAGAGCAGAGCGAGCACGACATCTTCAAGTCGGCGTACACGGCCGAGGGGACGTTCACGTACGACGCGCGCCTGTTGTTCTTCAACCTGCGCTACGAGGTGCGGTCGGCCGATGGCGCTGACGATGCGGGGACGGTTGGGCTCCTGGAAGCCGAGATGTTCCTGCGCACGCTCGGCTACGGGTTCACCGGGTTGAAAGTCGATGTGGTCGACACCTCGGCGATGTGGACGGCTGAGTGACACCAGCGAGCGGGTTCTCAGAGCCCGTTCTCGGCACGGAAGTGGGCCACGATCGCATTGGCATGGCCGTGCCCCATGGCGTGATCGGTCTTCAACATGGCGACCATCTCGGAATGCCTGGTACCGGAAGGCATCGCCGCCAACAGCGACTTCCAATGGGCGATGGGCTCGCCGTACTTCTTCTCGATCGAAGGGAAGTATGACGCCGGCCCGGTGACTTTCTCCGCACTCATGCCCCAACACTACGGACGCCACGCTCGGCGAGCCAGGTTGCACGCCGCCGTTGTGTCGTGGACCCTGCGACTCAGCGGCCCCGGATTCCAGCAAACCACTCCTGCACCAGCGGCACTGCGTGGTACACCACCGACGCATGGTCGAACTCACCGACGGCCACCGCTTCGACGTTCCCGCCGCGCTGGCTCATCTCACGTGCTCCCAGGAGCGCATCGTCAGGATGCACGTCGACATCGGCGTCGCCGTAGTAGAGGCGCAACGGGGCGCGCGGCGCCCACCTCACCGCTTCGTTCTCCTCCAGTGCGCTGCGGAACCATGAGGACCCACCGGCGAGATGGTCCTGCACCCACTCGTCGCGGAACATCTGGCGCGGGGTCGGGGGCAGTCGCGCAGCGATGTCGTCGGCTGTGTGCAGCCCGTCGAAGAGTTCCGTCACCAACGCAGCTGCGTGGTCGGTGAGCAACGACTCGAGGGGTTGACCGTAGGCGTGCGCGTACGAGTGTGCGATGTAGGCGAGGTACGTGCTGTGGCTCGGAGCACGACCCTCCAGCGCCCACGGCAACGTGACGTTGGCGAGATCGAGCGGCGGCGCGATGCTCGCCACGGCGAGCACCTCGGCCTCGTCGATCGGGGCCGCCTCGAGCGCTCGCTGCACAGCCACCACCCCGTGTGCTCCCTGCGAGTAGCCCACCAACATCATCGAGGGGCACCAACCGATCCCCACCCGCTCGCAGTAGGTAGCGACGGCGCGAACGAAGTCGGTCGAGGCATCGACGGTGGACGCCGCGTGCATGTAGGGGTGATACACGTCGGATGTGCCGAGGCCGATGTAGTCGGGCGCCAGCAGCAGGTGACCACTGCCTGCAAAGACGGCACCGACCAACAAGCCGACGAGTCCTCCGGCCGACGGGGCTTCCGATCGTGTCGGATTGGTCCCGTTCAACCACATCACCGACGTGCGTGCCTGATGGCGCCGTGGGACCCCGAGCAGACCAGTTGCCAGCTGCGGCTGCCCGCCGAGCTCGGTCCAATACGTGACCCGGTGGAGCACGACTCCGTGGTGCACCGGGAACCGCTTCGGGATGCGGGCAGCCCGCTGGGCGATCCGCAGCTTCAACGCCTAGTGGGCGCCCAGCCGTTCGACCGAGACAAGGGCACCGCGGGTTCGGTCGTCAGTCGCCATCTTGCGACCCTACCGGTGAGCCCGTGTCTCGGATCCGATTCAGGAACTCGCACAGCAGGGGTTCGATCACGTCGTTCATCGAGCCGATCGTTCAAGCAACTCGTCGAGCTCGGGTCTGATGGGCATCGGTCTCGTGGCCGGGATTCGGGCTCGGCCGGTGTTCCCAACCGGATACCTCCCCAACGCCGACGCAGGTCCGCCGACCAGGAGACGCAGGATCTGACCGACCACCTCGACCACATCTCGCGCATGAAGGCCAGTGGCCAACATGGCGGCGTGAATCCGAACGTGCGGCCAGGCCCACGGCTGGCTGAGGACATGCGCATCTTCGAGGAGTTGCCAGCAGCGGTCCCAGTCGCCCCGACGTCGGGCCGCCTTCGACTCGACCAGATCTCTGGCAATCCGATCTCGGACTTCGTCAGTCACCTTCGTCACTTCTTCAGCCCCTTTGCCAACACGCGCCAACGGCGTTGACGCATCGAGTAGAACCACCGCGCGTAGACGGCGACGAGCGGTGTGAGGATTCCGGCGTCGATCTCGATGTGATCCCGGTAGGTGCACTGCGCGTCGTCGATGGGCGTCACCACGATGTCGTGGTTCCACGACCTGAGCAGCCCGCCGTGCTCGCGGCTGCTCAGCGTCCGCGTCGACTCGTCGATCGCTGCGATCTGGAGGTGATGGCGCGAGAACGGGACGACCCCAAAGAGGAACACCCACCCCACCGCCCTCTCGCCCTCTCGCCACTCGTCGGCACGGCCCCTGATCACCGGCATGACCAACAGCCCACGAGTGACCGTACGAAATGCTGCCGGGGTCTTCACTGCTGCCCACACCGCATCGGCCGATGCCTCGAGCCGAGTGGAACGATCGACGATCACCATGACCATAGAATGCGAGCAATCCTCAGAGTTTTCCACTCGCATTCCACGAAGCCCACCCGTGCCGCCGACACCCACCTCGCCCCGCAAAGCCCCTCGCCAGGAGCGATCGCGCCGCACCGTCGAGCGCATCCTCGACGCCGCTGCTCACATTTTCCACGAGCAGGGATACACCGCAGCCACCACCAACGACATCGCCGACGAGGCCGGGGTGTCGATCGGTTCGCTCTACCAGTACTTCCCCAACAAGGACGCGCTCCTGGTCGCCCTCACCCGGCGGCACATCGAGTCGGCCACCGCAGGACTCGCCGACCTGCTGGGGCAACTGCGGCCCGATGCGGGATTCGAACGCATCCTTCGGCAGGTCGTGGACTTCCTCGTGGAACAGCACGACCTCGACGAACTGCACGTCCTCGTCATGCACGCGGCACCTCGTACCCACGAGATCAACGTCGAACTCGATCGCGCCAAGGCTCAGTTGGTCGATCTGACGTCAGGGCTGCTGTCGACGGCCGTCGAGGATCGGCACCACCGAGCCCTGGCAGCGCGCATGGTGGTGGCGATGATCGATGCCGCCGTGCACGACGTGATCATCCGTCAGCCCCGCGGCGCACGCCGACGGGCCGCCATCGATCTGACCATCTCCACCGCCGTGTCGATCATCGCTGCCGCCACCGACCTGACCCCGGTCAGCCGCGCTCCAGGTCGGTGACCGGGCCTTCGCTCGCCTCGACGAGCTTGTGGGCTCGATGCCGAAAACGTCGTTCCACGTGCCCGTCGATGCCAGGCAACTGCACCTGGCAGGATCTGCCGATGGCCTCCTCGACCGACGACGATCCGGTGAGCATCTCGGTCGCGGCGTACAGCTCCGATCCGAACGGTTACGAACAGCGCTACGCGGAGCACCTGCTCGATCGTCCGGAGCGCTTCGGTTCGATTCTGCCTCCGAGTTCCAGGATCCTCGACCTCGGCTGTGGGCCAGGACGCGACCTGCGGCTCTTCACGGCGGCCGGACACCGACCGGTGGGTTTGGAGATGAACCCCTCGTTCGTCGACATGGCGCGACGACACGGGGAGGTCGTCGAGGGCGACATTCGCGACGTGGCACAACTCTTTCCACCGTCGTCCTTCGACGGAGTGTGGGCACAGGCGTCGCTCGTTCATCTCTCGGCCACCGAGGTCGAGCGGGTGCTCCACGACCTTTGGTCGCTTCTGATCCCCGGCGGCCACCTGTACGCCTGCGTGCCAGCGACGGGCACTACCGGCTGGCACGAGGAGCCGGACGGCCGCCGTTGGTACACGGTGTGGCCCGGGCGACGCTTCGCCACAGCCGTTGTCGACGCTGGATTCCAGATCACCGACATCGTCGACGGGATCTATGTCGAGATCCGTGCACGACGACCCGTCGGCATCAGCGCTTGAGGTCGGTGACCAAACCGTCGCTCGTCTCGACCAACGTGTGGGGCTCGACGCCGAACACGTCGTGTCATCCGACGAAAGCGCGGCACGCCACCGTTGGCGTACTCAACCCAGCTGATCTCGCAGTGATTCGAGATAGGGCAGTGAACGCTGATCCTTCGGTCGGTTCGCTGCGGTCTTGGAAGCGATGATGTCGTCGAGGTCTGCAACTGCGACGACGAGACCTTCTCGAAGCTTCGCTCGACGAGAACGCTCGAGCCACTGCTCGTAGTTCTTCAGCGTGCCCGCAGGCGTGAACACCAAATCGACGTCGCCACATCGTGTCACCAGGTTGAGCATGTGCGGCATGTTGAGGATGAACACAGCGTCGATCTTCGTCTCGATCGGTTCGTCGCCCGTTCGGATCTTCGCCTCCAACCGCTTCAACGCTGTCGCCAGCCGCTCGAGGTTGGCAGCGGAGCGCGATGGGATGACATCGATGTCTTCGGTCGGAAGTGGAGATCCGTGAATGATCGCGGCGAACCCACCGAGGACGACGAACTCCACCCCCTCCTCGGACAGAACGGCACAGATCTCTACTGGGTCGAAGCTCATCGAGTTCGCGGCGGGTCGAGAAGACGGACCGTCGCGCGAACCTCCATCAGCTTGTTCGTCACTTCCACCATGTGTCGAACACGGTCCTCGACCGACATACGCAGTTGACGTCGGATCTGGCTCACATCGACCCCGCGACTGTCCTCGATGGTCGGTAACTGATCCATGTCGCCAGCATAGGGCGGCCGTGTCAGCCGCGCTTCAGGTCGGTGACCAGGCCTTCGCTGGCCTCGAGGAGCTTGTGGGGCTCGATGCCGAACACGTCGTGCCACGTGCCCGCCGCAGCCCACACCTCGTCGTACTGCAGCAGGTCGGGGTCGATGAACACCCGCAGATGCGTCTTGTGGCCGAACGGTGGCACGGCCCCGTTGGCTTGTGAAGCCCGTCAGCGACCAAGCGCTCTGATGAAGGCTTCAGCGTCGACACCCGCTTGCCGGAGAATGCCGCCCAACGTCCCTCGCTTGATCTGACGATGGAGGGGCACCACACAACCGACCGAACCGCGGCGCATCATCACGTGACTTCCGCGCTGACGCACCACGACGAACCCGAGACGCTCGAGCGCCCGGATGGCCTCGGTCCCCGAGATGTGCGGGAGTTCAGGCAACGTCGGCGATGTGGAACGTGGTGATCACAGGCCGCTCACCGAGCGGCAAAGGGAATTCCTCGAGGTACAGCGCCGTGGCCTCGGCCAAGTTGCGCAACGCCTCCGCCTGGGTCTCACCCTCCGACGTGGTGCCCGTCTCGGGATTCAACGCACTGAACCCGCCCTCGGGCGCGGCCCACAGGACTGCGGACAGTTCGACGGCGTCACCGGTGGCGGGCATGTCGCCATCTAACCGCCCGCTGACCCGAATCGCAAGACATCAGACGGTCAATCGCGGCGATCGGCTTGCTCCCTCGCCCTTTGGTCGAGCGAGCGCAACACGAAGAACTCATTCCCCTCAGGATCCGCCATCACGACCCACGTGACGTCGATCTGTCCGATCTCGATGCGTCGGGCTCCGAGTGCCTGGAGTCGCTCGACTTCCGCCTGCTGATCATCGGGACGAAGGTCGAAGTGCACCCGGTTCTTCGATGTCTTGCCACGGTGGCCGGGCATCAAGCCGAGCCGACCGCCGGACCCATCCGTCGACGCAAGCAAGTGACCGCCAGATGGTCCGGTCCATACATGTTCGAGACCGAGCGCCTCGCACCAGAAGGATGTCATGAGGTCGAGGTCGACGCAGTCGATGAGAACGCAGTCAATGGTGAGCGCCATGCGCCGATGCTTGCAGCGTGCGTCAATCAGACCCTCGTGGTTATTGACCGTGCCGTGTGCGGTGTGCTTTCGGAGCCGACGCTCAGCCCTTCTTCAGCTCCACGACCAGGCCCTCGCTGGCCTCGACGAGCTTGTGGGGCTCGATGCCGAACACGTCGTGCCACGTGCCTGCCGCAGCCCACACCTCGTCGTACTGCAACAGGTCGGGGTCGATGAACACCCGCAGATGCGTCTTGTGGCCGAACGGCGGCACGCCACCGATGGGGAACCCGGTCACCTCGCGCACGGTGTCGGCATCCACGCGGGCGCACTTGGCCCCGCCAGCTGCACCGGCCAGCTTCTTCTCGTCGAGCTGGTTC
>JBIIDH010000051.1:0-24025 GCA_044238435.1 Ilumatobacteraceae bacterium | reverse complement strand
CACCCCTTCGGTGGCTCGTGGGGCTACCAGGTCACCGGCTACTACGCGCCCACCGCCCGCTACGGCTCGCCCGACGACTTCCGCGCCTTCGTCGACACGATGCACCAGTACGGCATCGGCGTCATCCTCGACTGGGTGCCTGCGCACTTCCCGAAAGACGAGTGGGCGCTGGCCCGCTTCGACGGCACTGCGTTGTACGAACACGCCGACCCTCGCCAGGGCGAGCATCCCGACTGGGGCACCTACGTGTTCAACTACCACCGCCACGAGGTGCGCAACTTCCTGGCGGCCAACGCCCTGTACTGGCTGCACGAGTTCCACGTCGACGGCCTGCGGGTCGATGCCGTGGCCAGCATGCTGTACCTCGACTACTCGCGCGAGGCCGGCGAGTGGGTACCCAACGAACAGGGCGGCCGCGAGAACCTGGCCGCCGTGTCGTTCCTGCGGTACGTGAACGAACTGGTGGCCGACGAGGCACCGGGAGCGCTGATGATCGCCGAGGAGAGCACCTCGTGGCCACAGGTGTCGCACCCGGTGGCCGAGGGCGGCCTCGGGTTCACGCACAAGTGGAACATGGGGTGGATGCACGACTCGCTGCACTACCTGGCCAAGGATGCGGTGCACCGCCGGTGGCACCACCACGACCTGACGTTCGGCCTGCTGTACGCCTTCACCGAGCGATTCGTGCTGCCGCTGAGCCACGACGAAGTGGTGCACGGCAAGGGCAGCCTGCTGGGCAAGATGAGCGGCGACGACTGGCAGCGCTTCGCGGCCCTGCGCGCCCTGTACGCGTGGATGTGGGCGCTGCCCGGTGCACCGCTGCTGTTCATGGGCTCGGAGCTGGCGCCCTGGAGCGAGTGGAACGACGCCGCCTCGCTGCCGTGGCACCTGCTCGACCACGCACCCCACCGCGGGGTGAACGACCTGATCGGTGTGCTGAACACCGCGGCCGACCAGTGGCCTGCCGTGTGGGAGCGCGACCACGACGCGGGCAGCTTCGAGTGGCTCGACGCCGACGATGCCGAGCACTCGGTGTACTCGTTCCTGCGCTGGGCGAACCACGGGCTGCACGCCGTGGTGTGCGTCGCCAACTTCACCCCGGTGCCCAGGCCCGGTCATCGCATCGGTGTGCCGTGGGCGGGCGACTGGCAGGTGGTGGTCGACACCGACGCCGCCTGGTGCGGTGGCAGCGGCTACCGCGGCACCGCGGCCGCGGTGGGTGCCGACTCCGCTGTGCCGTGGCAGGGTCGCCCCGCGTCGGTGCAGGTAGATGTGCCCCCGCTCGGGGTCTTGTGGCTGGCGGCCGAGCGGCCGCCCGCTGCGTAGCCCATGCGCAACACGCTCGCGGTGTGGCGCGACCCGGTGCTGCGCCCGGTCGTGCTGGCCAGCGTGACGCTGGGCGCTGCCGTGGGCGTGTTCGCGGTGTCGTTCGGGGTTGGCGCTGTCAGCGCTGGCGCCTCGGTGGCACAGACCTGCGCGCTGTCGCTGCTGGTGTTCACGGGCGCCTCGCAGTTCTCGGCCGTCAGCGTCATCGGCGCCGGCGGGTCGGCGTTGTCGGCGGTTGGTGGCGCACTGGTGCTGGCAGCGCGCAACGGCGTGTACGGCCTCACCATGGGTCGGCGCATCCCCGGCCGCCTGGGCACCCGCCTGGTGGCGGCACAGCTGACCATCGACGAGTCGACGGCGATGGCGGTGGCGCAGGACGACCCGGCGGCGCAACGCGCTGCGTTCTGGATCACCGGCGGCAGCGTGTACGTGTTCTGGAACATCGGCACGCTGCTGGGCGCGCTGGCGGGTACGACCATCGACCCGCTCCGGTTCGGGCTCGACGCCGCTTTTCCGGCCGGGTTCGTCGCGATGCTGTGGCCGCTGCTGCGCACCCGCCGCGGACGCCTCGCCGCGGCACTGGGCGCGGCCATCTGCCTGGTCCTCATCCCCGTCACCCCGGTGGGGGTGCCCATCTTGTGCTCGGCGCTCGCCGTGCTGGTGGGCATCGCCCCGGAGTCGCCCGACGAGGAACGCCCATGAGCTGGTGGTTCGTGCTGTCGCTGGCGGCGGGTGCCTACGCGTTCAAGCTGCTCGGGTTCATCGTGTTCGGCGGCCGCACGCTGCCGCCCGTGCTCGAGCGTTGCCTGGCCCTCATCCCCGCTGCGCTCATCGCCGCGCTCGTCGTGAAAGACACGTTCAGCATCGGCCAGCACCTGCAGCTCGACGCCCGCGCCGCAGGCGTGGGGTGCGCGGTGCTGGCGGCGTGGCGGCGCGCCCCGCTGATCGTGGTGATCGTGGTGGGCGCCGGTGTGACGGCGCTCATCCGCGCTCTGGCCTGACATCGCCCGTCAGGCGAACACGGTCAGGCGAACACGGTCAGGCGAACACGGTCAGGCGAACGCGGCCAGCCGGTGGCGGGGGTCGACCACGTCGTGCACCGGTACATCGCCCCGGTCGTCGGCGGCCAGGCGGGCGAGCAGGTGCCCCACCAGTGGCACGAACTTGAACCCGTGCCCGCTGCAGGGCGAACCGATGACCACGGGGCCCACCCGGTCGATCACGAAGCCCTCGTTCGGGGTGGTGGTGTAGAGGCAGGTGGCGCCGAAGCGCGGCTCGGGCGCCACCCCCGGCACCCAGTCGGTGACGTACCGGCGGATCTCGTCGATACTGGCCTGGTCGACCTCGTGACGCCGTTCGTCGATGGAGGTGACGAGGCCCTCGTGGTGGCCGCCCACCTTCAGCCCCTCGCCGGGCGTGAACAGGCCGTAGCGGAAGCGGTCGGTGTGGTGCATGAACGACGGCCACACCGCCGCGGGATCGTGCGGCGCATAGTGAGCGAGCTGCTCCTCGGTGACGACGAACTGCGGCAACGCCACATCAGCGGGCAGCACGCCCTGGCTCAGCACACTGCCCACCCAGGCTCCGGCGGTGACCACAGCACGGTGGGCCCACACCACCTCGTCGCCGAGGTCGACCTCCACATGGTCGCCCACCACCCGCAGCGCAGCCGGGCACTCGAAGCGCACCTCGGCGCCGTGGTGCCGGGCCAGGCGCACCAGGGCCTGCACCGCGGTGTGCGCGAACGTGCGGCCGCCCGAGGCGTGGTGCAGCACCGCCGTGTCGAACCGCAGGCCGGGCAGCCGGGCATGGGCCTCGTCAGGCGTGAGCCACTCGTGCGGCACCCCGCAGGCCTGCAGCGACTCGGCCAACGGGGCCAGCAGATCGGGCCGGCCGTGGTCGTACACGCCGTTCAGGTCGAGCAACGTCTCCGCGGCCTCGTCCTCGAGCACGCGCCACCACGGCAGCGCCTGCTGGGTGAGCGCCGTGTAGTAGGGGGCCGGGTAGGTGTAGCGGAAGATGCGCACCCCGCCGTGGCTGCTGCCGCGGGTGTGCCCCTGCTCGAACTGTTCGACGGCCAGCACCGAGCAACCCCGGCGGGCCAGATGCCAGGCCGTCGCTGCCCCCATCGCTCCCGTGCCGATGACGACGACGTCGACCCTGCGCACGCCCGACCTCGGTCAGTGCTGTTCGACGAGGCGGCGCAGGTCGCGCAGGTTGCGCCGCCAGATGGCCTTCATCACCAGCTTGCCGCCGATGAACGCACCGATCGGCCCACCGAGCCACCACGGGAAGAACAGTTCCTCGCTCCAGGTGAACCGCGTGCGCCGGTCGAGATCGATCGGCTCGAGGGTGAACTGGCCGGTGCCGGTGACCACGCCCTGGTGGCGCACCCCCATCGCCTTGCCCGGAATCCACTCGGTGATCTCCATCTGGTCGACCAACTTGATGGGGCCCACCTTGGTGTCGCACAGGAACTTGGTTCCCACACCGCGGTGCTGGTCGGTCTGGAACCGGATGGCCACGGCGTCGTGCATCCAGTCGACATGGCGTTCGACCGGTTCGAGGATCTCCCACACCTTCTCGGTGGTGGCGTCGATCTCGACGGCGACGGTGATGCGAGCCACGGCGATGGTGCGATCAGGCGTGCACTGCGACGTCGCGCAGGCGCTGGGCAGCGGTTTCGGGCGGCACGATGTTGATGAGCACGCCGGTGCCACGCTCGAAGCCGGCGGTGGTGACCAGCTTCGGCCAGATGTTGACGTGCCAGTGGAACGCACCCGAGTAGTTGTGCGGTGCGGTGCGGAACACGAGGTTGTACGACACGTCGCCGACGGCCTGGCGCAGATGGCGGATGGCGTCGCGGATGGCGATGCCCACCGCGGCCAACGTCTGGTCGTTGCTGTCGGTGAGGTGCAGGTCGTGGCTGCGCGGGATGATCATCAACTCGTACGGCGAACCGCTCCAGAAGGGGCACAGGCACACCACGTCGTCGTTGGCGAACACGATGCGCTTGGAATCGACCAGTTCGGCCTCGATGGTGGTGCACAGGATGCAGCCGCCCTCGAACCGGTTGAAGCCACGCTGCTCTTCGAGCACCTCGCCGGGCACGAACGGCAGACCGAGCAACTGCCCGTGCGGGTGGGCCAGCGACGCACCGGCCTCTCGGCCGTGGTTGATGATGGCCTGGGTGAAGCGCAGGTTCGGCGACTGGGCGTGCTCGCGGAAGCGGCGCTGCAGCACGCGCATCAGATCGGCCGCGTCGTGGTCGTCGAGCGAGTGCAGGCCGCCGGTGTGATCGGGGGTGAAGACGAAGACCTCATGGATGCCGCTGGCCTCGGCCTCGACGTGCACGGGGCCGTGGTGGTGCACCGCGAACGGCTCGTCGCCGTAGAACGCCGGGTACAGGTTGGGCAGCACCCGCATGCGCCACTGACCACCCTCGTCGAGGCGCTCGAGCGCCGGCGGGGTGGACTCTTCGTTGCCGGGGCAGAACGGGCACGGACGCGACGGGTCGGCCTCGATGTCGGCTGCACGAGGGGCGAAGTCGGTGGGGCGACCAGCGCGCTCGGCGACGATGGTGACCCAGCGGCCGGTGAGTGGGTTCAGACGCAATTGACTCACAGCGCCTTCACCTTACGCCCACGCAGCGGCCGATGTGCGGTAGGCCACCGCGATTTCATCTGGCCACGCTCCGCGCGTACACGCTGACGTGGGCCGGGCTGTCGTCGGTGAACGCGGAGCGGTCGAATCCCGCCCACCGGTCGCGCAGCGCCAGGCCGGCCTCGGCCGCCATCGCGTCGAGCTCGGCCGGTGTGCTGTAGCGGATGGCCCACGGGCGCAACCGCACCCCGCCGGCCTCGGTGAACTCGATGAACTGACCCTCGGCGCGTTGGGTGGTGGCATCGTGCAGGCTGGCGCTCAGCACCACCCGGTCGGCGGCGAGGGTGCGCACCGACACCTGCGACCCGGTGTGTGGTTGGGGCACGAACGCCTCCACCACCATCACGCCGTCGGTGTCGAGCACCTCGGCCACGCGGGCGAAGCAGGTGGCCTGGCGGGTGGGGTCGAGCAGGTTGAACAGCGTGTTGTACGCCACGAGGGCCACGTCGAACGGCCCCTCGGGCAGATCGTCGACCATGTCGCCGTGCACACAGGTGATCGTCCGGTCGGGGTCGTTGCGGGCCAGGTGTTCGAGCATGCGTGCGCTCGAATCGACGCCGGTGACGGTGCACCCACCTGAGGCCAACGGCAGGGCCAGTCGGCCCGTGCCCACACCGAGTTCCAGCACGCGCCCGCCGCGGGCGAGCGCCGTGACGCAGGCGACCGTGGCGTCGATGTCGCTGATGTCGCGGTACCAGTCGTCGTACACGTCGGCGAACGCATCGCCGTAGGAGGACGAGTCGTAGCCCTGCATGCCCCCATCTTCGACCACCGGTAGCGTGGAACCGTGATCGGCCGCCTCACCTACCTCGATCACGCCGCATCCACACCGATGCGGCGTGAGGCCATCGAGGCCATGTTGCCGTTCCTCGACCAGCAGTTCGCCAACCCGTCGGGCTCGCACCGGTTCGCCCGCCAGGCGCGAGCCGCGCTCGACGAGGCACGCGAGACCGCGGCGGCCGTGGTGGGCTGCCTGCCCGGCGAGGTGGTGTTCACCGGCGGTGGCACCGAGGCCGACAACACCGCTGTGCTCGGCGCCGTGGCGCGCCAGGGTGGGCAGGCCGTCTGCTCGGCCGCCGAACACCACGCCGTGCTGCACGCGGTCGAGCAGGTGGGCGGCACCGTGGTGGGCGTCGACACGGCAGGCCGCATCGACCTGGCGGCACTCGAGCAGGTGCTGCGACAGGCCGCCGACGGCGCCGCGCCGCCCGTCGCCGTCGTATCGGTCATGGCCGTGAACAACGAGGTGGGGTCGGTCACCGACATCGCCGCGGTTGCTGCGCTGGTGCGCCGGCTCGCTCCTGCCGCCCTGGTGCACACCGACGCGGTGCAGGCTGCGTCGTGGGTCGACCTGCGAACCCTCACCCCGCAGGTCGACCTGCTGTCGCTGTCGGGTCACAAGTTCGGTGGCCCGAAGGGCATCGGGGTGATGGTGGTGCGCCGACCGGGCGCGGTGGCGCCGCTGCTGGTGGGCGGCGGGCAAGAGCGCGAGCAGCGCAGCGGCACCCAGAACGTGGCCGGCGCGGTGGCATTGGCCGAGGCGTTGCGGCTCACCGATGTCGAACGCGCCGACGAGGTGCCGCGCCTCGCAGCGCTGCGCGACACGCTGGTCGACCGACTGATCGAGGCGCTGCCCGACGTGCGCGAAACCGTCGACCGTGCGCACAAGGTGGCGGGGTCGGCCCACGTGTGCATCCGCGGTGTCGAGAACGAAGCGTTGCTGTTCCTGCTCGACGAGGGCGGGGTGTGCGCCAGCGCGGCATCGGCCTGCGCGGCCGGGGCGATGGAGCCGTCGCACGTGCTGGCCGCGATGGGCGTGGCGCGTGAGTGGTCGGCCGGCGCATTGCGCCTCACGCTCGGACACACCACCACCCTCGTCGATGTCGAGCGGGCGGTTGAGGTGATCGTTCCCGCGGTGCAGCGGGTGCGGAGCTTCGCCCGATGAAGGTGCTGTGCGCGATGAGCGGTGGCGTCGACTCGTCGGCTGCCGCGCTGGAGCTGCTGCGCGCCGGCCACGAGGTGGTGGGCGTGACCATGCGGTTGTGGGGCGGGGCCAGCGACACCGGCTGCTGCTCCATCGCCGATGTCGACGACGCACGTCGCGTCGCCCAGCAGTTGGGCATCGACCACGTGGTGTTCAACTTCACCGACGAGTTCGACACCCACGTGGTCGACCCCTACGTGCAGGCGCACACCCGTGGCGACACCCCCAACCCCTGCATCGAGTGCAACCGTCACCTCAAGTTCAGCCGGCTGTTCGAACGCGCCGACGTGCTGGGCTTCGACGCCGTGGCCACGGGGCACCACGCCCGCATCGTGCTGCACGACGGGCTGCGGTACGTGGCCCGTGGCGCCGACGCGGCCAAGGATCAGAGCTACGTGGTGCACATGCTGTCGCAGGCCGATCTGGCCCGCACGCTGTTTCCGGTGGGGCACCTCACCAAGGCCGAGGTGCGCGAGCGGGCGGCCGCTGCGGGCCTGCGCACCGCCACCAAACCCGACAGCCAGGACGTGTGCTTCATCACCCACACCGGCGGGCGCGAGGCGTTCCTGGGCGACCGCATCGCGTTCCGCCCGGCCACGGTGGTCGACACCGCAGGGGTGCCGGTCGGCCACGTCGAAGCGGTCGAACTGGTCACGGTGGGGCAGCGGCGCGGGCTCGGCCTGCCGGGTGGTGGCCCCAAGCGCTACGTCGTCGATGTCGACGTCGACCGCCGCACCGTGGTGGTGGGCGACGACGCCGACCAGTTCGACACCGAGGTGGAACTGGGCGCGCTCACCTGGGCGGCCGATCCGGTGGGCCAGCCGGAAGCCCTTGCGGTGCGGGTGCAGTGCAGCGCCCATGGCGCCACCCGGTCGGGCAGGCTCATCGGCGACCGGGTGGTGTGGGACGAACCGCAGCGACGCGTCGCCCCCGGGCAGAGCGTGGTGCTGTTCGACCTCACCGACACCCGGGTGCTGGCCGGCGCCGTGGCCACTCGGCCGGTTCGGCCGTCAGCCCACCGGTAGGCCGCGGGAGCCGGCCGCCTGCAGCAGGCGGCCCGGCCGGGTGGGTGCCACCAGCAGCGCCGTGGCGTGGATGGCGCGGCCGTTGGGCGTGGCGCGGGTGGGTGCGTACACCAGCGTGGCCGACTCGTGGAGTTGCACCTCCACCGCGTGGCCCGAAGCGGGCCCGGTGCAGTCGGCCGCGCCGGTGTCGGCCAGGGCCAGGCCGATGCGGGCGATCTCGGCCTGGCGGAACATCGCGGTGTCGGCCAGCACCACCTGGTCGTGCACCACCAGGCCGGCGGGCACGATGACCAACCAGCGCCGCGTCAGGCGGTGGAAGCTGAGCACCCCCAGCCAGGCCAGCGCCACGGTGGGCAGGGCCACGAGCACGCCCCACACCCAGGCGCCCGCAGCCAGCAGCAGCGGTGCGGTGAGCAGACCGGCGCACAGCAGGACCCACGTCACCGCCATCGCAGCCCCGGCTGCGACAGGCGGGCGCAGCAGGAAGCGCTGCTCGTCGCCGTAGGCGGATGCCTGCACGAACGACTGCCCGAACTCGCCCGTCATGACGCAGGCCGTGGCGATGGCCGACGCCGCGACAGCCACCACGACACCAGCCCCGGCAGTGTCGGCAGCGATCGCAGCAACAGTCGATGCAACCAGTGCCATGGGCGACAGGGCACGCGCTGCGGTCAGGCCCACCGTCGACGGCACGGCCAGCGCGAGCGCCACGACGGCCCAGGCGATCCAGAGCGTCGTGGTGCCCACCAGTTGCACGGCTCGGCTGTGCGAGGCCAGGGCCTGTCCGAACCCGGCGCCGCCGACCACCGCGAGCAACAGCCAGGCGAGGCGGGCGAGCCAGACGATGGCCTGGGTGGCGCGGGGTGTGACCGGGGTGGTTGACACGGCCGACAGGGTAGCCAGGTGTACCTGACGACACGCCTGTTCGACACGGCTGTTCGGCACGGCGTGCAGGTTCGGCGGCCCATCCGGATTCCTGGCTTGGTTTGTCGTTCGGAGGGTGCCTCATGCAACGATGGAGCCGTCACCGCGACGATTCGACGGAGGGTCCGCCCACCGACGACCAGGGGCCACCGACGACAGGGGAGGTGACGTGCTCGATCCGATGTTCTCTAATGGGGCCACGACGGCGATGGGCGCGCTGCCACACCGCGATCTCGACGCTGCCGCGGCGTTCGCCCTCCGGGCGTCGAGCATCCCGGCCATCCCCACCCTGCCGCGACGTTCGCCCGCCGAGGGCCAGATCGCCCAGGCCCTGCTGGGCATCGAGGGGGTCACCGTCGGCCAGTACGGGGCCATCTCCGTCGACGTCGCCCGCGTCGACCCGGTCGATCCGGTGCTCACCGACGTGCAGCACGACGCGTTCACCGGTCTGCGTACCTTCCTCGCCGCCGCACCGCGCGACCTTCCTGCGGTGAAGTGGCAACTGGTGGGGCCGGTCACGTTGGGCATGGCGCTCATCCGGGCCGGGGTGCCCGAGCACCTCGCGTTCGACACCGCGGTGCGCGCCGTCCGGTCGCACCTGCACCACCTGCTCGACATCGTCGCCGAGTCGCTGCCCGTGGCGCAGCAGATGGTGTTCATCGACGAGCCCGATCTCGTGCACCTCACCGATCCGGCGTTCCCGATCGCTCCCGACACCGCCATAGACCTGGTGTCGGGCGCGCTGGCCGCCATCGAGGGCCGCGCCGTGTCGGGCCTGCACTGCTGCGGCGAGGCCGACTGGTCGGCGCTCATCGCGGCCGGGCCCCATGTGCTGTCGCTTCCCGCCCGCCCGTCGGTGGTGGGCAGCGCCGGCTACCTGCAGCAGTTCCTCGACCGCGGCGGTGTCGTCGCCTGGGGTGCGGTGCCCACCGACGGCCCCATCCCCACCACGGCCGAGCGACCCTGGAGACGGCTCAGCGACCTGTGGTGCGAACTCGTGCAGCACGGGTGCGACCAGGTGCAGTTGCGCAAGCAGTCGATGATCACGCCCGAGTGCGGCCTCGGCACGCACACCCCGGCCGTCGCCGAGCGCGTGGCTGCCATCGTCGCCGAACTCGGCAAGCGGGTGCACGACCAGGCCACCGCCACCCGGTTCGTCCTGGGCGCCTGACCCCCGCCGTACACTCGCCGCTGTGACCGCCGGCGACCTCCTCGCGCAGCGGGTGGCCGAACTCACCCGCCTCATCCGCTACCACAACGAGCGGTACTACGCGCTCGACGCGCCCGAGATCGGCGACGCCGACTACGACGCGCTGGTGCGCGAGTTGCGCGATATCGAACAGGCGCACCCCGAGCTGGCAGCAGGCGACTCGCCCACCCGCGAGGTGGGTGCCGGTCGGCTGTCGTCGTCGTTCGCCGAGGTCGAGCACCGCGTGCCGATGACCAGCCTCGACAACGCCATGGACGTGGGCGAACTCACGGCCTGGGGCGAGCGTGTGGCGAAGGGTCTGGCGGGTGCGGCCGCGGCGTACGTGTGCGAACTGAAGATCGACGGCCTGGCCATGAGCCTGCGTTACGAGCAGGGTGTGTTCGTGCAGGCCGCCACCCGCGGCGACGGCCGGATGGGCGAAGACGTCACGCTCAACGTGGCCACCATCGAGGCGGTGCCCAAGCGGTTGCCCGCCGGCGCCCCCGAGGTGGTCGAGGTGCGCGGCGAGGTGTACATGCCCATCAGCAGTTTCGAGGCGCTGAACACCCGTGCCGCCGAGGCGGGCCAGCCGCTGTTCGCCAACCCGCGCAACGCCGCAGCCGGCAGCCTGCGCCAGAAAGACCCGCGCATCACCGCGTCGCGGGTGCTGGCCTTCTGGAGTTACCAGCTCGGCGAGGTGGTGGGCGGGCCCGAGTTCACCACCCACCACCAGACCCTCGAGTTCCTCGCTGGCCTCGGGTTCCCGGTGAACCCCGAGATCCGCCGGTTCGAGCACCTCGACGACGTGTACGCCTTCTGCGATCACTGGCAGCAGCACCGCCATGCGCTCGGCTACGAGATCGACGGCGCGGTCGTGAAGGTCGACGACCTCGCCCAGCGCGAGGTGCTGGGCTTCACGTCGCGCGCACCGCGTTGGGCCATCGCCTACAAGTTCCCACCCGAAGAGCGCACCACGGTGCTGCGCGACATCCAGGTGTCGATCGGCCGCACCGGCCGGGCCACGCCGTTCGCGGTGCTCGAGCCGGTGTTCGTGGGCGGTTCGACGGTGGGCATGGCCACGCTGCACAACCAGGACCAGGTGCGGCTGAAGGACGTGCGGCCCGGCGACACCGTGGTGGTGCGCAAGGCGGGCGACGTCATCCCCGAGGTGGTGGGGCCGGTGCTGTCGCTGCGCGACCCGGCCAGCACACCGTGGGAGTTCCCCACCCTGTGCCCGTGCGACCTGCGCACCGAACTGGTGCGCGCCGAGGGCGAGGCCGACACGCGCTGTGTCGAGCCGAGCTGTCCGTTCCAGCGCGACCAGCGCATCATCTACTTCGCCGGTCGCGGGGCGATGGACATCGAGGGCCTCGGCGAACGCACCGTGTTCCAGCTCAGCGACGCCGGACTGGTGGCCGATCCGGGCGACATCTACGCGCTCACCGTCGAGCAACTGATGCAACTGGAGGGTTTCGCCCGCATCAGCGCCGAGAAGCTGGTGGCCGCGATCGACGAGTCGAAGCACCGGCCGTTGCCGCGGTTGCTCACCGCGCTGGGGGCCAAGGGGCTCGGACCGTCGGCGTCGGAGTCGATCAGCGCCGCGTTCGGCACGCTCGACGCGGTGGCCGACGCCTCCGAGGCCGATCTCGCCACCACCGACGGCGTAGGGCCGATCATCGCCGCGTCCATCGTGCGCTGGTTCGCCAACCCGGCCAACCGGGCGATGATCGAGAAGATGCGCGCCGCCGGGGTCGAGTTCGGCAAGGTGGAGGTGAGCCGCCTTCCGCAGGTGCTCGCCGGCAAGGCCGTGGTGGTCACGGGCACCCTGGTCGGGTTCTCACGCGACGAGGCCGAAGCCGCCGTCAAGGGCCGCGGCGGCAAGAGCCCGGGCAGCGTCAGCAAGAAGACCTTCGCCGTGGTGGTGGGCGCCGAACCGGGCGCATCGAAGCTCAGCAAGGCCGAGGAACTCGGCGTGCCGGTGCTCGACGAGGCCGGCTTCGTGCACCTGCTCGACACCGGCGAACTACCGAGCTAGACGGGCGGCCCGAGCGGGTCGATCAGACGACGTAGAAATCCCAGCGGAACGCCGACGACTGGGCGCGGCTCTCGTCGATCTTCCAGAACACCACCGTGGCCTCGTGGCGACCGGTGGAGAAGCCGGTGATGAGCGCGTTGTCGCTCGGTTCGAACGTGAGGGTGGCGTTGCCGGGTTCGTAGATGGTGGTGGGAGGCAGGCTCACCTGGCCGCCCGGGTCGCTCGAGGTACCGCCGATGGGCTGGATGCCGATCGAGTCGAGCGACACGGTCTCGAGTTCGACTCCATCGATGACGAGCACCCCGGTGTAGCCCTCGGCGAGGTCGACGAAGACGGCGGTCTGCTGCAGCACTTGGGTGGCGCCACGCACGGGGTTGACGCTCTCGATCTGGTCGGGCAGACCCTGCAGTTCGTCGCCGGTGATCGACGTCCGGATGCCGAGGATGATGAACATCAGGCCGATGGCGATACCGAAACTGGCCAGCATCAGTTTGGGGTCGATGCGCTTGCGTGCCACGGAGTCATTCTTCCCGCTCGGCACGGAGAATCCACCCTTGCAGCGCTGTGCCACGCGTCGCGCGATGCCCGGACTTCGCGGCGGTCAGCCGCTAGCGTCGGGACTCCGATGAGTCTGGATGAACCCTCCGCAGCCGGCGATCCGGTCGGCACCGGCACCGGCCACGACACCGGCACCGATGGCGACGACGCAACGGGTTCGGCGCCGCGGTTGTTCGCCGACCGCTACCAGTTGGGCACTCGTCGCGGTTCGAGCGTCGATCTGGCCATGTTCGAAGCGGTCGACACCACCGACCAACGCGCTGTGGTGCTGAAGATCGTCCACCCCGACATCGTCGCCAGCGAGGGCTTCGTCGACCGGTTCAGCGCCACGATGCAGACCGTCGCCGGCGTGCGCCACCCGAACCTGTCGGAGGTGTACGACTTCGGCGTCGCCGAGTGGAGCGGGCGCACCGTGTGCTTCGTGGTGGGCGAGAGCCTCACCGGCGGCAGCCTGCGCGACCTGCGCGACCGCGGTCGCGAACTCAGCTTGTCGCAGGCCGTGATGGTGGGACTCGACGTGTGCCGCGGCCTCGACATCGCGCATCGCGCCGGACAGGTGCACGGCGACATCCGGCCGTCGAACCTGGTGTTCGGCGACGAAGGACGCCTGCGCGTCACCGACCTGGGTGTCGCCTCGCTGGTGGCCGCGGAGTTGGCCGCTCGACCCGAGGGCATCAGCGCCGAGCGCGCCCGGTACGTGTCGCCGGAGGAAGCCGTCGGGCAGCCAGCCGGCATGAAGAGCGACGTGTACGCGCTGTGCCTCTGCCTGCTCGAGGTGGTCACCGGCCAGGTGCCGTTCGTGGGCGAGTCGGCGGTGGCCACGCTGGCCAACCGGGTCGACAAGCTGATGCCGGTGTCGGCCGACCTCGGGCCGCTGGCAGCCGTGTTCGAGCGCGCGGGTCGGCCCGACCCGGCCGACCGTTCGTCGGTGGCCGAGTTCGGGCGGGCGATGGTGCAGGCCGCCGAGAAACTGCCCCGCCCGGCGCCGTTGCCGCTGCTGAGCGCCGGCCTGTTCGCCGAAGCAGCGCCTGCCCCGGCTCCGACAGCGCCCATCGAAGAGGCCGAGGGGGTCGACGGGGTCGAGTCAGTCGCAGCAGCCGAGGCAGCCGAGGCAGCCGAGGCGGAACTCACCGAGATGCCGAACGACGAGCCCGTCGAGGCCGCCGGCGAACTCGTGGCCGACGGAGACGTCGAATCCGCCGGTGAACCGACATCCGGCGACGATGCTGCCCTCACGCTTCCCCCGGCTGCCGACGAGCCGACGGACGCAGTGCCCTCCCTCGCCGCCTCACCGGTTTCCGAACCGGTCGTCGCGCCGGTAGCCGAACCCGCAGCCGAACCCGCACCACCTGCATCGCGTCGCGGTCTGCTGGCCGGGGTGGCAGCGGTGGTCGTCGTGGCTGCGCTCGGCCTGGCCGCGTGGCTGGTGTTCGGCCGCACTGCGTCGCACGAGGTGCCGCGGCTCGCCGGGCTCGAACTCGGTGAGGCCCGCAACCTGGTGAGCGAGTTCGGCTGGACCATCGCTCCTGTCGAGGAAGCCAGCGACGATGTGCCGGTGGGCGTGGTGGTGCGCTCCGATCCCGCCGAGGGCGCCGACCTCGACGAGGGTGGCACGCTCACCCTCGTGGTCAGCAGCGGCCCCGCCCTGCGCGAACTGCCGGAGCTGACAGGCCTCACCACCGATGCGGCATCGAGCCTGCTGAGCGAGCGCGGCCTGGTGCTGCAGCTCGGCGAACAGCCCTTCGACGAGGTCGTCCCCGTCGGCACCATCATCTCGTGGACCATCACCGACCAGCCCGGCCTCGTCGCCGGCGACACGGTGCTGCCCGGCACCACCGTGCTGGTCACCGTGTCGGCCGGTCCGGCGCCTCGCGTCATCCCCGACCTCACCGGAGTGCCCCTGGCCGACGCCACCACGGCACTCACCGACCTCGGCCTCGTCGTGGTGCAGGGCACCGACGAGTTCAGCACCGACGTCGCCGTGGGAGCGGTGATGCGCCAGGACCCCGTGCCCGGTACCGAGGTGGCTCGAGGTGCCACCGTCACCGTCATCGTGTCGAAGGGTCCCGACCTCGTCGCCATCCCCGCCCTCGCCGACTTGAACCTGCAGCAGGTCACCGCCGTGCTGAACGGCGCAGGGCTCGCCGTCGGCCAGGTGAAGGGCGACCCGGCCGGTATCACCGTGCTGGCCGAGGCGAACGGTCAGGTGCTGGCAGCCGGGGCACTGCTGCCACGCGGCACCGCCGTCGACGTCACGTTCGCCATACCGACTCCCGCTACGACTGTCGCCCCCTGACTGGGCCCTCCACCCTCGTACCTCGCTAGCGTCGGGGCGACGAGCCGACCACCGACGAAGGAGTTGCGGCCATGGGTGCACTCGAAGGACGCGTTGCCATCATCACCGGTGCCGGGCGCGGCATCGGCCGCGAACACGCGCTGCTGTTCGCCGCCGAGGGCGCCAAGGTGGTCGTGAACGACCTCGGCGGCGCGAACGACGGCATCGGCACCGACATCACCCCTGCCCAGCAGGTGGTCGACGAGATCCGCGCCATGGGTGGCGAGGCCGTCGTGAACGGCGACAACGTGGCCGACTGGGAGGGTGCCCAGCGCATGGTGAATGCGGCCATCGAGGCGTTCGGCGACCTCGACATCCTCGTCAACAACGCGGGCATCCTGCGCGACCGCGTGCTGGTGAACATGACCGAGGAGGAATGGGACGCGGTCATCGCCGTTCACCTCAAGGGCCACTTCGCTCCGTCGCGATGGGCCGCGGCGTACTGGCGCGAGCAGGCCAAAGCGGGCGTCACCAAGCCGCGCAACATCGTGCACACCTCGTCGACCTCGGGGTTGTTCTCGAACCCGGGCCAGAGCAACTACGGCGCGGCGAAGAGCGGTATCGCCACCTTCGGCCAGATCATCGCCAAGGAGCTCGCCCGGTACCACGTGAAGAGCAACACCATCGCGCCCGGTGCCCGCACCCGACTGACGCTCGCCACGCCGGGCCTGGAAGACATCATGAAGCCGGTCGAGGGCGGCTTCGACCCGTGGGATCCGGCCAACATCTCGCCGCTCGTCGCCTACCTTGCCAGCGAGGCCTGTGTCTTCAACGGTGAGACATTCCTGGTGCAGGGCGGCACCGTCACGATGCTCGAGAGCTGGGCACGCGGTCAGGGTGTCGACCGCGGGGCGAAGTGGTCGGTGAGCGAGCTCGCCGATGCGCTGGCGCCGCTCGCCCGGCCCATCTGAGCCAGCGCCGTCCCCCGCGATGACCGAGCCCGAGCACCGGCCGTCGCGTCAGCGCGTGCTCGCACGGAGCGAGGCCACCACCTCGTTCGACTCGGGCGCGGTCGACGAGATCGGCGTGGTGCCCTGGCCGGTGGTGCTGCGCCGACGCATCGCCCGGCGGGTGGGCATCGACCATCGCTGGGGTGTGCTCTGGGTGGTGCTCGGCGGGTTGTTCACGGTCAGCCTCACGATCACCGTCCTCGTGGTGTCGCTGCCCCGCATCGCCGACGACCTCGGCTCGTCGACCAGCCTGCTCACCTGGGCCATCACCGGCCCGATGCTCGCGTTCGGGGTGGTGGGCCCGGCGTTCGGCAAGGCGGGCGACCTGTGGGGGCACAAGCGGGTGTTCGTCGGCGGGCTGTTCGGTGCCGGCGTCTTCGCGCTCGCCACTGCGTTCGCCTGGGACGGCATCTCACTGGTGGTGTTCCGCACGCTGTCGGCATCGGCGGGCTCGGCCTGCGGGCCTGCGGCGCTCGCCTACATCACCCGGCTGTTCGCGCCCGACGAGCGAGTGCGCCCGTTGGGCTTCTGGAGTTTCGTCACCGCCGGCGCACCGGTGCTGGGCGTGGTGGCGGGCGGTCCGCTGGTCGAGGCCGTCGGGTGGCGGGTGATCTTCCTCGTCCAGGCGCCACTGTGCCTGGTCGGTGTGGTCGTCGCGCTGTGGCTGCTACCCACCACCGAACGCCAGTCCGGTGTGCGCTTCGACGTGCGCGGTTCGGTGACCCTGGGGTTGGGCGCCACCCTGGTGCTGGTCGGCACCAGCCAGGGCCCGCGCTGGGGATGGGGCAGTCCGGCCACCCTCGCTGCCTGGACGCTCGGTGTCCTGAGCCTCGTGCTGTTCGTGTGGATCGAACGCAGGGTGGCGGATCCACTGGTGGTGCTCGCCTGGTTCCGCACGCGCAACGTGGCCTGGCCGGTGCTCAGCCAGACGTTGTGCAACTTCGCCTACATGGGGGGCTTCATCCTGGCGCCGCGATTGCTGCAGGACGGCCTCGGCGTGGCCACCTCGACGGTCGGTCTGCTGGTCATCGCCCGTCCGCTCACGTTCTCGTTGGCAGCGCCCACGGCCGGCTACGTGACGGTGCGCGTGGGTGAACGGGTGGCGGGTGTGGTCGGTGCCTGCGGGGTCGTGGCGTCGATGGTGTGCTTCGCGTTGGTCGACCAGGGGACGGCGCTGTGGTTCGTCGCGGTGGCGCTCGGGTTGTCGGGTCTCGGCCTCGGTGTGGCGTCGCCGGCCATGACCGCTCTCACTGCAAGCGCGGTCGACGAGGCCGACCTCGGGGTGGCCGGCGCGATGCAACAACTGATGACCCAGTTGGGCGCTGTGGTGGGGTCGGTGGTGCTGAGCACCATCAGCACCTCGGCCGGCCCCGACGACCTGGCACCCTTCCAGTACGCCTTCACGGTGGCGGCGGGTGTGGCGACGTTGGGTGTGGTGGCGGCGTGGTTCGTGCGGTCGGTGCCGCGCGAGACAGCCTGATCGGCGCCCGATCAGCGCAGCTGGGTCAGAGCGTGATGCCCTTGATCTCGGCAGCGATCGTCTTGGCGATGTCGTCCTGCGGCATCGAGGTCTGCATCGCCATCATCTTCATCATGTCGCCCTGCACCTTGATCTTGCCCGACATGAAGGCCTGCATCCCGGCCGCCTGGTCCTGCTCGACGAAGATCTTGCGGGCCGTGTCGTAGTCGACCGTGAGCGTGAGGTCGGGCGCCTCGAGTTCGCCGAGTTCCATCACCACCTCACCCGACGAGGTGTCCATGAATGCGCGGATGGTGTCGCCGCTGCCCACCGACTCGGGTACGTCGGTGATGACCTGGTTCATGCGGATGCTCGCCGTCACCTTGGCCGCCTCGGCGGCGTACTTCTCGCGAATGGCGCGGGCCTCGTCCATCCAGGCTGAGGACAGGAACGGGTGCGACATGATGACCTCCGGGTGCTGTGACAATCGCTGCCCCGACGCTAGTCGTCAGGCTGCGTCGATGCGCTGTCGGTGGGCCAGGTAGGCCACCCGCACGGCGAGCGCCTCACGGAGTTGGGGTGTGACGTCGTCGGCGAACTCGTCGCGGTAGGTGGCGTCGGTCGACAGCAGCACGGTGAAGTACATCCCGCTGAACGCGCCGAGGAAGCCGGCCACGCGCAGCAGCGGTTCCGACACCACCAGGGTGCGGCCGCCGAGGCGCAGGCTCACCAGCACGTCGGCCGTGTTCGGGGCGATCCACAGGTCGGTGGTCTGTTGCGAGATGGCGAGGAAGCCGAACAGGGTGAAGAACGAGGTGAGCAGCAGCGCCACGACGGTGATCTGCAGGGCCTGACTGAAGATGGCCACCAGGGCGAGGTTGGCCCGCTGGCGGCGGGTGAGGCGGGTGTCGGGCAGGGCGCCGTGCAGTTCGGGCGCCAGGCGTTGGGCCGGCGTGCCCGCCACCAGGTCGCGCACGTCGTCCCATCCGTCGAAGCGGTTCACGCCGTGCATCAGCGCCGGCACCCGCGACAGCACGAACACGGCGCCCAGCAGGAAGAAGATCGACAGCGTGGCCACGTAGGCGATGCCGTCGAGTGTGCCCGCCACCTGCCACACCTCGGTGTTGATGAACAAGAAGGTGGTGAACAACAGCAACAGCGGCAGGGCCCGGGCGACCAGACCCGCGAGGCTGCGTACCTGGGCCGCGCTCCGCCGGACGGCCCACACCACCAGCGACGGCACTGCGTAACTGGTGAGCAGGTAGATGGCGGCCAGCACCACCAGGCCCTCCACCACGGTCTGGGCAGCGTCGCCCCACTGGCCGAGGACCGCAGAGGGGATGGCGGGCCCGACGACGAACACGGCCAGTTCCGGCCAGCCCACCACTGCGGGCATCGCCAGCCAGCGCCGGTGGCGCACGACGTTGGTGATCGACCAGCCGATCGCCAACGCAGCCACGATGACCAGGCCAGCAACCAGGTTGCGCTGCCAGGTCCAGGTGCGCAGATCGAGTGCGTGCAGGCCACCGGCCAGGTAGGCGACGACGAGCATGGGGATGCTGCGGGTCCAGATGTCGGTGGTGGCGGCGTAGTCGCCGATGAAGTGCGGCACGCCGCGCCGCACGAACCATCGCTCGATCTCGTCGATCCGCGCTCCCACGGCGGCGAGCCTAGAGCGACACCCGACGGTGAGCGCGGTGCGACCTGTGCCGAATGGCGCTGGACGAAATGTTCAATGCGCTTTTGTTCACGGCTCGGGGCCGATAACGATGATCGGCCTATGGCACGCATCCTGGTCACCGAAGAGATCGCCGAGGGAGGCCTCGACCGTCTCCGTGCGGCCGGCCACGAGGTCGACGTGCAGCTCGACCTGTCGCAGTTGCTGCACCACGTCGTCGGTGCACATGCGCTCATCATCCGCTCGGCCACGCAGGTCAGTGCCGAGGTGCTCGAGGCTGCCACCGATCTCGTCGTGGTCGGCCGGGCCGGTATCGGCCTCGACAACGTCGATGTGGCGGCGGCCACCCGCCGTGGTGTGATGGTGGTGAACGCGCCGCAGAGCAACATCATCTCGGCCGCCGAGCACACCATGGCACTGCTGCTGGCACAGGCCCGCAACGTGCCCCAGGCGCACGCCGCGCTCACCGCCGGTCGCTGGGAGCGCACCCGCTGGGAAGGTGTCGAACTGGCCGACAAGACCCTCGGCGTGGTGGGCCTCGGTCGCATCGGCAAGTTGGTGGCCGACCGGGCGCGCGCGTTCGGCATGCGCCTCGTGGCCTACGACCCCTTCGTCTCGGCCGAGCGCGCCAAGCAGATGGGTGTCGAGCTGATGGGCCTCGATCAGCTCGTCGCCGAATCCGACTTCCTCACCGTGCACCTGCCCAAGACCAAGGAAACCACCGGTCTCATCGGGCGCGACCTGTTGGTGAAGGCCAAGCCCTCGCTGCGCGTCATCAACGTGGCCCGCGGCGGCATCGTCGACGAAGAGGCGCTGGCCGACGCCATCCGCGGCGGCGTCATCGCCGGTGCGGCTCTCGACGTGTTCGTCACCGAGCCCACCACCGAGTCGCCGCTGTTCGGCCTCGACAGCGTCGTGGTCACTCCGCACCTCGGAGCCTCCACCCGTGAGGCGCAGGACAAGGCGGGCGACACCATCGCCGACATGGTGCTGCTCGCCCTGGCGGGCGACTTCGTGCCGTTCGCCGTCAACGTCGATGCAGCCGAGGCCAACGAGACGCTGCGCCCGTTCCTGCCCCTGGCCGAGCGGCTCGGCCGGTTGTTCGCCTCGCTGTCGGGCGGCGCCCCGGCCGCCATCGAGGTGTGCTGCGAGGGCGACATCGCCGGCTACGACACGCGCATCGTCACCCTCGCTGCGCTGAAGGGCTTCTACGGGCTCATCAGCGACGAGCCGGTCACGTTCGTCAACGCACCGCAGCTGGCGCAGGCCGGAGGCATCGAGGTGCGCGAGACCAAGTCGTCGGTGTCCACCGACTTCGTCAACCTGGTGCGGGTGCGCGGCGGTGGCCGGTCGGTGTCGGGGGCCATGGTGGGCCGGCGTGGCGAACAGCGCATCGTCGAGATCGACGAGCACACCTTCGACGTGCCGCCCGCTGCCTACATGCTGATGGTCACCAACGACGACCGGCCGGGCGTCATCGGCACCGTGGGCACCCTGCTCGGCGACGCCGGGGTGAACATCGACGACATGGACGTGGGCCGGGCCGCCGAGCCGGGTACCGCGGTCATGCTCATCGCCCCCAGCGCCCAGGTGCCCGACGATGTGGTCGATGCCCTGCGCACCGCGCCGGGCATCGCCCGCGTCGACGTGCTGCGCGGCTGACGAGCCCTTCGGCAGGGGCTGTCGGGACATTTGTTTCGTCGCGTAGGGCCTTTCGGCCCGTAGCCGTCCGGGCCGGTCGGGGAGCAAAATCGACATGTCCCCCGGGGCAGCAGGTGTCGTCAGGAGTCGGTGAACATGTCGGTTGTGGAGTTCGATCACGAGACCAAGGCCTCACCGATGGCGTCCGTCGAGTCGTTCGTCGCCCGCATCGACCGCCTCGTGGATGCACTCGTCGAGCCCGTCCCCTTCGATGTGCTCGTGCGGGTGGCCATGGAGGCGATGACCGGCCTCGGTGCCGTCGGCGCCATCCTGGTGCGGCTCGGCCCCGGTGGTGTGGTGGAGTCGGTGAACACGGTGGGCGCCAGCACCGACATGGTCTCGGCGCTCGGTCCGCTCGCAGTGAGCGAACGGGTACCGATCCTGGTCGCCATCCGCACCGGCGAGGCGCAGTGGGTGCCTTCGCTGGCGGCGCTGCAGACCCGGTTCCCCGATTTCGCTGCCAACGTCATGCTCGGGCAGGCACTCGCATCGATGCCGCTGTTGCTCGACGACGTCGTCATCGGCGGCTTGGGGGTCACCTTCGCCGAGCCGCGTTCGTTCTCCGACACCGAACGGGCCTTCCTGCTCACCGTGGCCCGCATCGTCACGGCCGCCATTCTCCGCTCGGCCGACTTCACCGCACCCGCCGCGGTCGTCCGCTACCCCGGATCGGCCCTGTTCGACAGCCTGGCCGACGCAGTGATGGTGTACGACGAGAGCACCGATCGACTGGTGTACGCCAATGCCGGCGCCGAGCGGGTGTTCGGTCGCTCCAGCGAGTGGCTGCTGCGAGCCCGTGGGGCCGATCTCCTCGGCCGCCTCGTCGGTACGCCCAGCGAGATCCGTCGATCGGAGAAGATGTTCCCCGGTCAGCGCGCTTACGAGGCCGAGATCACCACCTTCGAAGGCGACCCCCGGCGCTACGAGGTCACGGTCAGCGCCGCCAACGCTGTCGGTCAGCGCGCCATCGTCGCCGCCGACATCACCGACCGGGCCGTCGCAGCGCCCACGCCGTCGGTCGACGACGCTGAGCGGACCGAACGCGAGCGGTCCGAACACGAACTGCACGACCGGGCCATCCAGGCCGTGTTCGCCACCTCCATGTCCCTGGCGGCGCTCAGTCAGGCGGTGCCGGGTCGGCTCGCCGAGCGCGTCGACTCGCTCATCGATCAGCTCGACGAACTGGTGGCCGAACTCAACCGCCGCTAGCAGCAGCGATCTGGTCGCGTGTGGCGATGGCCGCAGCGCGTGCTGCGTCGGCGTAGTCGAAGCCGGGCGAGGCGTACAGGATGGCCCGCGACGAGTTGATCACCATGCCGAACCCGGTGCTGTCGGCACCGGCCTGCACCGTGGCCTCGACATCACCCCCCTGGGCGCCCACACCGGGCACCAGCAGCGGCAGATCGCCCACGACGGCGCGCACCTGGCGCAGTTCGTCGGGATAGGTGGCGCCCACCACCAGGCCGCACTCGCCGAGTTGCGACCACTCGTCGGCCACGCGTCGGGCCACGTGCAGGTACAGCGGGTCGCCGTCGGTGCGCAGGTTCTGGAAGTCGCCGCTGGTGGGGTTCGAGGTGCGGCACAGCACGAACACGCCGCCGTCGCCGTGGGTGAGGAACGGTGCCACCGAATCGGTGCCGAGGTACGGGTTCACCGTCACCACATGGGCGCCGTAACGGTCGAAGGCCTCGCGCGCGTAGTGCTCGGCCGTGGGGCCGATGTCGCCCCGCTTGGCATCGAGCACCAGCAGCACGTCGGGGTACGTCTCGCGGATGTAGTGGCACAGTGCTTCGAGTTCGCGCTCGGCACCCTGCGAGGCGAAGTAGGCGATCTGTGGCTTGAAGGCGCACACCACGTCGGCCGTGGCATCGACGATGGCGCGGCAGAACTGCTCGGTGGCCATCGCGGGATGCATGCGGCCGAGCGGCGCCGGCATCCTGCCCGGGTCGGGATCGAGGCCGACGCACAGCATCGACCCCGAGCGCTGCCAGGCGGCGCGCAGCGTGTCGTGGAACCCCACCCGGGGTCAGTCCTCGATGGTGATGGCAGCCGTGGGGCACATGTCGGCGGCCAGCTGCACCTTGTCGCGCAGCTCCTCGGGCGGGTTCTCCTGGAGGATGTACAGATAGCCGTCGCTGCGCACTTCGAACACTTCGGGGCAGGTCTGCATGCATGCCCCGGTCGAGGCGCACACATCGAAATCGACACTCACCTTCATGGCTGGATCCTTCCTGACTCGGTGGTCATCGGAACCGTAGCCGCGCCGGTGGGTGTGCGTACCGCTGCGGCTGGGCTCAGCGCAGCGAGCGCTCGTGCGCGTTCAGCACCGCCCGCAGCGAGGCCGTGCTGGTGTTGGGGTCGGTGCCCACGCCCCACAGCACACCGCGGCCGGGTGAGGTGGTCTCGACGTAGGCCACCGCGGTGGCCTCCGAGCCGGTGCCGATGGCGTGCTCGGCGTAGTCGGTGACGTCGAGCGTGGCACCCACCCCGGCGCGCAGGGCGCGCACGAACGCGTCGATCGGGCCGTTGCCCTCGCCGCTGATGGTCTGCGGTGCGCCGTCGACGGTGAGCTGCGCCGTCATCGTGGTGCGTCCGGTGGCGCTGTCGCTGCGCGACTCGTGCGACAGCAGGCGGAAGCGCGGCTCGGCGTCGAGGTACTCGCTCTGGAACGCCTCCCACATCACCACCGGACTGATCTCGGTGCCGAGGTCTTCGGTGAGGTGCTGGATGGTCTTGGAGAACTCGATCTGCAACCGGCGCGGCAGATCGAAGCCGTGCTCGGTCTTCATCACGTAGGCCACGCCGCCCTTGCCGCTCTGGCTGTTCACGCGGATGACGGCCTCGTAGCTGCGACCGAGGTGCTTCGGGTCGAGCGGCAGGTACGGCACACCCCACTCGGGGTACTCGCCGCCGTTGGCCTCGGCCTTCTTCGCCAGCGCTTCGAAGCCCTTCTTGATGGCGTCCTGGTGGCTGCCGCTGAAGGCCGTGTACACCAGGTCGCCCACCCACGGGTGGCGGGGGTGCACGGGCAGGCGGTTGCAGTACTCGGCGGTGCGGCGCAGGGCGTCGATGTCGCTGATGTCGAGCTGCGGGTCGACGCCGTTCACGAACAGGTTGATGGCCAGGTTCACCACATCGACGTTGCCGGTGCGCTCGCCGTTGCCGAACAGCGTGCCCTCCACCCGGTCGGCGCCGGCC
>JBIIDH010000146.1:0-7302 GCA_044238435.1 Ilumatobacteraceae bacterium | reverse complement strand
TCGACTCGGTGATGATGCCGACGATGCCGTCGCCCTCCATCACCGGCGCCACGAAGCTGCGGTGCATCCGCCCGTCGATACCGGCCTCGGCCACCATCGTGTCGGCCACCACCTTGAAGCCCTCGGCATCGATCTCGTAGCTCAGCGACTGGCTCTCGGGCACGGCGGCACCCATCGCGTAGGCGCGGTCCTCCATCTCGCGGGCGATGCCGTTCGCCTCGATCGTCTGCTCGTGGCGGTACCAGGCCATGCCCTCCACGCCGACGGTCGTGATGTTGCCGCCGTAGCAGCCGAACCGCTCGACGAGGGTGACCTGCACGCCGGTGCGTGCGGCGGCGAGGGCTGCAGCGAGGCCTGCCGGGCCCGATCCCACCACCAGCACATCGGTGTCGTGGATGACGTCGACCTGGCGGGCAGGTTCGGTGATGGTGCCGAGGACACGGCGCTGGCGAGCAGTGGTCACCCATCCAGCCTGCCAGACGCGGCGTCGCTTCGGAGGCCCCGTGCTCGCTGTGCAACAGTGCGCAGATGACACGGGGACTGTTCGATCTGACGGGGAAGGTGGCGCTGCTCACAGGCGCGTCGAAGGGTATGGGCCGGGCGATGGCCGAGGCGCTGGCGGTGCACGGCGCGCAGGTGATGTTGTCGAGTCGCAAGCTCGACCAGTGCGAACTGGCAGCGGCCGCCATCAACGAACGGTGCGGTGAGGTGCGGGCGCATGCGTTCGCCTGCAACGCCGGCTACAAGGAGCAGTTGCAGGCCCTGGTCGACGCCACCCACGAGCGGCTCGGCACTGTCGACGTGCTCATCGGCAACGCCGGCGTGAACCCGGCGTACGGGCCGATGTCGGCCATCAGCGACGAGGCGTTCGACAAGATCATGTCGACCAACGTGAAGGCCAACCACTGGTTGGTGCAGATGGTGGCGCCCGACATGATCGAGCGGGGGAGCGGCTCGATCATGATCACTTCCAGCATCGGTGCCTTCGCTCCGTCGCTCACGCTGGGTACCTACAACATCTCCAAGCTGGCGGTCATCGCTCTGGTGCGCAACCTGGCTGCCGAACTCGGCCCGCACGGTGTGCGCGCCAACGCCATCTGCCCCGGGCTCATCCGCACAGACTTCGCCGAGGCGCTGTGGAACAACCCCGAGGCCGAGGCCAATGCCCGCAAGAACATCCCGATGCGTCGCCTGGGTGAGGCCGACGACCTGCAGGGCCTGGCCGTGTACCTGGCGTCGGATGCGAGCACCTACATGACCGGGCAGGCGCTCACCGTGTGCGGCGGCCAGAGCATGTGGGCCTGAGCCCACCGGGTGGGTACTGCTACGGTCGCCCGTATGGACGTCCAGACACTGTTCTCGGTTCGCGGCAAGGTCGCACTCGTCACCGGCGGGTCGCGCGGTATCGGCGAGATGATCGCCGCCGGCTTCCTGGCCAACGGCGCCAAGGTGTACATCAGCTCACGCAAGGCGGCGGCGTGCGACGCCACGGCGCAACGGTTGAGCGAGACCTACGGCGGCGAGTGCATCGCGCTGCCCGCCGATGTCGCCAACGTGGCGTCGATCGAGCAGTTGGCTGCAGCGCTGGGTGAGCGCGAGTCGAAGCTCGACATCCTCGTCAACAACGCCGGTGTGTCGTGGGGAGCCCCGCTCGACACGTTCCCTGAGGCGGGTTGGGACAAGGTGATGGACACCAACGTGAAGGGTGTCTTCTACACGATCCAGAAGTTGCTGCCGCTGCTCGAGGCGGCCGGTACCGCCGACGACCCGGCTCGGGTGGTGAACATCGGTTCCATCGACGGCATCCGCCTGCCGGTGTTCGACACCGTCAACTACGGCCCGTCGAAGGCTGCGGTGCACACCCTCACCCGGCAGCTCGCCGCTCGGCTGGTGAAGCGCAACATCATCGTCAACGCCATCGCCCCGGGGCCGTTCCCCACCTGGATGCTCAGCACGGGCGTGGGCACCGGCGGCGACGTCGACAACACCGACTGGGACGTCATCGGCCGCCACAACCCACGTGGGCGAGTCGGCACGCCCGAAGACATCGCCGGTCTCGCCATCTTCCTGTGCTCGCGTGCGGGTGCCTTCACCGTCGGCGAGGTCATCACCTGCGACGGCGGCACCGCCATCAGCTGACCCCACCGCCCCGCCCCCGCTATCTGGCGTTTGTGAGCAGACCCCGGTACTGCAGGGATTCGCTCACAAACGGAGGTCACAGGCGCGACCCGAATTGCGGCGTTTGTGAGCGGAACCCGGTTGTGCCGGGCCCTGCTCACAAACGCAAGTGTGGGGTGGGTCAGGAGCGGGAGAACTCGCGGAGGACGCGGCCGGGGCGGGCGCCGGTGTGGGCGCCCTGCTGGGTGACGACCTGGCCGTTCACGATGGTGGCGGCGTAACCGGTGGAGCCCACCCGCAGGCGGCCCTTGCCGCCGGGGAAGTCGTTCACGTACTCGGGCTGGCCCACCTGGATGGCGTCGGCGTCGAACACGTTGATGTCGGCGAAGTTGCCGGGCGCCAGCGTGCCGCGGTCGACGAGGCCCAGCACCGCGGCGGCCTGACCGGTGAGCTGGTGGACGGCCCGCGGCAGGCTCACCACGTTGCGCTCGCGCTGCCAGTAGGCGAGGTAGTGGGTGGTGGCGTCGGCGTCGCAGATCTGCCCGGCGTGGGCGCCGGCGTCGCCGAGACCCGGGTACACGTGGTCCATCGTGAGGAACTCGCCCAGCAGGTGGGTGCCGCGGTTGAAGTACCACATGTTGAACATCTCGTGGCCGTCGCTGGCGATGAGGCGGTCGATGACGATCTCCACCGGGTCGACGCCTGCGGCCGCAGCGAGGTCGGCCACCGACAGGCCGCCGTCGATGTGGTACTCGGGCACGGCGCCCACGCCCAGCGGGTACACCTGGTCGGCGCGGTGGTTGAGGCCCTTGGCCGTGCCCTCGGCCACCAGGTCGGCGCGTGTGGAGGCGTCCTTCAGCGCAGCGACGCGATCGGCCAGCGTGGGCAGTGCCATGACGGCGGCCCAGGCCCGACCGCGCACCGGGGGCACCTGGAACAGGCCCATCAGGCTGCCGCTCGGGCGGGTCATCGACGCGGTGGTGACGCGCCCAGCGTTGGCCCGGGTGTCGGAGAGGAACGAGTGGTAGAAGTCGAGCGTGGTGGGGCTGCCGTCGCCCACACCGCCCGAGAACAGCACGTCGCCGCACCGCTCGGCCATCGCCTTCACCAGGCCCACCTCGTGCGCCGGCTTGGTCTGGAAGTCGAGCACGGCCTGGAACAGGCCGCCGCCCGCGTCGTTCATGCCGTCGGCGATGGCGAGGTACTCGTCGACCGGGGCGAACGTGCCGGGCACGCAGCGGCCGTCGGGCACGCGGTGCAGCAGGATGCGCGAGGTGGAGAAACCCACCGCGCCACCCGCCACCGACTCGGCGGCCAGATCGCGCAACTGCGCCAACTCGTCGGCCGTGGGATCTTCGTCGCTCATCGAGCGGTCGCCCATCACGTGGTAGCGCATCGCACAGTGGCCCACCATGCCCACCACGTTGAGGGCCGGCTGGAGGCGCTGCACCGAGTCGAGGTACTCGGGGAACGTCGACCAGTCCCACGGCAGGCCGTCGATGATGGCCTGACGCGGGATGTCTTCCACGCTCTCCATCATCTCGGCGAGGTACTCGCGGTTCTCGGGCCGCACCGGTGCGAAGGTGACACCGCAGTTACCCATCAGCACCGTGGTGACGCCGTGCCACGAACTGGAGGTCATGTACGGGTCCCAGCCGATCTGGGCATCGAGATGGGTGTGCAGGTCGACGAACCCGGGGGTGACGGTGAGGCCGGTGGCGTCGATCTCGGCCGCGGCGGTGGCGCCGCTGAGGTCGCCGATGGCGGTGATGCGGTCGCCGTCGATGGCGATGTCGGCGCGGATGGCCGCCTTGCCCGTGCCGTCGATGACGGAGCCGTTCCGGATGATCAGGTCGTGTGCCACGTTCGCCCCCATGCGTGATGTCTGTGCTCGCTAGGGTACTGAACAGGGTGCTCCGGAAGCAGATCGGAACCCCGTGTCCGAGCCATTGGGGGGCAGTGATGGACAGCATCGTCAACATCTCGTCGGGGGCCGTGCGCGGTCGTGTGGACGGGGAAGTGCACGCGTTCCGCGGCATCCCCTACGCGGCGCCGGTGGGAGGTGCCAACAGGTTCCGTCCGGCCCAGCCGGTGGAGCCCTGGGACGGGGTGCGCGACGCCACCGCCGGGGGTCTCATCCAGCCGCAGCCGATGATGCCGCCGCCCTTCGGAGGACCGTTGCCACCGGCAGGAGACGACAGCTTGAACCTGAACGTGTGGACGCCCGACCCGACCGCGAGCGGGTTGCCGGTGCTGGTGTGGATCCACGGCGGCGCGTTCGTCAGCGGCAGCGGCATCGAGCCCACCTACGACGGCACGTCGTTCGCGCGCAACGGCGTGGTGTGCGTCACCATCAACTATCGCCTCGGCGCGCAGGGCTTCATGCACCTTGCCGACCACTTCCCCGAGTTCACCGACTCGGGCACGCTCGGCAGTCAGGACCAGGTGGTGGCGCTGCGCTGGGTGCAGGACAACATCGCGGCATTCGGCGGCGACCCGACCCGGGTGACCGTGGCCGGTGAGTCGGCGGGTGGCATGAGCGTTGGCGCACTGCTGGCGATGCCGTCGGCGAAGGGTCTGTTCCAGCAGGCGGTGCCCCAGAGTGGCGCCGGCCACAACGGCATCAGCGCCGCCACGGCCAGCCGCATCGCCGGCTACATGCTCGAGGCAGTCGGTGTCGCCGCGGGCGACACGGCAGCGTTGCTCGCCGTGACCAGCGACCAGTGGCTCGAGGCCCAGGTGGCGCTGACCACCGAACTGCAGACCACCCGCAACGCCGAGAAGTTCGGCGAGGTGGCGGGCGCGGCGATGCCGTTCCAGCCCACCTACGGCACGGCGGTGCTGCCGCAGCGGCCCATCGACGCAGTTGCCGCTGGTTCGGCGGCCGACGTTGCGATCCTCGTCGGCACGACGATGGAGGAGTCGCTGGTGTTCGTCGTGGCGATGGCCGAGATGTTCAACGACGTGATGGTGAAGATGACGATGGATGCGGTGTTCGCCGGCCAGGGTGAGACCGCGCTGGCGCAGTACCGCTCGGAGCGGCCCGATGCGGCGCCCCACGAGATCGTCGCTGCCGTCGAGACCGACCGCATGTTCCGGGTGCCGGCGGTGCGGTTGGCCGATGCCCAGTCGGCGCACAACCCGAACGTGTGGATGTACCGCTTCGACTGGCGCACTCCCACACTCGGCGGCATCTTCGGTGCCTGCCACGCGCTGGAGTTGGCGTACGTGTTCCACACCCTCGACAGCGATCTGGCGGCGGCGTTCAACGGCCCCGACGCCCCGCGCTCGCTGGCCGACGCGATGCACGGCGCGTGGGTGCACTTCGCCACTCACGGCTCCCCTGGTCACAGCGGCTTGCCGGAGTGGCCGCGCTACACGGCGGCCGACCGACCGACGATGTCGTTCGACGTGCAGCCCGAGCTGCTGCGTCAGCCGAACGAGGCCGAACTGGCGTTGTGGGACGGTGTGCTGTGACGATCAGTCGACAGGCCGCTTCGGCGGCGACGAACGGGAGTGAGCAACGACATGGGTGAGCGGTTCGAGAACGGGTTCGACGGGTGTGTCGCGGTGGTCACCGGTGGTGGCACCGGGATGGGTCGTGAACTGGTGCGACAACTGGCTGCTGACGGTTGCGACGTGGCCATGTGCGACGTGATCGAGGCGAACATGCGCGAGACCGCCGATCTCGTTGCGGCCGATGGCAGCCGTGGCGCAGTGCTGGCGGTGGTGGCCGATGTGGGCGACGAAGAGCAGGTGCTCGCATTCCGCAACCAGGTGGCCGCCTGGCGCCCCACGGTGAACCTGCTGTTCAACAACGCCGGCATCGGTGGTGGCGGCAGCATCGTGGCAGGCGAGAGGAGCCAGTGGGACAAGACCTTCGCCGTGTGCTGGGGAGGCGTGTACTACAACACCCGCGCCTTCCTGCCGATGATGCTGCCGACCGAACGCGGGCACATCGTGAACACCAGCTCGGTGAACGGCTTCTTCGCTTCGCTGGGTCCGGCCAACCCGCACACCGCCTACAGCGCGGCGAAGTTCGCAGTGAAGGGGTTCACCGAAGCGCTCATCACCGACCTGCGCGTGAACGCACCTCACATCCATGCGTCGGTGGTGATGCCGGGCCACATCGGCACCTCCATCGCCATCAACTCGATGAAGTTGCACATCGGTACCGCTGAACTCGATCCGATGATGCAGCAGATGGGCGAGATGTTCCGCGACAACGCGCCGATGTCGGCCGGTGAGGCTGCAGCGGTCATCCTCGACGCCGTGCGCCGCGACCGCTGGCGGGTGTTGGTTGGCGCCGATGCCGAGCACCTCGACGAGATGGTGCGCGCCGAACCCGAGCAGGCCTACGAGGTCGAGTTCTTCATGCGCAGCCCGCTCAACCGCCTGGGTTGAGTCGGGCCGCCCCGTCAGCGGGCGCGTTGCTGGCGGGTCTGGGCCCAGGTGAGACCGCGCTCGAGGTCGGGCTCGCGGGGTAGGCCGAGCACCATCTCGGCCACGATGTTGCGCTGCACGGCGAAGGTGCCACCACCGATGGTGAGGGCCGGGGCGAACAGCTGGCTGTAGAACCACACCGGGTCGACATCGGGGTACTGGCGGTTGGTGACCCGGTTCTCGGTGGGAGCCGAGCGCGACGAGGCAGGAAGTTCGCCCGCAGGCCCCGAGCCGGTGAGCATCGCATGGGCGCCCACCAGGTCGGCGGCGAGCGCAGCAACGCGCTGGCCGTGCTCGTCGGCCATCAGCTTCTGGATCGATGCCTCCGGCCCGGGCGTGCGACCCTGCAGGCGGGCAGTGAGGGTGCGCATGCGGTTGAGGTCGAGCACCGTCGCCTCGGAATGCAGCCGGGCGATCTGCTGGCGCAGCACCGGGTCGGCCGTGCCGCCACCCGCGACGACCAGGTCGAGCAGGTCGCGCCACGACGGACCGGCCCCCCACAGGATGCCGCCCGACGAGAGTGACACCCGTTCGTTGGCCAGGGTGACCTTGGCGAGACGCCAGCCCTCACCCTCCTCACCCACGCGCAGGCTGGCGGGGATGCGCACGTTGTCGAAGAACACCTGGTTGAACGAATGTGCCCTGGTCATGTCGATCACGGGGGTCATCGTCAGACCGGGGAGGTCGGTGGGGCAGATGATGTAGGTGATGCCCTTGTGCTTGGGCGCGTCGGGGTTGGTG
>JBIIDH010000145.1:0-7305 GCA_044238435.1 Ilumatobacteraceae bacterium | reverse complement strand
TGTCCATGCCGAGGCGCTTCATCCAGTCCATCGTGGCGAGGCGCAGTTCCAGCACCGACAGGTCGATGCCCTTGCGGGCCGACAGCGCCTGGCGCAGGAACTGGATGACCGAGACGCCGGGGATCTCCTGCGGGTACTGGAAGGCGAGGAACATGCCGTTCTTGGCGCGCATGTTGGTGGGCCAGTCGGTGATGTCGTCGCCCTGGAACACGATGTGTCCGCTGGTGACCTGGTACTCGGGCGAGCCGAGCAGGGTGCTGGCGAGGGTGCTCTTGCCCGAGCCGTTGGGGCCCATGATGGCGTGCACCTCGCCGGCGTTCACCGTGAGGCTCAGGCCGCGCAGGATGTCGCTGACGGTGTCGTCGGCCTCGGCGGGCCGGGCGTGCAGATCGTCGATGCGGAACAGCGTGGTCACCGGGCCGAGTCTATTTCCCCTATCGCCGTAGTGGAAACCCCGCGAGGTCATCCAACAGGGATCTCACATCGTCGAGTCGGGTGCGCGGATTCACCAGGCAGATGCGCATGCACGGCTGACCCTTCCAGGTGGTGGGCACCAGCAGGGCGACGCCTTCGCGGGCCCGTTGGGTGCTCCAGGCCAGGTAGTCGTCTCGCGTCCAGCCGTCGAGGGTGAACAGCACGATCGAGAGTTGCGGCTCGAGCAGCAGGTCGAAGCCCGGGCGCGCGGCGATATCGGCGGCCAGTGTGCGGGCAGTGGCGATGGACACATCGACCGCCTCGGTGTACGCCGCGGTGCCATAGGTGGCGAGGCTGAACCACAGCGGCAGGCCGCGGGCCCGGCGCGACAGGTGGTAGGCGTAGTCGCTGGGGTTCCAGTCGTTGCGGTTCACGGCGTCGAGGTAGGCGCCGTGCTGGGCGTGGGCGGCAGCGGCGTGGGCGGGTTCGCGGTAGACGAGGGCGGCGCAGTCGTAGGGGGCGAACAGCCACTTGTGCGGGTCGACGCCGAAGCTGTCGGCGCGCTCGATGCCGCGGAAGGTGTCGCCGACCAGGTCGCTGCACAGGGCGGCCAGGCCGTAGGCGCCGTCGATGTGCAGCCACAGGTCGTGTTCGGCGCACACGTCGGCAAGCGCGTCGAGTTCGTCGACCGCACCCGCGTTCGTGGTGCCACCCGTGGCCACCACGGCGAACACGACCACGTCGCCCTCGCCCGCCGCGCCGGTCGCGTGTCGAGTTGCGTTCGCAGTGGGGCCCGAACTCGACACACGGTCGGTGCCACCGTGCTCGGCCAGTACCGCGGCGAGGGCGGTGCCGGTGAAGCGGCCGAGGTCGTCGGTGGGTGCTTCGAGCACGTCGACGTCCATGATGCGGGCGGCAGCACGCACCGAGGCGTGCACCTCGTCGGTGGTGACGATGCACCAGCGCGTCGGCCGACCGAGGCCCTGCTCGGTACGACGTTGCTGGGCGCGGTGGCGGGCCGTGGCGAGCGCGCTGAGGTTGGCCGCCGAGCCGCCCGACACGAACACGCCGCCCGCCTCGGCCGGAAAACCGGCGAGATCGGCCAGCCAGCGCAGTGCAGTGTTCTCGGCGGCGATGGCCCCGGTGCCGGCCTCCCAGTTGCCGCCGAAGATCGACGAGGCGCTCACCACGAGGTCGAACATCGTGGCTGCGATCGACGGCGCCGTGGGCACGTAGGCCAGGTTGAGTGGATCGTCCATCGGCCGGCAGGCCGGCATCAGCACGTCGCGGAACATGGCGAGCGCAGCGTGGCCGCCGATGCCGGTGGGGGTGATGCTGGTGTCGAGGGTGGCGGCCAGATCGGTGGCCTTGTGCGCGCCCCACTGCGGGTCCTTCGGCACCTTCAACCGTTCGATGGCGTAGCCGATCACCGCATGGGCGAACAGGTCGGTCGATTCGTCCCACTCGTGCATCGATGCCGTCATCGCCCCTCTGTCTCTCCGCGCTCGTCCACCGACAACCCTCGGCAACTCCTTAGGCCCCGAAATACTACGTCGCCCTCCGAGTCCCCGCCGCCCACCCGAGTCGCAGCCGCTCACCCGAGGGTTGTTCGGCCCCCGGGTGCGCAGGATTCACTCGGGGGCGACCCGCTCGGCGGCCAGGGCGCGCCAGATGGCCGGATAGCTCGGGTACTCGAGGGTGGCGTCGACGTAGCCGGCCTCGTGCAGGGCGCGGTGGAAGCGGGGCAGGTTGCGGAACGGCACACCCGCATCGACGTGGTGGGCGAGGTGCCAGCCGATGTGGAACGGCACCAGCAGAAAGCGGGCGAGCAGGTGCTGGCGCACCGAGTGGGTGCTCTCGCGGCGGTCCTTCGAGCGGTGCATGCCGCCGTGCTCGGCGATGCTGCGCAGCCGGTTGATCACCCGCCACACGGTGAGGTACGGCGCGAGCCAGAGCACGGGGTACACCCACCAGTGACTACTGACGACGGAGGCGGCGATGAGTACCGCCTGCACGGCGAGGATGTGACGGGTCGCCCGGCGCGACTGCGGATTCGGGTGGCGCAGGTTGCCGAGGAACTGGCGCATCAGCTTGATGCCGGTGCGGCCGGTGGCGTCGCGGACGAGCTTGCGGCGCAGGCTGGCGTGGCCGACGGGGTAGCCGGCGTACAGGGCCTTGTCGGGTTCGTCGGGGCCGAACTCGTCGCGGTGGTGGGCCATGTGCACCCGGCGGTAGGCGTCGGTGGAGGTGAAGCCGGGGTAGCCGAGCAGCCAGCGGCCGACGAGGTCGTTCGCCCGCTTGTCACTGAACAGCAGGCGGTGGGCGGCCTCGTGCATCAGCGAGGCGAACTGGGCGTGGGCGCGGCCCATCAGGATGAAGGCGGGGACGACGGCCCAGGGCGACCATCGAACTGCGGCGTAGATCACGAGGCCGGTCTGCGCGAACAGTCCCACCACCGAGAGGGCGTTGCGCACGTTGGGGATGCGGCGCAGGTCATCGCGGAAGCCCGGCAGCGGGCGGCCGTCGGCACGCACGAGCGAGGTCTCGTGTCCGACCGGCAGCACCTCCGGCACCATGTCGACCCCGGTCACCACATCGCCCACGCTACCCCTGCCTGTTCCCCCACTGCCTCCGGGCTTCGTGAGCGAGGACCGGCGTAGCCCAGGCCGAGCCGCACGGATCACCGACCTTCGTGCGCGTAGACCGGTGCTGACCGGGCCCACGCTCACGGACGGGCTCTGGAACGGCACTCGGAGGGACGCTTCGCTGAGTGAGCCACATCGGTGCTCATCCGCCGGGATCATCCTCGAGAGGGGTCTCCACGCCACGCCACCTGGTCAACTCGAATGCGGCCGACAATGAGGTTCTGTTCGATGTGCGCGGTACGACCCCGATGCCAAGAACCCACGGAGTTGCCGGAGACCAGGGTGCTGAGATCCTGCTAGGAAGTCGACATGGCTGACGAGACGCCAGATCCGGAAGGCGCCGCAGGAACGATCGTGGGCACCTGCATCGCGAGCATCCTCGACACGTGGGGCGACACCATGTCGGAGTGCACTGTCCGCATCGTGTCGGAGTGCGTCGAGTTCCAGGTGAAGCTCCTCGATGGTCGAGAGTCGGGGCCGGTTCAGGTGCGTCGGGCAGGCTTTGAATCCATGGCACCGAATGCCTCGGTGCCGGCATCGCGTCTGCTCGAGGACCCCGACTGGACCCGTGCCAACCCGGGGGCGCTGCTGTTGATGCGTGAGGAGTTCGGCAGCGTCTGGTTCGAGAATCTCACCGCGGAGGATCCGATTCCGATCACGAGCGGAACGCTTGGGAGCTTCTACGAAGAGGCCGTGATCCTCGGGCTCGACCAGCCACCTGCGGTTGTCCACTTCGGCGATGAACCGCCCCACGACAGCCGATGACCTCGATCTCGCTTCCTGAGCGTGGGCAGCCTCTCGTGTCCACCACTCCGATCGGTGCATCGATGTTCCCGACGTGCGGGTGTCGTTGATGGGGATCGTGGTCTGGAATGGCGCGGTGGTGGCAGCGGTCGTGGCGCTTGCGATCGTCTCGTGGATCAAGCGCGAACCGTTTGGTTCCCGTTTGGGGAACCTCGTGCTCGTGGTTGCCGGCTTCACGGTGAACGGCGTCGTCGTCCCGGTCGGTGCGGTGTTCTGTGCCGTGATGCTGGCTGCCGACTGGGCTCGGCGCAGGGATGAGAGAGCTCGAGGTCTGCGCACCCGGTGAAGCCGAGTCGATGACGGCGGCCCTGCTGGGGTCACGCACGGGCGGTACGTCTCAGCGGCCGAGGAGGTCTTCTTTCCAGGTTCGGAAGCGGGTGTGGCGCTGGCCGCTTGGGCCCACGCCGTCGCCGGTGCCGTCGGGGAAGAGGCGGAACGTCATCTGCCGGGTGAGGTCGCTGCGGTCGGCGGCCCAGTAGCGGGCGTCGGCATCGACCGCCGGTCCGGCCCGCCACAGCAGCCACTCGCCGATGCGTCGCTTGTAGGTGGCCGTCGGTCGGCCGGGCAGGTCGTCGCCGAGGGCGAGCAACTCCGCGGGTGCCTCCACCCATGCCGTGGCGACGATGTTGCGGTCGCGGGTGGGCGTGTCGGGCAACTGCTCGGTGTGGACGGGTGTGGTGTCGTCGGGGCGCTCGTCGTAGCGCAGCGCGGCCGGCGGGTCACCAGCCACGGGCGACCCACTCGGCCAGGTGCGGCCGTTCGTTGCCGATCGTGGTGTCGACGCCGTGCCCGGGCATGACCACGGTGTTGGCGGGCAGGGTGAACAGGCGGTTGTCGAGCGAGTCGATGATGGTGGCGAAGTCGCCGCCCTCGAACGAGGTGTTGCCGGGGCCGCCGGGGAACAGGGTGTCGCCGCTGAACAGCACGGGCGAGCCCTCGACGAGGAACGAGATCGAGCCGGGGGTGTGGCCGGGGTTGTGGATGGCGTGCAGGCGCAGGCGGCCCACCTCGATGACCTCGGCGTCGTCGAGGAACACGTCGTAGCCGACGTCTTTCAGCATCGGTGCGTCCTGGCTGGTGACGGCCACCTCGTAGCCGGCCTCGCGCATGGCGGGGATGGCGCCGATGTGGTCCCAGTGGCCGTGGGTCTCGAGCACGCGGCGCACGTTCAGTCGCTGGCACAGCTCGAGCAGGCGCTCGTGTTCGTTGGCGGCGTCGATGAGCACCGACTCGCCGGTGTGGCGGCAGCGCACGACGAAGACGTTGTTGTCGTACGGACCCACCACCACCCGGTGGATCTCGAGGCGGCCGTCGGCCCAGTGCAGCGTGGTCATCGCGCCAGTCTGCCGCATCAGCCCGGCCCGCGTCAGGAGTCGGCGTCAGGTGCTCACGACGTCGAAGCCGAGCGACATGGCCACGGGGATCTGGCCGGGGTCGAAGGTGACGAACTGCAGCGGGCGGGGCAGTCGGTCGGCTGCGGCGAGGTGGAGCGCGTCGCTCAGTCGCAGCGGTTGCTCGCGCATCAGCGTGGCGGCTCGATCGAGGCAGCGCTGGTCGACCGGCACGATGGCGACACGATCCCAGGTGAGGCGCACGAGATCTTCGAGGTCGCTGCGCAACACCGGTTGGTCGAGCACCCGGTCGATGAGGGCGAGCGACTCCATGAGGGTGAGGCCGCTGCTGCACCAGTCGGGGTCGGCGGCCATCGCGTCGAGCACCACCTGGCGGGCGGGGGTGTCGAGGTGGGCGGCCACGAGGGCGCTGGCGTCGAGGTAGAGAGTCATGGCCTGGCCATCGGGTCAGCCGCGGATCTCGGCGAGCAGACGGTCGAGGCGCACGCTGCCCCAGGTGGGCACGGTGCCCGAGGGCAACTTGCCGTCGGTGCGCCGGGGAGGTAGCAGTGCCCCCGACGCCTCGAGCGATGAGCGATGTGCGCTGCTGGTGCGCAGATTGCTCATCGCGCCGGGGGTTTGGTCGCCGGGGGTTTGGGTGCCCGGGCCGGGGGCGCCGGGGGCTTGGGCGAGGGGGGCGAGGACAGCGGCGGGGCGGCCGCCGACGGTGACGACGGTGGTCTCGCCGGCAGCAGCGCGGCGGATGTGGGCGGCGAGGTCGCCTCGGAGTTCTCGGATGCCGATCATGTGTACACAAGCGTACACACGGCGGTTCGACGGGGGTCGGGTCGCGGCACCAGACTCACTGCCATGAACTTTGCCTTCACCGAAGAACAAGAAGAACTCCGTAAGACCGTGCGCGGGTTCCTCGACGCCAAGAGCCCCGAGACGGCCGTGCGCGAGCAGATGGAGACCGAGGCCGGCTACGACGCCGCTGTCTGGTCGCAGATGGCCGAGCAGATGGGCCTGCAGGGCCTGGTCATCCCCGAAGAGCACGGCGGCTCGGGCTACGGCTTCGTCGAGCTCGGCATCATCCTCGAGGAGATGGGCCGCGCCCTGCTGTGCGCACCGTTCTTCTCCACCGTGGTCCTCGCCGGCCAGACCCTCATCCACAGCGGCGACAGCGCTGCCCAGGCCGCGCACCTGCCCGGCATCGCCAGTGGCGAGACCATCGCCACCCTCGCCTACACCGAGCCCTCGGGCAAGTGGGACGAGGCAGGCGTCACCATGCAGGCCACCGCTTCGGGCGACGGCTTCACGCTGAGCGGCACGAAGATGTTCGTGATCGACGGCCACACCGCCAACCTCATCATCGTGGCTGCCCGCACCGGCAAGGGTGTCAGCCTGTTCACGGTGGCCGGCGACGCGGCGGGCCTCACCCGCACGGCGCTCAGCACCATGGACCAGACCCGCAAGCAGGCCAAGCTCGAGTTCGCCAACACCCCCGCCACGCTGCTCGGCACCGAGGGTGAGGGGTGGACCGTGCTCGGCAAGGTGCTCGACCTCGCTGCGGTGGCCCTGGCCGCCGAGCAGGTGGGTGGCGCCCAGAAGGTGCTCGACATGGCCGTCGACTACGCCAAGGTGCGCGTGCAGTTCGGTCGCCCGATCGGTTCGTTCCAGGCCATCAAGCACAAGTGCGCCGACATGCTGCTCGAGGTCGAGTCGGCCAAGAGCGCTGCGTACTACGGCATGTGGTGCGCCGCCGAGCTGAACGACGAGCTGCCCTCGGTGGCCTCGCTCGCCAAGGCGTACTGCTCGGAGGCCTACTTCCACGCTGCGGCCGAGAACATCCAGATCCACGGTGGCATCGGCTTCACCTGGGAGCACCCGGCCCACCTGTACTTCAAGCGGGCGAAGTCGAGCGAGCTGCTCTTCGGCGATCCCACCTACCACCGCGAACTGCTGGCGCAGCGCATCGGCATCTGAGCCGACGCCTCGTCACCTCGTTCTGAGTCGAGAGGTCCGGGCTACGGCCCGGGCCTCTCGCCGTTTTCGGCCGCATCGGTAGGCTGGCCCGATGGAGCCGATCACCTGGGTGTTCCTCGTTGCAG
>JBIIDH010000144.1:0-7322 GCA_044238435.1 Ilumatobacteraceae bacterium | reverse complement strand
TCCGATCTCCTTGTCGCGTTCGCTCTCGCGTTGACGGCGACGGTCTTTGCCCGGCACCGGAGCCGTACCGTCGCTGAGGCCGAGCATCGACAAGATGTCGCCCACCGCTTTGCGGATGGTCTGCGGGTTGATGCCGTGTTCGGTGTTGTACGCGATCTGCCGGCCCCGGCGGCGCTGGGTCTCGTCGATGGCCCGCTGCATCGAGGCCGTGATGGTGTCGGCGTACATCACCACCTGACCGTCGACGTTGCGGGCGGCGCGACCCATGGTCTGGATGAGCGAGGTCTCGCTGCGCAGGAAGCCCTCTTTGTCGGCGTCGAGGATGCACACCAGGCTCACCTCGGGCAGGTCGAGACCCTCACGAAGCAGGTTGATGCCCACCAGCACGTCGAACTCGCCGAGGCGCAGGCCACGAAGGATCTGGATGCGCTGGATGGTGTCGATGTTGCTGTGCAGGTAGCGCACGCGCAGGCCCTGTTCGAGCAGGTACTCGGTGAGGTCTTCGGCCATCTTCTTGGTGAGCGTGGTGATGAGCACCCGGTCGCCACGCACGATGCGGTCGTTGACCAACTCGATGAGGTCGTCGATCTGGCCCTTGGTGGGCTTCACGATCACCTCGGGGTCGACCAGACCCGTGGGTCGCACGATCTGCTCGACCACCTGACTGCTCATCGACAACTCGTACGCGGCCGGGGTGGCCGACAGGAACACCACCTGGTTCAGCCGCTCCATGATCTCGTCGAACCGCAGCGGGCGGTTGTCGGCCGCGCTGGGCAGACGGAAGCCGTGCTCGACCAGCACGTTCTTGCGGCTGCGGTCGCCCTCGAACTGGCCGTGCAACTGCGGCACCGCCACGTGGCTCTCGTCGATGACGAGCAGGTAGTCGTCGGGGAAGTAGTCGAGCAGGGTGAACGGCGGGTCGCCCGGGCTGCGGCCGTCGATGTGCATCGAGTAGTTCTCGATGCCGTTGCAGTAGCCCACCTCTTGGATCATCTCGAGGTCGTACTGGGTGCGCATCCGCAGGCGCTGCGCCTCGAGCAGTTTGCCCTCGGCCTCGAACTGGGCGAGCCGCTGCTGCAGTTCGGCCTCGATGCCCAGCACGGCACGGCGCATGCGTTCCTCGCCCGCCACGTAGTGGGTGGCGGGGAACACCATCACCTCGGTGAGGTCGCGCAGGGTCTCGCCCGTGAGCGGATCGATGACGGTGATGCGGTCGACGGTGTCGCCGAACATCTCGATGCGCAGCACGGTCTCGTCGTACGACGGGTGGATCTCGATGGTGTCGCCCCGCACCCGGAACTTGCCGCGCCCGAGGGTCATGTCGTTGCGGTCGAACTGCAGGTCGACCAGGCGGCGCAGGATGCTGCGCTGGTCGTAGTCGACCCCGGTGTGCAGCTCGAGCAGCTGCCCCCGGTACTCCTCGGGGTTGCCCATGCCGTAGATGCAACTGACCGAGGCGACCACGATGGTGTCGCGCCGGGTGAGCAGTGCTGCGGTGGCCGAGTGACGCAACCTGTCGATCTCGTCGTTGATCGACGAGTCCTTCTCGATGTAGGTGTCGCTCGAGGGGATGTACGCCTCGGGCTGGTAGTAGTCGTAGTAGCTGACGAAGTACTCGACCCGGTTGTTCGGGAAGAACTCGCGCATCTCCTGCGCCAGCTGCGCGGCGAGCGACTTGTTGGGGGCGAGGATGAGCGTGGGTCGCTGCACCTGCTCGATGGTCCAGGCGATGGTGGCGCTCTTGCCCGAACCGGTGATGCCGAGCAGTGTCTGGAAGCGGTCGCCACGTTGGATGCCGTCGGACAGCTTGGCGATGGCCCCGGGCTGATCGCCCGCAGGCTGGAACTCGGACACCACACGGAACGGTTCCTGGGCGACGGTTTCGACAGCCATGCCCCGAGCCTACCCCCGACAGATCCGACGCAGAACGCCTGTTCGATATGACACGATGGGGCCGTGATCACCCTGCCGCTGTACACCGAGCGACTCGTGCTCCGCATGGTCGGCCCCGACGACGCCCCGACGCTCGCCGCGTACCGCAGCGACCCCGACGTCGCCCGCTACCAGGACTGGCCGCTCCCCTACACCGCCGACCAGGCCGCCGAGTCCATTCGACGCCAGGCGCACCTCGCCGGCCCCGCTGTGGGCGAGTCGGTGCAGGTGGCCATCGAACACGACGGGGCGATGATCGGCGATCTCTACGTCGGCATCGGCGACCCGGTCGACGGTGGTGCCCAGGCGACCCTCGGCTACACCCTCGCCGCAGCGCACCAGGGCCGGGGCTTCGCGCTCGAAGCGGCCGAGGCGATGGTCGATGCCCTGTTCGAGCACACGCCCGTGCACCGCATCGAGGCCACGCTCGATCCACTCAACGCCGCATCGATGCGCGTGCTCGACCTGCTCGGCTTCTCACCCGAGGGCGTGGCGCGTCGGTCGGTGCCCATCCGCGGCGAGTGGCTCGACGACCTGCGCTACGGGTTGCTGCGCGAGCAGCGTGCGGCCTGGAGGGCTCGGCCGAGGTCGGTGGCCGGCATGCGATTCGTCGAACTCGATGCCCACCTCGTTCGTGCCTACGGTGGGCTCGCGGTGCATCCCCACCAGGAGCGGTTCGTCGCCAGCGTTCGCACCTCCTTCGGCGATGCGCTGTTCCCTGAGGTGGTCGACGGCGCCCCGCTGGTGCCGTGGCTGCGCGGTGTCGAAGCCCTCACGGCCGACGGCGCCTCCCATCCGGCCGGGTTCGTCATGCTCGCCCAGGCCACCCACGCCCATCCCGAGCCCTACCTGTGGCGACTGGCGGTCGACCGGTGGTGGCAGCGCGCCGGCGTAGGACGCGCCGTGCTCGACACCCTCGTCGCCACACTCCGCAGCGACGGCCACCGAACGCTGCTGGTCAGCTGGGTCGACGGCATCGGCGGGCCGCGCCGGTTCTACGAGCGCTACGGCTTCGTCGCCACCGGCCGACTCATCGACGGCGAAATCGAAGCCCGCCTCCCCCTCTGACCCGCGATGAGCAACATGCGCAGCATGTGCGCACACCGCTCATCGCTCGGCGCACACCTCCCGGCGCGATGAGCAACATGCGCAGCATGTGCGCACACCGCTCATCGCGGGGGGAGTTCGAAGTCGGGTGGGAGTTGGGGCAGGGCGGTGAGCCACTCCCACAGGGCATCGATCTGCGGGGCAAGTGCCTCGAGGTCGCCCGCGTTGTCGACCACGAAGCCGGCCGTCGCCAGGCGCTGCTCGCGGGTGGCCTGCTTGGCGATGCGCGCCCGGGCGTCGGCCTCGTCGAAACCGCGGTAGCGCACCAGCCGCTCGACCTGCGTCTCCACCGGTACGTCGACGACGACGATGCCCTGCAGCCCCGGGCGAGGGTTCTCGGTGAGCAACGGGATGTCGAGCACCACCACCCGATCGGTGTCGCGGGCCTCGAGCACCCGCCGGTTCGACTCGGCACCGATGGCGGGATGGACGATGCCGTTCAGGTCCTTCAGCGCCTCGGGGTCAGTGAACACGATCGATGCCAGCGCCGGCCGATCGAGATTGCCGTCGGCCTGGATGATCGCTGCCCCGAAGCGCTCGGCCAGTTTCGCCAGCACGGGGGAACCGGGCGCCTGCACCTCACGTGCGATGGCATCGGCGTCGATGATGAGGGCGCCGCGTTCGGCGAGCGCGGCGCTGACAGTGGACTTGCCCGAACCGATACCACCGGTGAGACCGACGAGGATCATGTCGCTCCTTCACGACCGGCCCACGAGGCGGCTCCCCGTCGGCGGCACGTCACTACTATGCACGGCGGTGAGCCACCCCGACCAGATCGACCCCGGCAGCCGGGCGAGCGCGACGGGTAACGACCGCTCGGCGGTGAGCTGGCCGCTCGTCGAGCGTCGTCACGAACAGCGCACGGTGGCAGCGAGTGCGGCCATCACGACGCCGCTGTGGCCGTTCCGGCTCGTCGCATTGGCCGGAGCGGTGTTCCTGGCCTGGGGCGACCTGCAGGACGCAGACCCGCGAGTCGTCAGCGGACTCGTCACCACCGTCGTGTGCACCCTGGTGCTCATCGCCCGACCCACGCCCTACAGCCATCCGCGCGTCCTCGAGCGAGTGATCACCGAACAGGCGGTGTTCACGCTCATCGTCATGCTCACCGGCGCCTGGCCCTCGCCCTTCGCCATCATGCTCGTGCCCACGGCGATGCTCGCGGGCTTCACGCTCGGGCCGCGGGTGGCGCTCGCCGTCACCGGCACCGCCTCGGTGGTCATGTCGGCCCAGCACCTGGCCCAGTCGGCGGTACGTCCGGGGCTCGAGCGGAGCCTGCTGTGGGCCGGACTGCTGACGCTGGTGGCCTTCACCTGCGGTCTGGCCCAGCAGGCCAGCATCGCGGCCACGCGCCAGCGCGAACAGGCCATGGCACGGGTGTCGCAACTGGCCGAGGCCAACGCCCTGCTCTTCGCTCTCCAGCGCCTCGCCCAGACACTGCCCGCATCGCTCGACCTCGACGACGTCGTCAGCTCCACCCTGCAACGCGTCCGCGCACTCGTGCCCGCCGATGCCATGGCCGTCTACCTCGCCGACGACACCGACGGCCGGCTCGAGCGCTACCGCGCCGAAGGCGACGAGCTGCCCGCCACGATCGAGCTCGCCGCGGCGCCACCCAGCGTGCGTGCGTCGCTCGATGCGCCCCGTACCTCGCTGCTCAGTCGCCTCGAGCGAGGCGCCGGGCTCGCGCCCGACAGCGGCAGTGCCGTCTACGCCGCGCTGCGCGCCCGAGGCACGGTGGTGGGTCTACTCGTCCTCGAGTCGCACGAACCGGGCATCCACGACCAGCAGGATGCCGAGGTGGTGCACGGCCTCGCCGAGCCCTTCGGGATCGCCATCGACAACGCCCGACTGTTCCGACGCATCCGGGTGGCGTCGGCCGACGAAGAGCGCAGTCGCATCGCGCGCGACCTCCACGACCGCGTCGGATCATCGCTCGCCTTCCTCGGGTTCGAGATCGACCGCGCCCAGCAACTCGCCGCCAACGGCGACGAGATCGGCCCGGTGCTGGGCGAACTGCGCGGCCACCTCACCGAGGTGGTGCGCGATGTACGCGAGACGCTGCACGACCTGCGCAGCGACGTCTCCGACGAGCGGTCGCTCGCCGAGGCCCTGCGCGCCCACCTCACGCGGGTGGAAGAACGCGGTGGCCTCACCACCCGACTCGCGGTCGACGCCCCTGAGCGACTGCCAGCGGGCACCGAGCGCGAGTTGTGGCGGCTGGCCCTCGAGGCAATCACCAACGTCGAGCGTCACGCCGCCGCCAGCGAGGTGAGCGTTCGTCTGCTCGTCGGTCCCACCCGCGCCCTGCTGACGGTGAGCGACAACGGCGTCGGGCTCAACCCCAGCGGCATCGCGGCCGATAGGTACGGCATGATCGGCATGAGAGAACGAGCCGCGGCCATCGGTGCGGTCATCCGCTTCGAATCGGCACCTGGCACCGGCACCACGGTGACCGTGTCGCTCGACCGCGACCCGAAGGCCGGGTCGTGAACGCGCAACCGGTGTCGGTGATGCTGGTCGACGACCACACCATGCTGCGCCAGGGCCTGCGTCGTTCACTCGAGACCGAGGGCATCACCGTGGTGGCCGAGGCGTCGAACGGGGAAGAAGCCGTGCGGGTGGCACTGGCCACCAAGCCGACCGTCGTGCTGATGGACGTGTCGATGCCCGAAGTCGACGGCATCGAGGCCACCCGCCGCCTGGTGCGCGCCGACGCCCGCCAACGGGTGGTGATGCTGACGATGCACGTCGACCGCGAGGTGATCGAGCGGGCGATGAAGGCCGGCGCCGTCGGCTACGTGACCAAGGACTCGACCGTGAAAGAGGTGGCCCTCGCCGTGCGCCTGGCCGCCAACGGTGATCGCATCCTGTCGCCCCGGCTGGCCGGCGTGATGGCCGACCACCCGCTCGACGACGACCCGACCCGGCTGTCGCCCCGCGAGGAGGAGTTGCTGCAGTACATCGCCGACGGCCTGTCGACATCCGACGTCGCCGACCGGATGTGCATCAGCCCGAAGACGGTGAAGAACCACCTGGCGTCGATCTACGACAAACTCGACGCGCGTGACAAGACGCAGGCGGTTCTCACCGCCGTGCGTCTCGGCATCGTCACGTTGGCCTAGGGCCGACCAGCGGCCCCGGGCACACGGGGCGGATCAGCCCTCGGCGCCCTCGGCGACCTCGGCCGCCTCGGTGGCCTCGCCCTCGGCGCCGCCCTGTTCCTTGTAGTACTCGGCCCAGGCGGCCTCGCGCTCGGCGTCGTCGGTGCCGGCGGTCCAGTTGCCCTGCTCGTCGACGGCGAAGTGCTGGCGGTACTCCTCGGCCAGTTCGCCACCCTCGGCGGCCTGCTTGATCGACAGGCTGATGCGGCGACGGGCCAGGTCGAGATCGATGATCTTCACCCACAGCTCTTCACCCGGGGTGACGACCTGCTCGGGCGAGTCGACGTGGTGGGCGCTCATCTCGGAGATGTGCACCAGACCCTCGATGCCCTCGCCCACCTGGACGAACGCACCGAACTGCACCAGCTTGGTGACACGGCCGTAGACCAGCTGGCCCACCTCGTGCGAGCCGGCGAACTCCTGCCACGGATCCTGCTGGGTGGCCTTCAGCGACAGGCTGATGCGCTCGCGGTCGAAGTCGACGTCGAGCACCTGCACCGTGACGGGGTCGCCCACGGCCACGACGGCACCCGGGTGGTCGACGTGCTTCCACGACAGCTCGCTGACGTGGATGAGGCCGTCCATGCCGCCGAGGTCGACGAACGCACCGAACGACACGACGCTCGACACCACACCCTCGCGGATCTCGCCCGGCTTGAGGTTGGTGAGGAAGCTGTCGCGGCTCTCCTTCTGCGTCTCTTCGAGGAACGCACGACGGCTGAGCACCACGTTGTTGCGGTTCTTGTCGAGCTCGATGATCTTCGCCTGCACGGTCTTGCCCACGTACGGGGCGAGATCGCGCACACGGCGCAGTTCGACGAGCGATGCCGGCAGGAAGCCACGCAGACCGATGTCGACGATGAGGCCACCCTTGACCACTTCGATGACCGGGCCCTCGACGGTGCCCTCGGCCTCCTTGATCTTCTCGATCGTGCCCCACGCCCGCTCGTACTGGGCGCGCTTCTTCGACAGCAGCAGGCGACCCTCTTTGTCCTCCTTGGTGAGGACGAGAGCCTCGATGCGCTCGCCGAGGGTGACGACCTCGTGCGGGTTCACGTCGTTGCGGATGCTCAGCTCGCGGGCGAGGATGACGCCCTCGCTCTTGTACCCGATGTCGAGCAG
>JBIIDH010000143.1:0-7329 GCA_044238435.1 Ilumatobacteraceae bacterium | reverse complement strand
GGTCGGCCGGTGAGGTGGTGCACGGCCTCTTCGAGCGGCATCAGCGGCCGCTCGCGCACGGCCCGGGCGAGCATCGTGGTGGCGTAGCTGAAGCTGTCGATCATGTCGAGGTGCGCGCCCGCATCGCTGGCGCCCACGATGGCGCGCGGGTCGCGCCACACCTCCACCCGACGCTCCCACGTGTCGTCGCCCTGGCCCTTGTCCTGGCTGGCGATGACCGTGCGCAGGCCGTCGTCGATGACGATGTCGGCCAGCGTGTCCCACGCCGACTTGCCGAGGTCGCGGGCGATGTCGGCGATGATGCGTCCTTCGTGCTGCTTCCACTGCGGGCTGAACGTCTCGAGCAGCCAGTAGGCGCCCCAGTTGCCGATGGACCGGGTGGATCCTTCGGTGGACTGGGCCAGGCGGTCCCACTCGGCACGCATGGCAGGGTCGCGCAGTTGGCGCAACTTCTCGTCGACCGGCAGCGCCATCAGCGCGTCCCACCCCTGGAGGATGTCGAGGATGAAGCCGCTGGTGAAGTTGAGCCGCAGACGGAAGGTGTCGGGCAGGGTGAGCGCCAGCACCCGACCACCGGCCTCGGCGGCCAGGTCGCTGCCGCGCAGTTGGTGCTGCACGAGATCCCAGTTCTGGGCGTACACCTGCAGCAGGTTCCAGTTCAGCGGCCGGTTGGCGGCGGCGCTCATCTCACCCATCAGGATGAACGTGTCGTCGCTGAACTGGCCGACGGCGGGGATGAACTCGAGCGTGGTGCCCGGGAACTCGCTGACCACGCTGCACAGTGCGATGAGTTCGTCGCGGCTGGCGCAGCGCGATGGCACCGCGTGGCCGAGGTGGTCGTTGTGGCTGGGCGACCAGGTGCTGGAGAACCCGAGGCCACCGGCGGCCAAGCCGTCGCGCAGCAACTGCTGCATCTGGGCCACCTCATCGGCCGTGGCCTCGCGCTCGGTGGCGGCAGCGCCCATCACCACCCGGCGCAGCGCCGAGTGACCCACCAGGAAGCCGGCGTTCGGCATGAGCGTGCCATCGAGCCGGTCGAGGAAACTGCCCGTGGTGGTCCAGTCCCACGGCAGGCCGATCTGCAGGCTCTCGAGCGGCATACCCTCCACGCGGGCGAGCATGCGCATGAGGTAGTCGGCATCGTCGGCCCGCACCGGCGTGTCGGTGGTGGGTGCCAGCGGGGCGATGGTGAACCCGCAGTTGCCGCCGATAACGGTGGTGACACCGTGCAGCGGCGACGGGCTGAGGGTGGTGTCCCAGAACGCCTGCGCGTCGTAGTGCGTGTGCAGGTCGATGAAGCCGGGCGCCACCACCAGGCCACGCGCATCGACCTCGTCGACCGCGGCCTCGGTGAGGTCGCCGATGGCGACGATGCGACCGTCGCGCACACCCACATCGGCCACCCGGCCGGGCGCACCCGTGCCGTCGACGACCGTTCCCCCGGAGATCTTCAGATCGAGCATGCCCGGACTGTACCCCCGGGGTGCGCGGCTGTGTTCAGCCGACGACCGCCAGACCGTGCTCGGCGGTGTTCATCGGCAACGGGCCATCGGCGGTGGCGACGACGATGTCCTCCAACCGCATGCCCCACTTGCCCGCCACGTAGATGCCGGGCTCGACGCTGAACGCATGACCGGCGGCCAGCGGCAGGTCGTTGCCCTCCACCATGTACGGGTCTTCGTGGGCCTCCATGCCGATGCCGTGACCGGTGCGGTGGATGAAGTACTCGCCGTACCCCGCCTCGGCGATCACCCGACGCGCTGCCCGGTCGACCTCCTGGCACGGTGCGCCCACCACACCGGCGGCCACACCCGCAGCCTGTGCGGCGTGCAGCACGGCGTAGGCCTCGGCCACCTCGGCCGTGGGCTCGCCCAGGAACACGCAGCGGGTGATGTCGCTGCAGTAGCCGGCCATCGTGCCGCCGAAATCGCACAGCACGATCTCGCCCGCACGGATGACGCGGTCGCCCGGATGGTGGTGCGGCGAGGCCGCGTTCTCGCCTGCGGCGACGATGGCGAAGTTCACCAGTTCGTGCCCCTCGGCCAGGATGCGCGCGCCCAGATCGGCCGACACCTCGGCCTCGGTGCGACCCTCCAGCGGGATGCGACCAGCCTGCAGTTCGGCGGCGATGCGATCGACCGCGGCGCCAGCAGCGGCGAGGGCTGCGATCTCGGCTGCGTCCTTGCGCGTGCGCAGTTCGTTCATGACCGTCGTGGAGCGCACGTAGCGGGTGCGGTCGCTGCCCCAATGGCCCAGCAGGTCGACCAGGAAACGCGCCCACATCGTGTCGCCCACCGCGGCCACCGCCGGGCGGGGCACCAGGCCCGCCACCAGCGCCACCGGGTCGTCGGTCTCGTTCCAGGGCAGCAGGCCGAACACACCCGGCTGCGGTGCCACACGCGGCGCCTCGAGCCGGGGGATGACCAGCGTCGCATCGCCGTCGCGCGGCACCACCAGCATCGTGAGGCGCTCGAGCGGCATGGCCGTGTACCCCGTGAGGTACGGCAGATCGCTGCCCACGCTCAGCAGCAGCACGTCGACGCCGGTGGCCTCCATCGTGGCACGGGCGCGGGCGATGCGGTCGAGGAACGGGCCGGTCACGGATGGTGCACTCATGGCCTTCATTCTGTCGCTAACGCGCGCTGTCGCACGGTGTCTCTTGTCGTCGTGAACGCTTCTGCCGCTCTCGTGGATGATCCGACACGCCTCCGGCGTTGCACCCGCTCGATGTCGACCGCGCCCTCCGACCACAGCGAGCACCGTCGGGTGCTCGAGCGCATGGTCGCCGAGCAACCCGATCGCCTGGCGCGCAAGATGCGCCGCGCCGCCGACGACCGGGCGGGTGCCGACGACTTGGCCCAAGAGGTGCTGCTGCGTGCCGTGCGGTCGCTGGCCGGTGTGCGCGGCCCGGCCGACGAGGCGCTGCTGTGCGGCTGGGTCGACACGATCGCCGGCAATCTGATCCGCAATCACCACCGCGACCGCACGCGACGGCCGCGTACCGACTCGCTCGACGAGGTCGGCTTCGCCGAGCCAGCCGCGCCCGAGTCGACCGATGAGATGGTGATGGCCGCTGCCGCCCGCGACGCGCTCGCCGAGCTCGTCGCGGTGCTGCCGGCCGACCTGCGCACCGTGTTCATCGCCCGGGTGATCGACGAGCGGCCGTCGGCCGAGGTGGCCGCCGAGCTCGGCATCTCCGACAACCTCGTCCGCTGGCGCCTGCACCAGGCCCGCGAACGACTGCGCAGCGAGCTCGAGCGGCTCGGCTGACGCAGCACTCCACCACACCCCATCACCTCCGAGAGGAACCACCATGACCACCCTGTTCATCGACGCGCCCACCGAGCTGCACCAGGCCTGGGCCGAACGGTTCAACGCCGGCGATGTCGACGGCATGCTCGCCCTCGCCGAACCCGGTTCGGCGTTCGCTCCGGCGCCCGGTGCAGTCGTCACCGACGGCGACTACCGGGCCGCCCTCAGCGGCTTCGTCGCTCTCGGTCTGCCGATCGAACTCACCCTGAAGCGGGCCGTGCAGAGCGACGACGTCGCGCTGCTCGTGTACGACTGGACGATCGACGGCACCGCCGCCGACGGCAACGATGTGCACCTCGCCGGCACCACGGCCGATGTGGCCCGCCGCGGGCCGCACGGTTGGCGGTTCGTGATCGACAACCCGTTCGGCACGGCCTGAGTCGCGGCCATGATCCATCACATCTCCATCCCGGCCCGCGACACCCGCCATGTGGCCGAGGTGCTCGTCGAACTGTTCGACGGCGTGCTCACCGGGTTCGGCCCCTATCACGACTCGTGGATCGCCTGGGCGGCCGACGACGTCGGCGCAGCGATCGAGGTCTACCCGGTGGGCACCGAGATGTATCCCCCCGACGGCCCGGGCCAGGCCCGCTTCCGGCACGACCCGACGGCCCGTGGTTTCACCGCCACGCACGCCACCGTGTCGGTACCGCGTACGGCCGACGAGATCATCGCCCTCGGTCACCGCGAAGGGTGGCGTGCGGTGCGTCTGTCGCGCGGACCGCACGACGTGATCGAGTTCTGGATCGAGAACCGGGTGATGCTCGAGGTGATGACCCCTGAGATGACGGCCGCCTACCTCGCCGCGGCGCCACGCAGACGTGGGGTGACGAGCACCGCGGCGGCCGGGGCGGCCACCTGATCGGCGGCCTGCTTGGCGTGATAGCTCGAGCGGGTGAGCGGGCTGGCCTCGACATGGCCGATACCCGCTGCCTCGCCGATGCGCTTCCACTCGTCGAACTCGTGCGGCTCGACCCAGCGGGCCACCGGCAGATGATGCGTGGTGGGCCGCAGGTACTGGCCGATCGTGACGATGTCGACGCCGATGGATGCGAGGTCGACCAGGCAGCCGACGACCTCGTCGTGCGTCTCGCCCATGCCCACGATCAGACCCGACTTCACCGTCAGGCCCGCCGCCTTGGCGCGGGCCAGCACGCCGAGCGAGCGGGCGTAGCCGGCCGACGGGCGCACCGCGCGCTGCAGGCGGGCGACGGTCTCGGTGTTGTGGTTGAACACATCGGGCCGGGCGGCGAACAGCAGGTCGAGCGAGGCCGGGTCGCCCTTGGCATCGCTGACGAGCGTCTCGACACGGGTGGAAGGCATGGCCGCACGGATGGCCTCGACGCAGGCGGCGACGTGTGCCATACCGCCGTCGGCCAGATCGTCGCGGGCCACCATCGTGAGCACGGCGTGTTCGAGCCGCATGCGGGCCACGGCCTCGGCCACCCGCGCCGGTTCGTCGGCTGCGGGCAGCTCGGGCTTGCGGGTGTCGACCAGGCAGAACCCGCACGCACGCGTGCACCGCTCGCCCAGCACCATGAACGTCGCGGTGCCGTCGCTCCAGCAGTCGCTGAGGTTGGGGCAGCCGGCCTCCTCGCACACCGTGACCAGGCCGAGGTCGCGCACGGTCTGCTTCAGCCCCAGCACCTCGGGGCCGTGCACCACCTTCGGGCGCAACCACTCGGGCTTGCGGGTGGAGATCTCGAGGCCGCCGGTCACCCCCGCCTGACCCAGACGGCCGAGCAGCCGCACCGATTCAGCGGGGACGGTGGCCACGCCGTGATCGGCGGCAGTGCGCACCGGCACCCCGGCACCTTCGCCGCGCGAGAACGCCGAGAGGTCGTCGGGGCGATGACGCCAGGCGACGTCCTGCCGCTCGATCAGCCCATCGCTCCACATCGCGGCGGCGTGTCGGGCCAGCACGTCGACCACCTCGCGCATCGTCACGTCGATGCCCTCCTCGGCCAGCGAGGTGACGGGCTTGTCGGCGATACCGCACGGCACGATGTGCTCGCGCATGTAGGTGAGGTCGGTGCTGATGTTCAGCGCGAAGCCGTGCATCGTGCGGCCACGCGACAGTCGCACGCCGATGGCGCAGATCTTGCGTGGGTTCGGCCCGTCGACCCCCACCCACACGCCCGGGTACTCGGGCAGCACGCCCACGTCGACGAGGCCCAGTTCTTCGAGCGTGCGCACCACCACCGCCTGCACGGCGGCGACGTGGTCGGCTGCCCCGAGCGAGTTGGCGACGCTGAGGATCGGGTAACCCACCAGTTGGCCGGGGCCGTGATAGGTCACGTCGCCGCCCCGTTTCACCGCCACCAGCTCGGCACCGACGGCTGCCGGTTCGCACCGCAGGTTGGCCGCCAGGTCGGTGCGCGGGCCATAGGTGAACACGTGCGGGTGCTCGAGCAGCAGCAGGTGCTGCTCGCGGCCGTGGCGGAACAGACCCTCCTGCAGGGCCAGGGCCTCGCCGTAGGGCACGGTGCCGAGCCACCGCACCCGCAGGGGCTCGGCGGCAGGCAGAGTGTTCAGTTCAGAGTTCGCTGTCCCAGTCACGGGTCTCGAGGATCTGCTTCACCTTCACCAGGAAGCCTGCGGCGTAGGCGCCGTCGAAGGCTCGGTGGTCCCAGCTCATCGCCAGGTTGCCAACCGGGTGGATGACGATGGCCTCGCCGCCGTCGGGCAACTGCGCCACCACCGGCTTGCGCACGATGGCATCGGTCGACATGATCGCCACCTGCGGCTGGTTGATGATGGCCATCGTGAGCACGCTGCCGGCCGAGCCGTTGTTCGAGATGGTGAACGTGCCGCCCTGGATCTCGTCGGGGCTCAACTTGCGGCTGCGGGCCCGGTTGGCGAGGTCGTTGATCTCGCGAGCGATGGCGCGCAGACGCTTGGTCTCGGCCGAGCGCACCACCGGCACCAGCAGGCCCTGGTAGTCGAGGTCGACGGCCACACCGATGTCGATGAAGTTGTGCACCACCAGTTCGGTGTCGCTGATGCTGGCGTTGAGGTGCGGGAACTCGCCCAGCGCGTCGACGATGGCCCGGGTGATGAACGGCAGGTAGGTGAGGCTGAAGCCCTCGGTCTCTTTCCAGTGCTGCTTCACGCGGCCGCGGGTGGCGTCGACGTTGGCGTAGTCGACCTCCACCACGCTGAAGGCGTGCGGGCTGACCGACTTGCTCATCACCATGTGGCTGCCGGTGAGCTTGCGGATCTTGCTGAGCTTCACCGCGCTGTCGCGATCGCCGGCGGCCACCGCAGGTGCCGGGGCCGGGGCAGGTGCCGGGGCCGGAGCGGGTGCCGGGGCCGGAGCGGGTGCCGGGGCAGGAGCCTCGACCACCGGGGCGGGCGCCGGAGCCGGAGCCGGGGCGGGCGCGGGAGCGGGAGCCGGGGCGGGCGCAGGAGCCGCAGCGCTGAGGCGGTCGATGTGGTCGTTCACGTCGTCGCGGGTGATGCGGCCGCCAGGGCCCGTGCCGGTGATGTCGTCGGGGTTCAGGCCGTGCTCGGCGATGAGACGGCGCACCACGGGCGACAGCAGACGGTTGTCGCCACCAGCACCCTCGGCGACGGGCGCCGGCGCCGGGGCGGGCGCTGGGGCCGGGGCGGGCGCGGGAGCCGGAGCCTCGAGCACCGGAGCCGGGGCGGGAGCCGGCGGGGGCGCTACCTCCACGACCGGAGCAGGTGCAGGCGCAGGAGCGGGTGCCGGAGCGGGGACCGGAGCAGCATCGTTGGTGCTGCCGACGACGGCGATGACCGCACCCACGGGCACAGTGTCGCCCTCCTGGGCGAGGATCTGCAGCACGGTGCCCGCGATGGGCGACGGCACCTCGGTGTCGACCTTGTCGGTGCTCACCTCGAACAGCGGTTCATCGGCGGCGACGGTGTCGCCGACCTTCTTGAACCAGCGGGTGATCGTGCCCTCGGTGACGGTCTCGCCCAACTGGGGCAGGGTCACATCGGCCATGGTGTTCTCCTCGGGTGTGTCGGCTCAGGCGTTCAGGCTGCGGCCGG
>JBIIDH010000142.1:0-7395 GCA_044238435.1 Ilumatobacteraceae bacterium | reverse complement strand
CGTAGTGGCGGGCGACCTCGCTCACGGAGCGGCCTTCGAGGACAACGGCGGTGATCACCAGGCGGGCTTTGGACACCGCCGAAGGCTGAACGACTGTCCGCTATGACGCGCGACATCCGTCCGGTATCTCGTGATACAACACAGTGCATCTCCTGGAGGCGGCTCCCCTCAGCGCCCCGAGCGAACAACCGACTGCGCGTGCCAGCGCGCGCGTCGACCCTCGGACGGCGCTGAAGGTGATCGGCGCCGGCAGTGGCGTGGGCGTGCTCACCGGGTTCTTCGGAGTGGGCGGTGGTTTCGTCATCGTGCCAGCGCTGGTGCTGGCACTCGGCTTCACGATGACCGAGGCGGTGGGCACCTCGTTGCTCGTCATCGCCATCAACTCGGTTGTCGCGCTGAGCACGCGCCTGCAGGCCGGCTCGATCGAATGGGCCACGGTGCTCCCGTTCACCATTGCCAGCGCGATCGGCGTGGTCGTCGGGGGTCGACTGGCCCGCAGACACGACCCCACCTCGCTGCAGCGTTGGTTCGTCGGCCTGCTCGTCGTGGTCGCCGTGTACACCGCCATCCGGTCGGTGCTGGCACTCACCTGAGGCGAGGTCCGGCGAGGGCATCGTCCCCGTATCGGGGTCCTCTGACGCTGTCCGGGCTGCTATCACAGAGGGCATGAGTGACCCTGTCGCCGACCTGGCGCGTATCGAGGTGCAGTTGCAGCGACTCCGGTTCGCTGCGTTTGACGAGCAGGCTGCGTGGGAGCTGGGCAGCGATCTGCGCGCCCGGGCCGAGGCCCGTGGTGTTGCGGTCACCATCGAGGTGCGACTGCACGGTGCCACCGTGTTCCTCGCCGCCATGCCCGGCACGGCGCCGGCCAACGCCGACTGGGCGCGCCGCAAGCGCAACGTGGTGGAGATGCTGCACCGCCCGTCGTACGCAGTGGGTCGCGAGGAACTGCGCGACGGGAGGTCGATCCTCGACCTGATGGCGCTCGACCCGCGCGACCACGCCGCACACGGCGGCGGGTTCCCGCTGCTGGTGCGAGGCACGGGCTGCGTCGGTGTGGTGACGGTGTCGGGCCTGCCCCAGCGGGCCGACCACGACCTGGTGGTGGAAGCGCTCGCCGCCCGTTGCGGTGTGCCGCTCGACGAGGTGGCCCTCGCCGGCGTCTGAGTCGGGCGCCTGAGTCCGAGGCCTGTGCCAACTGCTGCGACGGTCGCGCATGGTCTGCGGAACGGGGGTAGTGTCGCCGCGCATCCATTCCGAGGTTCGGCGCATTCGGTGCCGGCTCCGGGTGACTGGCCAGGGAAGCAGGAGATGTCGTCACGTTTCACGCCGATTGCTCGCCGCACCGTGTCGGCAACCGTGCGCGACGCCATCGAGCAGGAGATCCGGTCGGGTGCATTGCCTCCCGGTGCGTCGATGCCGTCGGAGCGCGAGCTGTCCGAACAGTTCGACGTGGCGCGCACCTCCATTCGTGAGGCCGTGCAGGGTCTGCTCACCATGGGCCTCATCGAGAAGCGGGGCAACCGGTCGTATGTGGCCGAACGCCTGCCCGAGGTGCGCCTCGACGGCGACGACTACCGCAAGCACCGAGTGCGCGAGTTGTTCGCCGTGCGCCGCATCCTCGAGCTGCCCATCGCCCAGTTGGCTGCCGCCAACGCCACCGACGAACAGCGCTCCCGCATCGCCGAGATCGCCGCTGGTTTCGAGCCGACGATGTCGCTCGAGGCGTTCCGCCAGCTCGACCGCGAGTTCCACTGGGCGCTGGCCAGTTCGTGCGGCAACGAGCTGTTGGCCGAACTGTGCGGCAAGGTGCTGGCCAGCCTGTTCTCGTCCGACGACTTCCACGACCTGCTCGCGTCGAAAGCCAACAACCGGGCCGTCAGCGACGTGATCAAGCGGTCGGTCGCAGCGCACCACCGCATCGCCGCCGCCATCGTCGCGGGCGACGAGTGCGCCGCCCAGGCCGAGATCGAGAGCCACCTCGCCGAGGTGGAGGAGCGGATGATCGCTCGGATGCGCTGAGGCGATCGGTCCGGCAGAGCGCGTAACAGAGCGGAAACCTGGCCCCCGTACAGTGCGGCCATGCACCTGTCGCAACACGAGCAGGAGCGGCTGATGATCCATGTCGCCGCCGAAGTGGCCGAGAAGCGGCGAGCCCGCGGGCTGAAACTCAACTACCCCGAGAGCGTGGCCATCCTCTCCTCGTGGGTGTTCGAGGCAGCGCGCGACGGCCGCACGGTGGCCGATCTGATGGACGCAGGCCGTCACGTGCTCACCCGCGACGACGTGATGGAGGGAATCGCCGAGATGATCGACGAGGTCCAGGTGGAGGCCACCTTCCCCGACGGCACCAAGCTGGTCACGCTGCACCAGCCGATCCGATGAGCGGCCCGGTATCCGGCACCGCGCCCGGAGCGGTGACCGGCCCCGAGGGCACGATCGTGTTGAACGCCGGCCTGCCCACCACCACGCTGCGGGTGGTGAACGGGGGCGACCGTCCGGTGCAGGTGGGTTCGCACTACCACTTCGCCGAAGCCAACCCGGCCCTGCTGTTCGACCGGGCAGCGGCCCGCGGCCTGCGGCTCGACATCCCGGCCGGCACATCGGTGCGGTTCGAACCCGGCCTCGAACGACAGGTCACCCTCGTGCCGCTCGGCGGTGACCGCATCGTGGCCGGCCTGCGCGGCGAAACGGGAGGGCGGCTCGATGGTTGAGATCGACCGTGCCCGATACCGCCAACTGTTCGGCCCCACCGCGGGCGACCGGGTGCGCCTGGCCGACACCGATCTGGTGGTGGAGGTGGAGCGCGACCTGTGCGTGGGCGGTGACGAAGCCGTGTTCGGTGGCGGCAAGGTGATCCGTGAGTCGATGGGTCAGTCGGGTCGCACCCGCGCCGACGGCACGCCCGACCTGGTCATCACCGGCGCCCTCATCGTCGACCACTGGGGCATCGTGAAGGCCGACGTCGGGGTGCGCGACGGTCGCATCGTGGGCATCGGCAAGGCGGGCAACCCCGACACGATGACGGGCGTGCACCCGGCGCTGGTGATCGGGCCGTCGACCGAGATCATGGCCGGCAACGGCCGGATCCTCACCGCCGGTGCCATCGACTGCCACGTCCACTTCATCTGCCCGCAGATCGTCGACGAGGCCATTGCCTCGGGCATCACCACCCTCATCGGTGGCGGCACCGGCCCGGCCGAGGGCACGAAGGCCACCACCGTCACCCCCGGTGCGTGGAACCTCGCCCGCATGCACGAGGCGATGGACCACCAGCCGGTGAACGTGGTGCTGTTGGGCAAGGGCAACACGGTCAGCCACGATGCGCTGCTCGAGCAGGTGCTGGCCGGGGCCGGTGGGTTCAAACTGCACGAGGACTGGGGCACCACCCCGGCCGCCATCGACGCCTGCCTCACGGTGGCCGATCGCACAGGTGTGCAGGTGGCCATCCACACCGACACGTTGAACGAAGCCGGGTACGTGGAGTCGACCCTGGCGGCCATCGCCGGCCGATCGATCCACACGTATCACACCGAGGGCGCGGGCGGCGGCCACGCCCCCGACATCATCACCGTGGCCGCGCAACCCAACGTGCTGCCGTCGTCGACCAACCCCACGCGGCCGCACACGGTGAACACCTTGGCCGAGCACCTCGACATGTTGATGGTGTGCCATCACCTCAATCCGTCGGTGCCCGAGGACCTGGCGTTCGCCGAGAGCCGCATCCGGCCCAGCACCATCGCAGCCGAAGACGTGCTGCACGACCTCGGTGCCATCTCCATCATCGGCAGCGACTCGCAGGCGATGGGTCGCGTGGGCGAGGTCATCCTGCGCACGTGGCAGACCGCGCACGTGATGAAGCACCGCCGTGGCGCGCTGCCGGGCGACGGCGAGGCCGACAACCATCGCGTGCGCCGCTACGTGGCCAAGTACACGATCTGTCCGGCGGTGGCGCACGGCCTCGACAGCGAGATCGGCTCGGTGGAGGTGGGCAAGCTGGCCGACCTCGTGCTGTGGGAACCGAAGTTCTTCGGGGTGCGCCCGCACGCCGTGCTGAAGGGAGGGTTCGTGGCCTGGGCCGCGATGGGCGACGCCAACGCCTCGATCCCCACACCGCAGCCGGTGCTGCCCCGGCCGATGTTCGGCGCCGCGCCGCGTACCGCCGCGGCCTCCAGCATCACGTTCGTCGCGCAGGCGGCGCTCGATGCCGGCTTGGCCGATCGACTGCAGCTCGATCGGCGTCTGGTGGCATCGGCCGACACCCGTCGACGCGGCAAGGCCGACCTGCCCGAGAACGATGCGATGCCCTCCATCACCGTGCAGCCCGACACGTTCGCCGTGCACGTCGACGGCGAGCTCATCGACGAGCAGCCGGTCAGCGTGCTGCCCCTCGCCCAGCGCTACTTCCTGTTCTGATGGGTCGGCCCTCGTGAGCACCGCGGCGCTGCTGCTGCTGGCCGACAGCCGCTTCCCGACGGGCGCCCACGCGCACAGTGCCGGGGTCGAGGCCAGCCATGCGCGCGGCGACCTGCGCACGATGGCCGACCTCATTGCGTTCCTCGACGGCCGTCTCGCCACGGTGGCCCCCACCGAGGCGGCGTTCGTCGCAGCCGCCTGTGCAGGCGTGCATCCGTTCGCGGTGCTCGACCGCGAATTGACCGCGCGCACGCCGTCACCGCGCCTGCGGTCGGTCAGCCGGTCGCTCGGCAGGCAGTTGCTGCGCGGCGCCCGGCGTGCCTGGCCAGCGACGCCGGCCACCGAGCTGCTGGCGCTGCACCCCGATGGGCCGATGCAACCCGTTGCACTGGGCGCCGTGGCCGCCGCTGCGGGCCTGTCGCCCGAGCAGGCCGCGCTGTGCTCGCTGCACCATCTCGTGGGCGCGATCACCACGGCGGCGGTGCGCCTGATCGGCCTCGACCCGTTCGACGTGCAGGCCGTGGCGGCGCGCCTGGCACCCGATCTCGAAGCCGCGGCGGCTGTTGCGGCTCGGGCCGCTGCCGTCGCCGACGCCGCCGACCTGCCCGCATCCACCAGCCTGCTCGCCGACATCCTCGCCGAGCACCACGCCACCTGGGAGGTGAGGCTCTTTGCCTCCTGATCATCGCCCCGGCGAACCCCACGACCACACCCGCGACGGCCACACGCACGGCCACCACGACGGGCAGCCCGACGACACGAAGTGGGCGTTCGGCACACCCGGCACCCGTCCGCTGCGGGTGGGCATCGGCGGCCCGGTGGGCAGCGGCAAGACAGCGCTCGTCGCCGCGCTGTGCCGACTGTTAGCCGACCGGCTGAGCACGGTGGTGGTCACCAACGACATCTTCACCACCGAGGACGCCGAGGCGCTGCGCCGCATGGCGGTGCTGCCGAACGACCGCATCGCCCCCGTCGAGACCGGTGCCTGCCCGCACACCGCCATACGTGACGACATCTCGGCCAACCTCGATGCGGTCGAGCACCTCGAGGCTGCGCACGCACCGGTCGACCTCACCATCATCGAGAGCGGCGGCGACAACCTCACGGCCATCTTCAGCCGTGCCCTGGTCGACCGGCAGATCTTCGTCATCGACGTGGCCGGCGGCGACAAGGTGCCACGCAAGGGCGGCCCGGGGGTGACGACGGCCGACCTGCTGGTGATCAACAAGACCGATCTGGCGCCGTTGGTGAACGCCGACCTCGGGGTGATGGACCGCGATGCGAAGGCGCGGCGCGGCGACCTGCCCATCTGCTTCACCTCGCTCGTGCAGCCCGACGGTGCCGCCGCAGTGGCCGCCTGGGTGGAGGCGCAGTTGCAGCAGTGGAAGGCCGGCTGAGCGGACTGTGCGCGCCACCACGGTCCTCGAGGTGGGCCTCGCCTCGTCGGGCGCCAGCGTGCTGCGCCAGATGCAGTGCGAGGTGCCGCTCGTCGTGCGGGTGGGCGCCTCCTCCGGCGGCGTGCTCGAACTCCTGGTGGTGAACGGGGCTGCTGGGCCGCTCGGCGGCGACGAGTTCGACCTGAGCCTCACGGTGGGCGAGGGGGCTGCGGTGCGGGTGCGCAGCGTTGCCGCAACGATGGCCCAGCCGGGGCCGCATGGCGACGCGTCGATCGCCCGCACGCGCCTGGTGGTGGGCGACGGGGCGCGGCTCGACTGGCAGCTGGAGCCCACGGTCAGTGTGCGCGGCAGCGTGCACACCGCGCACACCCACCTCGTCGTGCACGGCAGCGGTACGGCCCGCGTGACCGATGCCGTGTGGCTGGGTCGTCACGGTGAAGCCCCGGGCCGGTTGACGCTGCGCCAGCGCCTCGAGGTCGACGGCCCGCAGCACGCAGGAGTGGTGCTCGATCACGCCACGACGTTCGGTACCGAGCCGTTCGACGGACCGGGAGCGCACGGGCCGTGGCGGTGGGCGCGGTCGGTGCTCACGGTGGGCGACGACGCAGCACAGGTGCCGAGCAGTGAGGTGACGGCCGAGCGTGTGCGCGGCGTGTTCCCGCTGGCGCCGCGGTGCGCGCTGGTCACCGCCAGCGGGTGCGCTCCCGACTGAGCCCGCAACTTTTCTTCGTTCACGGGTTGCTCTACGAACTGGTGTACGTATAAGGTGCTCGGTGTTCCGGACTTCCCCTCGGAACCAGATCGAACCCGTTTGCCGGGTTCCCGTCATGTCGGTTGCTGGTTGCTGGTTGCTCGCTGCTGGTGCGGGGGTGTGGGGAGGTGCGTGTGAGCACGGCTGTGTTGTCAGTATCTGCTGGGGGTGTGGCACGCGGGGCCGCCTTGCCGGTGGTCGACCGGTTCGTGCGGGTCGCTGACGCGGATGTGGGGTTGCTCGACGAGGTCGGGGTGGCCGGGCTGTTGGGTGATGTGGCGGGGCTGGTGCGGTTCTTGCAGGCGCGTGAGATCGATCTGAACCAGCGGCTCCGCCAGCTCGCGGCCCGGTGTCCCGGGGTGGATCCGACTGCGATCAACGCGCGTGCGACGGGTCGTTCGGCTGGCGGGGCGGGACGAGCGCTCGAGCGCGCGGAGCAGGCTGCGCAGGCGCCGGAGTTGAAGGCGTCGATGGATGAGGGCCGGTTGTCGGGTGAGCATCTCGATGCGTTCACCGCGGCGGTCCGCTCGCTGGACGCGCGGTTGCAGCCTGTGTTGCGGGCGTTGGAAGCCGACCTGGTCGCGCGTGCGGTGTCGCAGCGGGCGACGGTGGAACAGTTCCGCGGCTGGTTGCAACGCGAGATCCGGCTCATCGAGGCCGACGACGGCAAACGGCGACTCGAGCGTCAGAAGCGCGACAGCCGATGCCGGGTGTGGGTCGACCCGAACACCGGGATGGTGAAAGCGAATCTGGCGCTCGACCCGGAGATCGGCGCCACCTTCCAGCATCTGCTCCACGAACAACTCCAAGCCCGCCTCGCCCTACAGCGGC
>JBIIDH010000050.1:0-25041 GCA_044238435.1 Ilumatobacteraceae bacterium | reverse complement strand
AGCCGCGGGGTTGTGTCAGGCAGGGGGAGTGGCAGCGGTCTTCCACGTGGAGCGCACACTGGCGCGCACGTTCTCGGTGGCCTGCACCTGGGCGAACACCCCGGCGAGGGCGAGCACGAGATAGGCGAGCCACCAGCCCCATGAGGCGTTGATCTGGGAGGTGATGGCATCGTCGCCGAGGTCGGCGAGGTCGAGTCGGTTCACGATGAGCATCACCCCGCCGATGGTGGCCGTGGCACCCGACAGGGCTGTGACGACCGTGAGCACCACGGTGGGCAGGTCGATGAGGATGGCGCCGAGCGCCAGCACGAAGCCCACCACCACACCGACCGCGACGACCACCCAGTTCCAGCGCACGTCGAGCGCCACCATCAGGGTGCTGCCCAGCAGATAGCCGACGGTGCCCATCGTGAGCACGACAGCGACGGCGTAGTAGGTGTAGGCGATGAAGGCGAACACCACGCCGATGACGATGCCCACGATCCAGCCCAACACGGTGCCCAGGAAGGCGCGGTCGGTGATGGCCGAGATGATGGCACCACCGAGCGCGAACCCCACGAAGAACCCCCAGACCGGGATGACGATGCGCATCAGCAGATAGCCGCGGAAGCAGAACATCAGGCCCGCAGCGACGGCGAGCAGTCCGACGAGGATGTCCTTCATGGCGTTCAGCCCTTCTGTGTGCCGACCTTCAGGTCCTTGAACGGCGAGGTGCTGTCGATGCCGGCATCTTTGGGCAGGCCCAGCACGCGCTCGCCGACGATGTTGCGCATCACCTCGTCGCTGCCACCGGCGATACGTCCGCCCGGCGCGCCGAGGATGAGTTGGTTCCAGGCGTAGGTGCCCCACTCGCCCGAGTCGGCGACGAGCTTCGGGCCGAGCACCTGCGAGATGAACGCACCCAGACGTTGCGAGTTGAGGGTGCCGGCGAGCTTGGCGATGCTCATTTCGGGCCCGGGCATCTGACCGGCCTTGATCTTGTCCATCGCGCGCTGGTTGTTGTAGCCCGACACACGCTGGTGGATGAGCAGGTTCGCCAGTTCGTTGCGGATGATGGGGTCGGTGTCGAGCCCGAAGTGGCGCACCATCTCGATCACCCGGGTGTACAGGTTGGTGCCGCTGCCGCCGCCGGCACCGATGGCGGCACGCTCGTTCATCAGCGTGGTGAGCGCCACGTTCCAGCCGTTGTTCACATCACCGAGCCGGTGGTCGTCGCGTACGCGCACCTCGGTGAAGAACACCTCGTTGAAGCTGGCGCCGCCGGTCATCTGGCGCAGCGGGCGCACCTCCACGCCCGGGGCGTGCATGTCGACGATGAAGCCGGTGAGGCCCTTGTGCTTGGGCAGATCGGGATCGGTGCGGGCGATGATCTCGCCGACGTCGCTGAACTGCGCGCCGGTGGTCCACACCTTCTGGCCGGTGATGATCCACTCGTCGCCGTCGCGCACGGCCTTGGTCTGCAGGCTGGCGAGGTCGCTGCCGGCGCCGGGCTCGCTGAACAGCTGGCAGCCGACGAGGTCGGCCCGGTACATCCGCTGCAGGTACAGCTCCTTCGCTGCATCGCTGCCGTGGGCGAGGATGGTGGGCGCCACCATGCCGAGGCCGATGGTGAACGCACCCTGGTTGGGCACCTGGTACTGCGCCTCGAGGCTGTTCCAGAGGCGCTCGTAGGCGTTCGGCAGTTCGCGTCCGCCGTACCGGGCGGGCCCGCTGATCCAGCCGAAGCCGGCGTCGAACTTCGTCGCCCGCCACTCGCATGCGCGGCGGAGGTCGGCCAGTTCGGTGGCGCGGTCCTTCTCCTCGAACACCGCCACCTTGTCGGAGCCCTGGCCCCACACGAACTGCTGCTCGGCCTCTTTCCGGGTGGCGTTGGCGTCGAGGAAGTCGCGGGCTTCCTTCTCGAAGACCTCGAGGGTGATGTCGGCCATCGGTTGCTCCTTGCCGTGTGCAGCGTTGTCGTGTGCAGCGTTGTCGTGTGCAGCGTTGTGAGAGGTGAACCTAGTTGGCGACCCGATGTGGTGAGCGACACGTGCGGTAACGTCTGGCCCATGGGTCAGATGGTCAGCGTGATGCGCAAGCCGAGCTCGGTTCCCGGTGTGGTGCGGTTCGAGACGAACCGGTCGCTCACGGGGCAGGGCCACGAGCAGTTCTCGTCGGTCGACGACGCCGTGGGGCCGCGCCCCGCTGCTGAACTGGCCCGGCGCCTGCTCGGTACCGGGCACGTCGACAGCGTGCACGTGTACAGCAACCAGATCACCGTCAACCTCAGTCGTGGTTTCGACGAGGAGGGTCTCGACGAGGTGGTGGGCTCGCTGTACCAGTACTGGCTGCCCGGTATGGAGCCCACGTTCGAAGCCGTGGAGGAGCCTGCCGCCGCTGCAGCGTCGGCTGGTGGCGAGGCTGCGGGTGGCGGCTCGGAGTACGAGCGCCGCGTGCCGGCGCTGCTCATCGAGCGCAGCCGCGCCGCCATGGAGCGATGGAAGGCCAAAGCAGCCGGCTGAACCACCGGTGCAGGCGCGCTGCTGCGCCCGCTGTCACAATCGGACTTGGCGCAGGAGTGGGCACTGTCTCGTGTCCCCCCGTACGGTGACATGCATGGCCGACGACGCGCTGACGCTCCACGAGGCAGCGGCAGAGCTGGGCGTGCACTACATGACCGCCTACCGCTATGTGCGGTTGGGGCAGTTGACGGCCGAGAAGGACGGCGGCACCTGGAAGGTGCTGCGGTCCGACCTCGATGTGTTCCGGGCGGGCGCCACCGCAGTGGCCGACGCACCCGAAGGCGGCGGTCGGCGCCGGGCTCCGTGGGCCGAACGGCTCGAGTCGCGCCTGCTGGTGGGCGATGCCCGCGGTGCATGGGGTGTGATCGAGAACGCGCTCGCCGGTGGTGCCGATCTCGATTCGGTGTACCTCGAGGTCGTGGCACCGGCCATGGCGTCGATCGGCGATCGGTGGGAGCGCGGTCAGCTCGACATCGCGGTCGAGCACCGGGCGACGGGCATCGTGCTGCGGCTGATCGGTCGCCTCGGCCCGCGGTTCGTGCGCCGGGGCCGTACCCGGGGCACGGTGGTGCTGGGCGCCCCGGCCGGTGAGCGGCATTCGCTGCCGGTGTCGCTGATGTCCGACATGATGCGGCTGCGCGGCTGGGAGGTGTCCGACCTGGGTGCCGATGTGCCGGCGGCCTCGTTCCTCCACGCCGTGCTCACGACGCCCGATGTGGCGGCCATCGGCATCTCCGTCACCACTTCGGCCGGCCTGGTGCCTGCCCAGGCGTCGCTCGAGACGATCCGTCAGACGGCTCCCGACGTGCTGCTGGTGGTGGGCGGTATCGCCGTGCACGACGCCGAGCACGCCCGCTCGCTGGGTGCCGATGCGCTGGCCACCTCGGCCGACGAGTTCGTGGCGCTCATCGAGCAGCGACTGTCGGCTGATGGCGATCGGGGCGAGATCGCCGGCTGATCGGCCCGAAACGATCGAACACCCGTTCGATACAGTAGGGGCATGGCAGCTGTCGCCCGATCCGAGTCCCCGTCTGAGTCCCCGTCTGCATCACCCTCTGCGCCTCCGTCTGCCCGTGCCCGGCTGGCCGAGTTGTTGCCTCGGTTGGCGTCCACTGCGCCGGCCGCTGAGCGCACCGTGCCAGTGCACCCGGCCCTCGGCGGGCTGTTCCCCCAGGGCCTCGTCCGTGGCTCGACGGTGGCCTGCGTCGGTGCGGCCGCGTCGTCGGCAGCGGCGCTGCTGCTGGCCGGGCCGGTGCAAGCCGGGTCGTGGGGGTGTGTCGCCGGGTCGCCCACGTTCGGGCCGGGTGCGGCGGCCGAGGTCGGCGTAGCGCTCGAGCGGGTGGTCGTGGTGCGCGAACCGGGTTCGGGCGGATTCGCCGAGTCGACATGGGCGCAGGTGCTCGCGGCTGCCATCGACGGCTTCGACGTGGTGGTGCTGGGGGCGGTCAGGCACATCTCTCCGGCGACGGCCCGTCGTGTGCAGGCGCGGGTGCAGGCGCGCGGTGCCGTGCTGGTGCTGGTGGGCGGGGCCGGTTCGTTCGCCCCCGATCTGCAGATGGCGGGCCGGGCCGACTGGCACGGCCTCGGCGTCGGTCATGGTGTGTTGCGCACACGCCGGGTAGCGCTCCACCTCAGCGGTCGGCGGCTGCCCCGCGAACGGCACGACACCCTGTGGTTCCCGGGTCCGTCGGGCGCTGTCGAACGGGCCGGCGTGGCTGCCGTACCCCTGCACCGCCAGGCGGGTTGAGCCGTGTCGCGCCTGGCCGTGCTCCTCTGTCCGCAGTGGCCGGTGGTGGCTGTCGGGTGCCGGGCCGACGAGGCGGTGGCGGTGCTCCATGCCAACCGGGTCATCGCCCGCTCCAGCGCCGCTGCCGACGCCGGGGTACGGGTCGGCCAGCGCCGGCGCGACGCCCAGGCGCGCTGCCCCTCGGTGCGGCTGGCCGTGCACGACCCGGCCGCTGAGGCGCGGGCCTTCCACCGGGTGGTCGACGCCGTGGCTGAGATGGTGCCCCGGCTCGAGCTCACCGTGCCGGGCACGCTCACGTTCGCTGCGCGGGGTCCGTCGCGCTACTTCGGTGGCGATGCGGCCATGGCGGCGCTGGTGGTCGAGCGGGTCGCCGCAGTGCTGGGCCCGTCGCTGGCGGCCATCGGCCGCGTGGGGGTGGGGGTGGCCGACGGACGGTTCGCGGCGGGGGTGGCCGCTCGGCTCGCCGTGCGTGCGGGCCGGCCCGAGGTGGTGCCCCCGGGTGGGTCGGGCGCGCTGCTGGCCGATCTGCCGGTGGGGCTGCTGGTCGATGTGGGCGGGCTCGACCGGGCTTCGGTCGAGTTGTTCCACCGCCTCGGCCTCACCCGCCTGGGCGATGTGGCTGCACTCGACGAGTCCGATCTGCTCGCCCGTTTCGGGCCGCTGGGCGCACAGGCCCGCAGCATGGCGGCGGGGGGCGACGATCGTCCGCTCGGAGCGGTCGAACCCCCGCCTGGGCTGGCGGTCGAGCAGTCGTTCGAGCCGCCGGTCGAGCACCTCGACGCCGTGGTGTTCGCTGCTCGGTCGCTGGCCGAGCCGCTGGTCGAGGCGCTCGCTGCCGATGGCCGGGTGTGCACCCACCTCGCGGTCACCGTCGCCACCGAACAGGGCGAGCGCAGCGAGCGGGTGTGGTCGCGTCCGGCCGGCCTGGGGGTGGCGGCGGTGCTCGAGCGCATCCGCTGGCAACTCGACGGCTGGTCGCGGCGCCTCGACGACGCGTCGGCTGCCGGGGTGGTGCTGCTGCGTCTCGAACCCACCGTGGTGCGGGCCGACGAGGGGGCGCAGGCGGGGTTGTGGGGTGGGCGCAGCCAGGCCGACGACTGGGCGCAGCGGGCCGTGGCGCGGTTGGCCGGTCTGGTGGGCGACGAGCAGGTGGTGGTGGCCGAGTGGCGCGGCGGCCGGATGCCTGCCGACCAGTACCGCTGGGTGCCGGCGTCGCTGGGCGGTGCATCACCTGCCGCGGCGGCGCCGACGCTGCCCTGGAGCGGTGCACTGCCGGCACCCACCCCGGCCGTGCTGTATCCCGAACCGGTGCCGGTGGAGGTGCTCGACAGCGCGGGTCGGGCCGTGGGGGTGAGCGCTCGCGGGTTGCTCACCGGCGAGCCGGCCCGGATGCAGGCCGAACCCATCGCTGCGTGGGCGGGGCCCTGGCCGCTCGACGAACGCTGGTGGGACCCGCGTGGGCACCGTCGCCTGGCCCGCTTCCAGTTGCTCACCGCGTCGGGGCGGGCCTATCTCGCCACGGTCGAACGACAGCGGTGGTGGCTCGTCGCCGAGTACGGCTGAGACGCGACGAACCGGTACACGCTGGCAGCTGCGCGTACCGGTTCGAAGCGGATCGGAACCGACCGAGGTCGGATGCGTGTTCTCGGCCTCAGGCCGGGATCAGGTCGCGCTCGTCACTGTCTGCCGCGCCACCGGAGCGGAGCAGATCGGTGCTGAGGCGGAAGCCCACACCACGCACGGTGTGGATGAAGCGCAGGTCGGGCGCCAGTCGCTGCAGCTTGCGCCGCAGGTTCGACAGGTGCACGTCGACGACGTGGGTGTCGCCCACCCAGTTCGGGCCCCACACCTCTTCGAGCAGCTGGATGCGCGAACGCACCTCCGCCGGGTGGCGGCACAACTGTTCGAACAGGGCGAACTCGATCCGGGTGACGGGCACGTCCTGGCCGTGCACCTGGATCTCCTTGCGACCCACGTCGACGCTGAGCGGGCCGAGCGAGATCACCGATGCTGCCATCGGGTCCCAGCGGGTGTGCAGGTTGCGGGGCCGACGCAGCAGCGCCTGGCACCGTGCTGCCAACTCCTCCGGGCTCACCGGCACCGAGACGACGTCATCGGCGCCGGCGCGCAGCGCTCGAATCCGTACGGTGTCGGCATCGGCGGGTGCGATCCCGACGAGGTATGCCTCCGACTTGCTCCGCACGATGTCGAACACCGAACCCCCGTGGGGTGCCGGCATCTCGAGATCGACGAGGATCACGTCGGGGTTGAACGACTCGGCGAGCATGAGCGCCGCCGAACCCTCGGTCGTGGCACTGACCGAGAAGCCTCGTTCCCGCAGCGTCACGCTGGCGATGCGCCGAAGGAGCGCATCGTTCACGGCGAGCAGTACCCGAGGTGCGAGCTGAGCGTCTGGTTCCATCCTTGTTTCTCCGCCTGGTAGGGGCTGATAGTTGCGTCCTTGCAATGCCGCCACACGCTCGGTCAGAGGGGGTATCGGCAAGACCTCGTCTACCTAAAGGGGTCTTTTCGGTGAATCTGGAGAACGGGACATCTGTGGTCGACGGCGTAGCGTGACGAGGTGCCTGCTTCTGCCCCTGATCTGCTCGACCGTCTGGCGACACGACGCGCGGTCGACGCTCGCGAGCGGTGGTCGCTGCAGCGCTTCGCCGAGATCGTGCCCACCCTCGACCGCCCCTTCGACGAAGCGGGTGGGCCCGTGCACGTCACCGCCTCGGCCATCGTGGTGGGCGACCGTGGGGTGGTGCTGCACAAGCACAAGCGGCTCGGTCTGTGGTTGCAGCCCGGGGGGCACATCGATCCGGGTGAGACACCGTGGGAGGCGGCCCGGCGCGAGGCGGTCGAGGAGACCGGCCTGCCGGTCGAGTTCCCCGACGCCGAGGGCGAGCCGCCGGTGGTGCACGTCGACGTGCACCCGGGGCCGCGTGGGCACACGCACCTCGACGTGCGCTATGTGCTGCACGCGCCGTCGATGCGCCCGGCACCACCCGAGGGCGAGAGCCAGGAGGTCGACTGGTTCCCGTGGCACCGCGCCATCCGCCTGGCCGATGCGGGTCTGGCCGGTGTGCTGCGCGCATTGCAGCCCGGCGAGGCGGTGCTGCGTGCGGCGCGTACCAACGATGCCGGCGACTGTGCCCTCGTGTACCTGCGGTCGCGCGAGTTCGGCATCCCCGAGGTGCCGTGCATCCACGACGAGTCGGAGGTGCGGCGCTGGATGGCCGACGAGGTGATCGGCCACGCCGACGTCACCGTGGCCGAGGTCGACGGGCTGGTGGTGGGGCTGATGGTGCTGGAACCCGGGCGCAGCGGCTCGGGGTGGATCGAGCAGCTGTACCTCGACCCGGCATGGATGGGGCGTGGGCTCGGTCACCGGATGATCGAGCGTGCCGTCGAACGCTGCCCGGGTGGGCTCGACCTGTGGACGTTCGCCGTGAACGCCGGGTCGCGCCGGTTCTACGAGCGCGAGGGGTTCGTCGCCGTCGACTCCACCGACGGGCACGGCAACGAGGAGCGGGCCCCCGACGTGCGCTACCACCGACCCGGAACTGCCTGACGGCACCCGGACCCGCCCCTTGCTGATCGAACAGGTGTTCGATATGGTCGGTGGATGGGCTTCAGCAACCCCGATCTGCCGTGGAGCGATGTCGAGGCACTGCTGTCGGGTCGCGCCCGCGACGGGCGGGCCCCGGGTTCGGTGGCCTGGAGCGCCGGGGGCGACGGTCCGGCGCTGGGCCGCAAACGGCAACCCTACGAACCGCCGGCCGCTGCTGGGCGTCGGCCCGGCAGCGTGCCCTACGCCGAACTGCACTGCCACTCGAACTTCTCGTTCCTCGACGGTGCCTCGCATCCCGAACAACTGGTCGAGGAGGCTCATCGCCTGGGCCTCGAAGCGCTCGCCCTCACCGATCACGACGGTCTGTACGGGGTGGTCCGCTTCGCCGAGGCCGCCCGGGCGCTCGAACTGCCCACGGTGTTCGGCGCCGAGATCACCCTGACGGCAGGCGATGCCCGGGTGGCGCGCAGCGAGGCCGACACCCAGCACCAGCAGCGCATCATCGGGCCCGACCTCGACCCCCACGCCCCCGATCCGGCCGGTGAGCACCTCGTCGTGCTGGCCGACGGTCTCACCGGGTACGCCCAGTTGGCACGCGCGTTGAGCCTCGGGCACCTGGCCGGTGAGAAGGGCGCAGCGCAGTTCACCCTGGCCGATCTCGCCGCCACCGGGGCCGGACACTGGTGGGTGCTCACCGGCTGCCGCAAGGGCGCGGTGCCCGCGGCGCTGGTGCACGACGGTCCGCGGGCAGCGGCTCGCGAACTGGGCCGGTTGATCGATGCGTTCGGTCGCGACCGGGTGGTGGTCGAGTTGTGGGACCACGGACACCCGCTCGACTCGGCCCGCAACGACGGCATGGCCGAACTGGCGGCCCGCTTCGACCTGGCCTGTGTGGCCACCAACAACGTGCACTACGCCGCCCCCGCCCAACGGCGTCTGGCCACCGCAGTGGCCGCAGTGCGCGCCCGACGCAGCCTCGACGACCTCGACCCGTGGCTGCCCGCCTCGGCCGGTGCGCATCTGCGCAGCGGTGCCGAACAGGCGCGTCGGTTCGCCCGCTACCCGGGGGTGGTCGAACAGGCGGCTGCCATCGGCCGGGCTGCGGCGTTCGACCTGGCGCTGGTGGCACCCAAGCTGCCGCCGTTCCCATGCCCGTCCGGCCCCGACGGCCAGCCGCTCAGCGAGATGGCCTATCTACGCCAGTTGGCCGAGGCCGGGGCCCGGCACCGCTACGGCGAGAGGCCCCAGGGCGGCGAAGACCTGTCGCTGCGAGCGCGGGCGTGGCGCACCATCGACCACGAACTGGCGGTCATCGAGGTTCTCGGGTTCGCCGGCTACTTCCTGGTCGTGTGGGACATCGTCGCGTTCTGCGGGCGGGCCGACATCTACTGCCAGGGCCGGGGCAGCGCGGCCAACAGCGCGGTCTGCTACGCGCTCGGCATCACCAAGGCCGATGCCGTGTCGCTGGGGTTGTTGTTCGAGCGGTTCCTGTCGCCCGAACGCGACGGCCCGCCCGACATCGACCTCGACATCGAGAGCGACCGGCGCGAAGAGGTCATCCAGTACGTGTACCAGCGCTACGGCCGCCACCACGCCGCCCAGGTGGCCAACGTCATCACCTATCGGGCGCGGTCGTCGGTGCGCGACATGGCCCGGGCGTTGGGCTTCGCCCCGGGCCAGCAAGACGCCTGGAGCAAGCAGATGGATGCCTGGGGGGCGGTGGCTGCCACCGCGCAACAGGGTCAGCACGACATCCCTGCCACCGTGCTCGACCTGGCCGCCGAGGTGGAAGATGCGCCGCGCCACCTCGGCATCCACTCCGGCGGCATGGTCATCTGCGACCGGCCGATCATCGAGGTGTGCCCGGTCGAGTGGGCGCGCATGCACCAGCGCAGCGTGCTGCAGTGGGACAAGGACGACTGTGCCGCGGTGGGGTTGGTGAAGTTCGACCTGCTCGGCCTGGGCATGCTCAGCGCGCTGCACTACGCCGTCGACCTGGTGCGCGAACACCGCGGCTACTCGATCGACCTCGCCACCATCCCGCAGGAGGACGAGGTGTACGCCATGTTGTGCCGGGCCGACTCGGTGGGCGTGTTCCAGGTGGAGAGCCGGGCGCAGATGGCCACCCTGCCGCGGCTGAAGCCACGGCGGTTCTACGACCTCGTCGTCGAGGTGGCGCTCATCCGGCCCGGCCCCATCCAGGGCGGGTCGGTGCACCCCTACATCCGCCGCCGCAACGGGCAGGAGCCGGTCACCTACCTGCACCCGCTGCTCGAGAACAGCCTGGGCAAGACCCTCGGGGTGCCGCTGTTCCAGGAGCAGTTGATGCAGATGGCCATCGATGTGGCCGGGTTCACGCCCAGCGAGGCCGACCAGCTGCGTCAGGCGATGGGCTCGAAGCGCAGCCAGGCCCGGATGCAGCGGCTGAAGGAACGCCTCTACGCCGGGATGGCCGAGCGGGGCATCACCGGGGCGGTGGCCGATGAGATCTTCGTCAAGATGGCGGCGTTCGCCAACTACGGCTTCCCCGAGTCGCACTCGGTGTCGTTCTCGTACCTGGTCTACGCCTCGGCCTGGCTGAAGTACCACGAGCCGGCGGCGTTCTGCGCGGCGCTGCTGAACGCCCAGCCGATGGGGTTCTGGAGCCCGCACTCGCTGGTGCAGGACGCCCGGCGCCACGGGGTGGTGGTGCGCACCCCCGACCTGAACGCATCGCTGGCCACCGCGACGCTCGAGCCGTGCCCCGACTCGGTGGGGGGTGTGGCAGTGCGGCTGGGGCTGGGATCGGTGCGCGGGGTCGGCGCCGACCTGGCAGCCACCATCCAGGCCGGTCGCCCCTACGTGTCGCTGGAAGATCTCGTGCGTCGGGTGCCGTCGTTGCAGTTGCAACAACTCGAGGCCATGGCCACCGGCGGGGTGTTCGGCGAGAGTCTCGGTCTCGAACGGCGCGAGGCGCTGTGGGCGGCGGGTGCTGCTGTGCAGTCGCGACCCGACCGGTTGGAGGGCATCGTGCTGGGCGAGCGCGCCCCCCGGCTGCCCGGGATGGACCCGGTGGAGGTGGCGGTGGCCGATCTGTGGGCCACCGGGGTGTCGCCCGACGGCCACCCCACCCGGTTCTTGCGCGAGCAGTTGGCTGCCCTGGGGGTGGCCAGTGCCACCGATCTGACCACCTGCGAACCGCGCAGCCGGGTGGTCGTCGCCGGTGTGGTCACCCATCGCCAGCGGCCGATGACCGCTCAGGGCACCACGTTCATGAACCTCGAGGACGAGACCGGACTGGTGAACGTGGTGGTGTCGAAAGGGTGCTGGGCGCGCTATCGACGTGTGGCCCGCGATGCCGCTGCGCTGCTCATTCGCGGCCGACTCGAACGCAGCGAAGGGGTGGTGAACGTGGTGGCCGAAGAGATCGTCCCGCTGCCCGTTCCGGCCAGCGCCGGCAGCCGCAACTTCCGGTGACGGGGGTCGCTGCCAGCGTGTCGGTGGCGACATGCTGCCGCCCGATGTCAGTTTCTTGAACGTTCGTTCCGCTCTGGAATCGGATTGGAACGACCTGCTTGAATGGGGATCCCTGAAGCGGGCGGAGTGCCATGTCTTCGGTTCGGCAGTGTCGTGGAGCCGACGCCGCGCGGCGTCAGCGCCGTGTCGGCTCCACGGCCGCCGTCGCCCGGCGGAACAGCAGTTCGAACCGGCTCCGGGCGGTGCCGGTGGCCAGGCCGGCGGGGCCCATCTCCACCACACCGAGTTGGGTGACGTACCGGCCCACGGCCTCCGCCTTCTCGCGCCGCACGGCCGGTGGCAGGCTCACCACGGTGTCGACCAGCAGGTGGTTGGTGCGAAGGCGGGCACGGGCTGCGTCCCAGGTGCACTCAGGGTCGAGGAACGGGTCGGGTTCGGCGCCGGTCACCCATGCCGGCCAGCCGTACGACGCGGCGTAGGGGTAGTCGGCGTAGGCCACCAGGTCGAGGCCGAGCGCATCGGCGGCCAGCGGTGCGGCCTCGGCCACCAGGCGGTGGTCGGGGTGGTTGCCGAACCCGCCGGGTGCGGCCAACAGGGTGGTGCGCCGCGGCACGGCGGCGGCGATGGCCTCGACCAGTTCGTCGGTGGTGGGCGCTGTGGTGCGGTAGGGGCCGTCGAGCAGGTCGAGGTGCACCGGCTTGGCGTTCAGCAGCCGCAGCGCAGCGCGGTCTTCCCGGCGCCGGGCCGCCATCCGCCGGTGCGGATCGGCGGAACCGGTCAGGCGGTCGTAGAAGGCCGGTTGAGTACCCACCGGCGGCAGGCCGGCGAACACGGTGATCACCGTCGCCGTGCGGGCGGCGCGCATGAGCGCGAAGCAGCTCAGCACGGCGTCGTCGAGGTGCGGCGACACGACCGTGAGGTGTCCGGTGGCGGGCAGATCGCCGGCGCGCACCCTGACATGGGGGTGCGGTGCGGCGGAGCGGCGAGGCGTGGCCATGGCTGCGACAGTAGGCCGCGCCGCGGATCAGCCGCGACGACCGGCCAGCCAGGCGCCGAACAGCGCCACGGCACAACCCAGTACGGCCAGCACCGCCACGGTCTCGTTGCGCACCAGGGCACCCAGGGCCAACGACACCACCGGGATGATGTAGGTGGTGACCGAGGCGCGGGTGCTGCCCAGCCGACCGGCGTTCGTGGCGGCGAGGACGTAGGCGAACGAGGTGCCGAGCACGCCGAGGGCGACGATGGCGAGGAACGGGCCCCAGGCGAACTCGACCTCGTCGAGGTGGACCAGGCCGAGCGGCACGGTGAGCACCAGCGCCACGGCCTGGGTGCGCCACAGCACCGGCAGCGCGCCGTGGCGCTGCTGGAGTGGGGCAGCGATGTTCAATGCCAGGCCGTAGCACATCAGCGCAGAGATGATCTGCGCCACGCCGAGCGCGCTCGACTGGCCCTCGCCCAGGGTGGGCAGGGCGATCAGCACCACGCCGAGGCTGCCGACGAACAGGCCGAGCATCTGCCGTCGCGGCGGCAGGCGCCGGGAGATGACCGATGCCACGGCGGCCACGAACAGCGGTGTGGCGCCGTTCAACATGCCCGTGACGCTCGACGACACGTGCTGCTCGGCGTACGGGAACATCGTCAACGGGTACGCCATCCACACCACGCCGAGCAGTGCGATCTTCGGCCAGTCGCTGCGCGGGATGGCCCGGCGCGACGCCGGGAACAGGGCCAGCACCATGAAGCCGACGGCCACTCGCATCGGGGTGATCAGCGCCGCGGGGAAGGCTTCGAGCCCTTCAGCGATGAAGTAGAACGACGTGCCCCACAGCAGGCCGGGCAGACACAGCAGCGCCCAGTCGCGTGGGCGCATCGTGGGGCCGTCTGTCACGTCGCCGAGGTCCGGTGCACGCTGGCGGTGGTGGACACCAACCCGAGGCCGATGAAGACGGTGCCGGCCACGTAGCGCTGCACGAAGGGCAGCGCCCGGCCGCGTAGCAGCACGGTGCGCAGGCTGCTGGCCAGCAGTGAGTAAGCGCTGTCGGTGATGCAGCCGATGAGCACGAACACCAGGCCCAGCACCAGTGCCTGCAGGCCGGCGCTGCCCTTGTCGGGGTCGATGAACTGGGGCAGGAACGACAGGAAGAACAGCGCCACCTTCGGGTTCAGCACGTTCACGACGATGCCCTGGGTGAACGACTTGGTGGGCGAGGTGGTGGCCCGGTCGGCGTCCATCGGGTCGGGCTTGCGCAGCAGCGTGCGCACCCCGACCGCGATGAGGTACAGGGCGCCCAACCATTTCACGGCGTTGAACGCGGTGGCCGAGGTGGCCAGCACCGCCGAGAGGCCGGCTGCCGCGGCGATGGCGTGTACGAGGTTGCCGAGCTCGAGACCGGCGACAGCAGCGAGGCCCACGGTGCGCCCGTCGCTGACGCTGCGGTTGAGGATGTACAGCACCGCCGGCCCGGGGATGATGAGCAGCAGGAACGACGCGCCGGCGAAGGCGAGGATCGTCGAGGCATCGGGCACGGCTGACGACCCTACCGTCCGGGCCTGTCGCGGCCCGGTGCTTTTCAGACGCCGATGTCGACGGGCTCGGCCGTCGGGCCGTGCTGATGCAGGTGGTCGAGCAGGCGGCCGAGTTCGGACGGGGCGAACGTGAGGTGGTCGGCGGCAAGGATGTCGTCGATGTGCCACCAGCGCAGCTCGAACACGTACTCGGCGTTCAGTTGCTCCCAGTCGAGCGCCGGACGCGGCTCGAAGCGGTCGTCGACGGCGACGAGGTGGATCTGCTCGCGCTGGCCGTCGTATAGGCCGTTGATGAACGGGATGAGGTGCAGCCGATTCCACACGTGTGGTCCGATGGAGGCGTCGTGCAGGCCCACCTCCTCGGCGAGTTCGCGTCGCAGGGCGTCGACCGCCGACTCGCCCGGCTCGATGCCTCCGCCGGGAAGTGCCCACCGGCTGGCCTGGGGGAACTCGAAGCGAACCAGCAGCACGTGCCGGTCGCGGGTCAGTACCACGGCCCGGGCGGCCTCGCGGATGCGCAGGGCGTCGGTGCCGGTCATGGGGTCGTGCGGTAGGTCAGTCGAACGACGCGGTGGCGATGCGCTGGGCGTTGTACACCGGCGCCGAGGCGTCGACTCGGTACTTCTTCACATCGGCGCCCGTGATGCCGTGCTCGCCGAACATCGTGCGCATGTTGATGTAGTTCGGGTGCAGGAAGTGGGCTTCGAGCGTGGCGGCGTCGGCCCAGAGTTCGTACACCGAGATGTGGCCCGGCTCGCAGGGGTCGGCGCTGAACACGTAGGCCAGGCAGCCCGGCTCGTCGGTGCGGGTGGCCTGCTGCAGCGGCATCGAGGCCTCGAGGCAACCGGCGCGACGCTCGGGCGCGATGGTGATGGTGCCGGCGATGATGATCATGGTGTCCCCCTTGCCGCGGCAGCGGCCGACGTCATTCGTCCGGGCGTTCGTTCAGCCCGTCGTTGAACGAACGGTACATCTCGTAGATCGCCTTGCACTTGTCGCAGAGCGGTAGTTGCTTCGGATCGCGTGAGGGCACCCACACATGGCCGCACAGCGCCTCGAGCGGTGTGCCGTAGATGCGGGCCTCGAGCACCTTGGCGGTGGCGTTCTCGCCGGGCTTGGTCTTCACGATGTGGGCCATCGTGGGCTCGCCCGTCTCGGGAACGTGCTCGGTCTGTTCCGTGATCGTGGGCTTGGGCATCGTGGCGATCTCGGTCACGCCGAACAGTCAACCACCTCGGGGCTCTACACTCGCAGCGATGCCGCTGTACGAGTACCGATGCCGCACCTGCGACGACACCTTCGAGATGCGTCGCGCGATGAGCGAGTCGAACGAACCCGCCCCCTGCCCGTCGGGTCACACCGATTCGGTGCGCCTGTTGTCGGTGTTCGCCAGCGTCGGTGGCTCGGCTGGCTCGGCCGGTGCCGCCTCGGCTGCGCCCCAGGGTGGCGGCTGCGGCTCGGCCTGCGGCTGCCGTCACTGACACAGGGTGCCGCCTCGCCGGGTCGAGCCCGGTGGCTTCCCCCGGCCCCTATCGGGGCGCGGTGCGCTGAAGGTCGGCCAGTTCGGCGCTGAGGTTCGCGCGGGCGCGTCGCTCACGTGCCGCCCGCATGGCGGTGGTGCGGTAGATGACCGGCCGAGCGAGGAAGCCGCGCAGCACAGCAGCGCGCCCGGTCCGCCAGCCGTCGTCGTCGACATGGGCGTACTCGACCCGCACCCCGGTGACGTACGCCCGGTAGTCGGCCGGTTCTGCGCCGAGGACGGCAAGGTCGGCGTCGAGGAGGATGTCGGCCCCCGCATCGGCTCCAGCGCCGCTGTCGGGGGTCTGGTGACCAGCGGTGAGCTCGATGAGCCCCGCAACACGCTCGATCCGTTCCTGCTCCCAGCCGCAGTCGGACAGCGCTCTGCGGGCGAGGAGCGCGCTGTCGTGCTCGTTGGTGGGCGAACGCGGGTCGTAGACGGCGTCGTGGAACAGCGCCGCGGCGCGGACCGCGTCGAGGTCGAGGTGGTCCGCATCGGCGGCAGGCGCGTCGGCGCTGTGGGCAGCTGCGAGGTCGTCGATGTGTCTGAGCACCCACATCACATGAGTGGCCGTGTGATAGCGCCGATGCGGCTGGCGGTGGCGGGCGAGCAGTTCGTCGAGTGCGCCGTCGCCCGCCCGACCGGCAGCGGGGCCGACCAGTCGCCGCCACACGCGGCCCAGCTCCACCTCGGGTGCGGTCACCGGGCCAGCGTAGGTGCCGGACACGACAGCCAGCAGGCCGACCTGTGACGATGGGCGTGTGGCGGTGCTGATCGACGAACCGATGTGGCATCACCGCGGGCGGCGGTGGTCGCACGTGGTGAGCGATGTGAGCCTCGACGAATTGCACGAGTTCGCCGAGCGGGTGGGCATGCCCCGTCGTGCGTTCCACGGCGACCACTACGACGCGCCCGAGGAGTACTACGACGACTGCGTGACGGCCGGAGCCGTGCCGACATCGAGCCGCGAGTTGTTGCGCCGACTGCGCGCAGCGGGCCTGCGCCTGAGCCCGGCGGCTCGTCGCAACAGCACCGACGCCTGAGGCGCCGCTCACCATCGCTCGGGGTCGCCCGCCAGCAGGCGCGGGCACGTGGCGCCGTGCCGGCCGATCACGAACCACTCGAGCAGGTCGACCCCGTTCATGCGGGCGAGCCCGTCGGCGAGCCGCCAGCGGTCGGCGTCGCCGTCGACCAACCAGCCGTCGGGCCGGATGCTGGCCACCACCAAGCCGTACGCGCCCTCGTCGGAGGAGGAGGGTGCCGCCTGGCTGAGCAGTTCCACCATGCGGCACACGGCGTCGTGGTCGTGCTCGGGCACATCGCCCACCACCACGATGGCTCCGCCGCGGTTGTGGGGGTCGAGCAGGAAGCCGATGAGCTCGGGCACCATGGGTGTCTGCATGGCGAGATGGACGACCGACAGCGCATCGGATGCATTGTCGATGGGGTCGAGATAGGCCCGGGGTACGTGGGGCGATGCGGACACGGTGGGTTGCGACATGACGACCTCCGAAGGTGCAGCACACGGCGGGCCCGGTGGGGCAGGCCGTGCGGGGGGCAGGTTCGGGGGAAGTGGTGCCGACCCTACGGCAGGGGTGTGGCAGGGCTGCGGCGCCTACCATGGGCCTCATGGCCAAGCACCCGGGCGTCACCATCTACCACAACCCGAATTGAAACTCGTCGAGCAATGCCGTGCGCATTGCCGAAGAACTCGGCGTCGACGCCGAGGTCGTGCTCTACCTGAAGACCCCGCCCGACGCCGACACGCTGCGGTCGATCATCGCCAAGCTCGACGACCCGGTCACCGACCTCGTCCGGCGCGACAGCATGTGGACCAAGTTGGGGCTCACCGAGGCCGACGCTGCCACCGCCGATCAGGTCGTGGCACTCCTGGTGAAGCACAAGCAGCTGCTGCAGCGCCCGGTGGTGGTGACCGCGAAGAAGGCCATCATCGGCCGACCGAAAGAGCGCGTTCGCGAGCTCCTGGGCGGCTGACAGCCCGGACAGGGTGGGTCAGTTCGGCATCCAGTTGCCGTGGAACCCGGCGGGCACCCGCTGGGGCAGGTGAACCCTGGCCACCGGGCCGGCGGCCAGGTCGCGGGCGTCGATGATGCACAGGTCGGTGCGCAGCTCGGCCAGGTCGGTGGCGTACACCATCAGCCAGCCGTCGGTCTCGGCGCTGCCCTCCGGGTCGGCGGCGAACACGGCCTCGCCGATGGCGGTGCCTTCACCGAACGGCAGCAGCACCTCGGCTCCGGTCTGCAGGTCGTAGCGGACGATGCCGTTGAACGTGAGCGACATCGGGCCGTCGAGGGTGGCCGACGCGTAGCCGTAGCGGTGCGGCAGGCCGAGCAGATCGTCGTGCAGGCGGGGGAAGTCGCTGCGCAGGTCGTGCACCATCTCCTCGCGGCAGGTGCCGGCGACGAGGTCGATGGTCCACTTCGCCAGGCCGATGCCCGGGTGCGAGGCGGCAGCCGCCATGGCATCGCTGCGGGCCTCGAAGTCGAGGTCGATGCTGGGCATGCGGCAGCCGTAGGCCACGATCGTGTCGCCGTCGTCCCAGGCGTTCAGGAAGTGGAAGACGAAGCACGGGTCGATGTCGAACCATCGCACCTGGTCGCCGGTGCCGTGGCGGGGGATCACGCCGATGCGTGCGCCGTGCTGGGGCTGCCACATCGACTCGCCGCTCATCGTGGCAGCGATGACCGCCGGCAGGTCGAAGAACAGCGAGTGGTGCCGCGTGGTGAGGAAGTCGTGCATCATCACGCCACGGGGGAGGTCGATCTCGGCCGAGTGGGTGAGGGCACCGGTGCGATCGGCGACGTGGTAGCGCAGGAACGGAGGCCCGGCGACGGGGTCGTAGCCGAAGAACATCAGCTCGCCGGTCTCGGGGCACCACTTCGGGTGCGCCGTCATGGCCCCGGTGAGCTTGCCGCCGAAGTCGTGCAGGCCCACGGTGTCGAGTTCGCGGGTGATCTCGCACGGCCAACCGCCCTCCCACAGGCCGAGGTACTTGCCGGCGTGGGTGACGATGTTGGTGTTGGCGGCGTTCTTGAACACGCCGCACTCCTCGAGCAGTTCGGCGGGCGGGAACTGGAAGTTGAGGATGCCGCCGAACAGCGAATGGCCTGCAGCCCGCTCGTGTGCCAGACCGGGTGTCTCAACCCAGCGGTTCTTGTAGCGGGCCGCGCCGCCGTCGAGGTACACGGCATGCACCATGCCGTCGCCGTCGAACCAGTGGTAGCGGCCGGAGGGATCGAACTGCGGGTTGGCCCCATTGCGCATGTACACACCGCTCAACTGCGGCGGGATCTGGCCGGTCACCTGCAGATCGTGGGCGTCGACCTCGCGGTGCACCGGGGCGTAGAGGCCGGTGAGGAACGGGCTGATCTCGGGCTGGTCGTCGAGCGCGGTCATGTCCGCAGGCTAAACGACCCGGCGGGCACCGTTTGACCGGGAGCATCCGAGACGTGCCGCGTAGAGTCGAACGCCGTGTCCACCCCCGCTGCCTCCACCCGCGCTGGGTGGCGGTTGCTGTGGTCGGTGCTGCGTCGCCAGCGTCGCGGGCTGGTCGTCGGGGTGCTGGTGGGCCTGGCCTGGAGCGCCGGCAAGGTGGTGGTACCGCGGCTCACGCGCTCGGCAGTCGACCGTGCGGTCATCGGCAACGGGTCGCTGCTGTTCTGGTCGGGCCTCATCGCGATCGCAGCGGTCATCGCCGGGGTGTTCGCCGGCTGGCGCCGCCTGGTGGCGTTCCGCGAGAGCCGGCTCACCGAGACGATGCTGCGCGAACAGATCTTCGAGCACATCATGCGGCTGCACGTCGGCTACCACGACCGCACCCAGACCGGTCAGCTGATGAGCCGGGCCTCGAGCGATCTGCTGCAGATCCAGGGCTTCGTCGTGATGATCCCCATCACCACCTCGCAGCTGGCGATGGTGGTGGCGGTCGTGGTGGTGCTGCTCACCTCGCAACCGCTGCTCGCCCTCGTCGCCCTGGCCCCGCTGCCGCTCGTGAACCTCCTCGCCCAACGCTTCTCGCGCAGCATCCACCCGGCGGTGCTGGCCGTGCAGGCCGAGCAGGCGCAGCTGGCCACCGTGGTGGAGGAGAGCGTCGCCGGGGTACGGGTGGTGAAGGGCTTCGGGGCCGAGGGTGTGCAGGCCGCGAAGTTGCGGGTGGAGGCCGACGACATCCAGCGCGAGTCGCTGCAGGCGGCCCGCATCCGCAGCAACTTCCTGCCCGCCCTCGACCTGCTGCCCAACCTGGGGCTCATCGCCGTGTTGGGCATCGGCGGCCACCGGGTGCTCGACGGCACGATGAGCCTGGGCCAGATGATCGAGTTCCTGCAGTACATCGCGCTGCTGGTGTACCCGCTGCGCAACCTGGGCATGACGGTGGCGTTCGCCCAGCGCGCCGCGGCCGCGTTGCTGCGGGTCGACGAGGTGCTGTCGGCCGTCCCCGAGGTGGTCGACCCCGCAGTGCCGCAGCGACTGCCCGAGCAGCGACCCAACGGTGCGGTGCATTTCGCCGACGTGCGCTTCGGCTACGACCCTGCCGCGCCGGTACTCGACGGGTTCGAGCTCGACATCGCCGCCGGCACCTCGGTGGCGCTGGTTGGTGAGACGGCGAGCGGCAAGTCCACCGTGGCCCGGCTGCTCGCCCGCTTCTACGACGTGCAGACCGGCAGTGTGTCGATCGACGGCATCGATGTGCGGTCGCTCACCCTGGGCGACCTGCGCCGGGCCGTGGGCATCGTGTTCGAGGACACATTCCTGTTCAACGACTCGGTGAGCGGCAACATCGCCTTCGCCCGGCCCGACGCCGCGCTGGCCGACATCGAGTCCGCCGCCCGTCTGGCGGGCGCCCACGACTTCATCACTGCGCTGCCCGAGGGCTACGACACCCAGATCGGCGAGCGCGGCTTCTCGCTCAGCGGCGGCCAGCGCCAGCGCATCGCCATCGCCCGCGCCATCCTGGCCGATCCGCGGGTGCTGGTGCTCGACGACGCCACCAGCGCGGTCGACCCGTCGAAGGAGCACGAGATCCGCGAGGCGATGACCACGGTGATGGAGGGTCGCACCACCATCGTCATCGCCCATCGCGCCGGCACCATCGCGCTGGCCGATCGCGTGGTGCTCGTCGACGGCGGGCGCGTTGCGGCCAGCGGCACCCACGACGAACTGCTGGCATCGAGCCAGCGCTATCGCGAGGTGTTGGCTGCGCTCGAAGCCGAGGTCGACGATGATGACGACCTGCCCACCGTGAAGGGGGTGGGGTGAGGTGTACAGCGCCGTGGTGAGCGACGAGGACCGCCTCGACCGGAACCAGACCCGCAACGTGGTGCGCCGGTCGCTCGAGTTCGCTGCGCCGTATCGCGCCACGGTCTGGAAGGCCATTGCCTACGTCACCATCGTCACCCTGTGCACCGTGGCCGGCCCGGTGCTGGTGCTCGTCGCCACCGACCATGGCCTGCTCGACCCCAACGCGAAGGTGCTGAACCTGTGCGTCATCGCCTACTTGGTGGTGGTGGGTGTCAGCTACGTCGCCTCGCGCCTGCAGTACCTCGCCATCAACCAGGCGGGTGAGGGCTTCCTGCGCGACCTGCGGGTGCGCGTGTTCGACCGACTGCAGGCGCAGTCGATGGCCTTCTTCGACCGCAACAAGGCGGGCGTGCTGGTGGCCCGCATGACGGCCGACATCGAGAGCATGGCCGAACTCATCCAGTGGGGCCTGCTGCAGTTCGTCAGTGCCCTGTTGCTGCTGGCGGTGACGCTGGTGGTGATGGCGGCCACCAGTTGGCAGCTGCTGCTGGCCGTGATGCTCATCCTGCCGGTGGTGGTCGCCGCGTCGGTGCGGTTCCAACGCCAGTCGCACCAGGCCTACCTCGACGTGCGCGACAAGGTGGGCCAGAACCTGTCGACCCTGCAGGAGTCGATCGCCGGGGTGCGGGTCATCCAGGCCTACCACCGCGAGGGTGAGCAGACCCGGCGCTTCTTCGGCACCAACCGGTCGCTGTACGGCTCGCACCTACACGCGGTGCGCATCAGCGTGTGGTACTTCGGCTTCATCGAGTTCGTCGGGGTGTTCGCCGTGGCGCTGATGGTGGGCGTGGGTGGCTGGCTGGCCCACCGCGGCTCGGTCAGCGAGGGCACGGTGGTGGCGTTCGTGCTGCTGCTGAGCAATCTGTTCGACCCCATCCAGCAGCTCAGCCAGCTGTACAACACAGTGCAGTCGGCGGGCGCGTCGCTGCACAAGCTGTACGGCATCATCGACGCCGAGCCCGATGTGGGCGAGCACCCGCAGGCCGTGGCGCTGCCGCGCACCGGGGTGCTCGAGGCGCACGATCTGTCGTTCCGCTACCAGGGTGCCGAGCGGCGGGCCCTCGCCCACGTGACGCTGCGCATCGAACCCGGCGAGCGACTGGCGCTGGTGGGGCCCACGGGTGCCGGCAAGAGCACACTCGCCAAACTTCTGTCGCGTCTGTACGACCCCACCGACGGGTTCGTCACCTTCGGCGACATCGACCTGCGCGTCGCCTCGTTGGCCTCACTGCGTGAGCGCGTGGTGGTGGTGCCCCAAGAAGGGTTCCTGTTCGGCGGCACGGTGCTCGACAACATCCGTGTGGCCCGACCCGACGCCACCGACGACGAGGTGGCCGCAGCACTGGCGTCGATCGGTGTGCTGGAGCGGTTCGAGGAACTGCCCGAGGGGCTGCGCACCGAGGTGCGCGAGCGCGGGTCGCGGCTCAGTTCGGGCGAGCGCCAACTGGTGTCGCTGGCGCGGGCTGCGCTGGTGGACCCGGCGGTGCTGGTGCTCGACGAGGCCACCAGCAACCTCGATCCCGGTACCGAAGCGGTGGTGGAGCGTGCGCTCGAGTACCTGATGAGCGGCCGTACGGTCATCGTCGTGGCCCACCGGCTCAGCACGGTGCGCCGCGCCGACCGCATCGCCGTGGTCGACCACGCCCGCCTCGTCGAGTACGGCTCGCACGACGAACTGATGGCGCTCGGCGGTCGCTACGCCGCCCTCACCGAGGCCTGGCTGAAGGCCCAGCCCGTGGCGCCGCCCGCCGACCCCGCCTGACGCCTCGCCCTGACGGCCCGCCCTTCTCGAGACCTGTGTTCGTGCGTATGCCCCCGCACCGAGGCGGTCCAGGCTCACGGACCAAGGTGCTTCGTGAGCGTAGGCAGGCGCTGGGACGGCCCACGCGCACGGACGGGTGACGATCAGGCCGGGTGGTGATGAGGGCCGGGCGGGTCAGGCCCGGTCGAAGACCAGGACGAACTCGAGCAGGCCGTTGTCCTTCACCACGGCGAAGCCGTTCGACGGGTCGGGGATGGAGTAGTCGGAGAACAGGATCGGGATGCTGCCGAGCACGCCGATGCGACCGCCCTCGAGCTTGGCCTCCACGTCGAAGGTGACGCTGCGGGTGACGCCGCGCAAGGTGAGGTCGCCGGTGGCCGTGGCGGTGAGCGACTCGCCCTCGGCCGGCACGGAGCCGAAGTCGATGGGGGCGGTGAGCACGAACGTGGCGGTGGGGAACTCGTCGACCGACATGATGCGGCCACGGAACTGGCCGTCGCGCCGATCGCTGTCGCTGGTGATGGAACCCATCTGCACCGTGAACTCGGCGGCGGTGGCCTGGTTGCCGGCGATGGTGAGTGAGCCGGTGACGTCGCTCGTGCGGCCGGCACCTTCGACGTCGATGCCGCCGAGCACTTCCTGCACCCGGTAGCCGAGGGTTGAGTCGGCGGCCACCGACCACACACCGTCGGGACCGGCGTCGGCAGGCGCGGCAGTGGTGGCGACGGTCTCGGACACCGTCGCGGGCGCCGTCTCGGGCGCCGTCTCGGGCACGGTGACCGCGGCGACGGTGGTGCTGGACAGTGCGGCGTCGAGATCGCTCGAGTCGAGCGCAGACGGTGCGTCGTCGCGCAGGACGAGGATCCACAGGAGGAATGCGCCGGCCACCAGGGCGACCAGCGCCACGCCGGCCAGGATGAGCTTGCGGGATGTCGTCATTGGCGCTCCTTCGAAGAGCCCGGATTGTCGCACGCCCGCTCGCCGGGTGTGACGACGGACCACGTATTCATCCCGGCTCGCCCGCAGGCCCCCCGGTAGTCTCGATGCTTGCTGTGAGCAATCACCCCTTCCGTCCCCTCCGCCACCGGGCCGTGCGCCTGTTGTGGACCGCCGCTGTGGTGTCGGATTCGGGTACCTGGGTGCAGCTCATCGTGGTGGGCAGCCTCGTGGCGGCCGACACCGGCTCGGCCGTGCAGACCGGCCTGGTGGCGCTGGCCACGTTCGCTCCGCAGGGCCTGGCCTCGCCCGTCGGCGGCCTGCTCGCCGACAAGTTCGACCGCCGCAAGGTGTTCCGCAATGCCCTCCTGGCCCAGGCACTCATCACCACCGTGCTGGCCGTGGTGATCGGCTCGGGTGTGCGCGACCCCAAGGTGCTGGCCGCACTCATCCTGGTGGGCAGCGCCGCCGGTGCCATCGGGGCGCCGTCGTACTCGGCGATGATCCCCGACCTGGTGCCCCCCGACGAGTTGATGGCGATGATCTCGCTCGGCGTGTACTCGTGGAACGCCGGCCGCATCGTGGGCCCGCTCGTCGGCTCCGTGCTGGCGCTCACCGTCGGGCCGGCGTGGACGGTGGCGTTCAACGCCGCCACCTTCGTGTTGCTGGCCGGTGCGGTGGCGATGGTGCGACGACCGTTCGTGCCGCTGGCATCCGACGGCACCATCGTCGAGCGCCTGGTCGGCGGCTACCGCGCGCTGCGCTCCACCCCGGGCTGCTGGTACACGGTCGTGTGGCTGGTGGCCTACAACATCACGGCCGTGCCGTTCATGGGCCTGATGCCCATCTTCGCCCGCGCCGAGTTCGACGGTGGCACCGGCCTCACGGGTGCGTTCAGTTCGGCCCAGGGCATCGGTGCCATCGTGGGCGGCATCGCCGTCACAGTGCTGGCCCGGCGCATGCCCCGGTCGGCGCTGCTCGGCCGAATGGTGGTGGCCGTGACGGTGTTCTTGGTGATGTTCGCCCTCGCCCCCACGGCGCCGCTCGCAATTGCTGCGGCTGCACTGCTCGGTGGCGCAGCGGCTGGCATGTTCGTGACGATGACCGCTGTCATCCAGCGCGACGCACCCGCAGCCAGTCGTGGCCGGGTGATGGCGATGATGCAGGCCTCGATGGGTATCTCGTACGGCATCGGGTTGATGTTCATCGGTTTCGTCGGCGACGTGGCATCGCTGCGGGTGGCGTTCCTGGTGGGCGCGGCGGGCTCGATCCTGTCGGCGCTCGTGCTCGCCGCGCGCACGCCCGACTGGCGGCCGGTCATCGACGGCAACGAGCTGGCGGCCGAGAACACCGACCTCGTCAGCGCACGCTGAGCCGTTGCTGGCTAGGTTGGCTCGATGCCCCGTGAACGCATCTACACCAAAGCCGGCGACGACGGGACAACCGGTCTGTTCTACGGCGGCCGTGTCCCCAAGGACAGCGAGCTGCCCACCGCCTACGGCACGGTCGACGAAGCACAGGCTGTGATCGGCCTCGCCCGTGCGCACGCCGGTGGCAACCAGCGTGTGGAGGGGGTGCTGGTGCCCATCCTGCGCGACCTGTGGGTGCTGATGGCCGAACTGGCCACGCTGCCCGAGAACCGCGGCAAGTTGCAGCCCGAGGTGTCGAGCGTGAGCGAGGCGATGGTCGATCGCCTCG
>JBIIDH010000141.1:0-7741 GCA_044238435.1 Ilumatobacteraceae bacterium | reverse complement strand
CTCCACCCGTGCTCCTTCGTCGTGTCCGATCGTCCCGGAGAGCGGCTTGCGCACTTCCCGCTTTCCCGGACGGTTACGACCGTTCGCAGCGAGAGGCGTTTGTCAACTGGTTCACCAACGGGGTGACCGGCGGCCGGCGCAGACAGGAGGTCACATGCTGCTCGACACCACCCGATTCGGACCGATCAACGTCGACGAGTCCGAGCTCTACGCCGTTCCCGGCGGCATCCCGGGGTTCCCCGATCTACGGCGGGTCCTGCTGCTGGGTGCCGGCCAGGCCCCTGGCCAGACCGAGCCGGCCAGCGACCACACCTTCTATTGGATGCAGGACGCCGACAACGGCGAGCTGGCATTCATGTGTGTGGTGCCCTGGGCGGTCGTACCCGACTACGACATCGAGTTCGACAGCGACGCCCTGGGCATCGCCGACGCCGACGATGTACGGGTGCTCACCCTGGTGACTGTTCGACGCGAGAACGATGTCGCCGTACTGACCACCAACCTGCGCGCCCCCATCGTGATCGACATCCGGCAGAACATGCTGCAGCAGATCATCCTCACCGACTCGGTGTGGCCGGTGCGGGCCCCGATCGAGAACCTCTCGACGAACGGAGCCCGCTGATGTTGGTCCTGGCACGCCGTGTGGGCGAGAACATCCTCATCGGTGACGACATCGTCGTGACCGTCCTCGAAATGGGTCGCGACCAGGTGCGCATCGGCATCCGGGCACCGCGGTCGGTCTCGGTGCACCGCGAAGAGGTGTACCAGGAGATCCTGCTGTCGAACCGAGAGGCGGCCGACCAGGTCGATGCGCCCTCCGGTCTCGAGGGCGCCGTCATCGCAGTGCCGACCGGCACGTCGGCGCTCGCTGCAGCTCGCAAGCCGATCTGATCCCACCCGATCCACGCACGATGCCCCCGCCCGGTGCGGGGGCATCGTCGCGTCCGGGGAGATGCAGCGACGAGGTCCGTCAGGCCGCAGCGCGACGGGCGCGGCGGCGGCGATCGGGCACCGCGTCGAGCGCCGTCTGATCCACGTTGTAGAGGCGCGGCAGCGGCATGGGCGACGACGGCAGGTAGCTGCTGCGCAGCCGCCGCACGAACGCCAGCACCTTGGCCACGGCCTCGTACAGGGTGATGGGGATCTCGTCGCCCACCTCGCACGCCCGCCACAGTGCCCGCGCCAAGGGCTTCGCCTCGACGATGGGTACCTTCGCCTCGGCTGCCTTCTCGCGGATGCGCTTGGCGACGGCGTCGACGCCGATGGCCACTACCCGCGGCGCACCACCGGCGGCAGGGTCGTAGACGAGCGCGACGGCGATGTGGGTGGGGTTGGTCACCACGACCGAGGCGCCCGGCACTGCCGCCATCATGCGGCTGCGGGTCATCGCCATCTGCAACGACCGGATGCGCTGCTTCACCTGCGGATCGCCCTCGCTGTTGCGCATCTCGTCGCGCACTTCCTGCTTGGTCATCTTCAGGTCGAGGATCTTGTTGCGCCGCTGGAAGGCGAAGTCGAACAGGCCGACGCCCACCACGGCCCACGCGATGCCGCGGGTCATGGCCATGATCTCGGCGGCGGTGGCGCTGAGTCCCGGGAGCAGCGGCACCCGCCCGTGCCCGACGAGCAGGTCGTGGATGGCTTGGACGTGAGGCCAGGCGATCCAGCCCACGAGCAACGCCTTCACCACCTGCTTCACGGTCTCCCACAGCGACTTGGGCGAGAACAACTGCTTCACACCCGCGATCGGGTTCAGGCGCTTGAAGTCGGGCTTCAGCGGATGGAGCGACAGCACCAGGCCGACCTGGGCGAGTTGGGTGAGCACCGTGATGAATGCGACAACGACCATGAAGGGCATGAAGGCGACGAAGGCTGCGCGCATCGCAGCGTCGAACAGATGCAGTGCGTCGCCGATGTCGGGTTCCGCGGCGAGATCACTCAGCGCCGACAGTGCATCGACCACCGATCCACCCACCGAGCCGATCAGCCACGGCAGCATGTAGGTGGCGATCAGCAGGGTGAGCCAGGGGCCGAGGTCGACCGATTTGGCGACCGTCCCCTTCTTCTTGGCCTCCTGCTTCTTCTTCGGTGTGGGTGCCTCTGTTTTTCCCTCGCGCTTGCCCATCGGTCAGCCCTCGAAGATTCCGAGGCCGAGACGGACCGCCCTGCCGAGCAATGACTCGACGGATTCGGGCAGCAGCACGAGGGTGGCCCCGAGGAGGAGGAACGTGATGAACGACTTCACGGCGAAACCGATGACGAGGATGTTCAACTGCGGCGCCGCCTTGCCGAGGAAACCCAAAGCCAGCTCGGCGCAGAACAGCGCCGTCAGCAAGGGCAGTGCGATCTCGATCGCCGCCATCAGCAAGGTTCCGAGCAGACCGGTCAGCGACGACACGGCGTTGTCGATGTTGACGTCGCCGAGCGGAGCACGCTCGACCGAACGGATGAATGCCCGTGCCACGATCACGTGACCGTTGATGGCGAACAGGATCGCCACACCCAGCAACTGGTGGAAACGACCGAGCGGGGTGGAGTTGTTGCCCGACAGCGGGTCGAGCACAGCACCCATGCTGAAACCCACCTGCAGGTCGAGCACCTCACCGGCCATCTGCACCGCGGAGAAGAGGGCGAACACGAAGAACCCGAGCAGCAGCCCGGCGATGATCTGCGTGAACAGCGCGCCCACCAGTGCCGCGGTACCCATGTCGCCCACCTGTTCGCCCACCCGTTCGGCGAGCAGGAACGACAGGGCGACCGACACCCCCACGCGCACCCGTACCGGGATGGACGGTGCGTTGAAGGGCGGGCAGATCATCGCCCAGGTGGTGGCCCGGACGAGGACGAGGCAGAACCCGACGAGGAGGGTGGGTTCGACCTGGAGCTCCACGACCCGGTCAGCCGTTCAGCAGCGCGGGGATGCCGGCCATGAGTTCATGGCCGAACGTGACGAGCGACTGCAGCATCCAGTTGCCGCTCACTGCGATGACGATGCCGGCGCCCACCAGCTTCGGCACGAAGCTGAGCGCCTGCTCCTGCAACTGGGTGACCGATTGCAGGAGGCCCACCACCACACCCACCGCCAGCACCACGACCAGGAAGGGGCCGGCCACCTTGGCGCACATGATGAGCGTCCGGGTTCCGATGTCGATCACCTGCTGGGTTGTCATGGGTCACCTGATCCTTGTGTCGTGTACGTGGGCGCGAGCGGGACAGGTCGCTATCCGTACGACTTCAGCAGTGTCCCCACCACGAGCATCCAGCCGTCGAGCATGACGAACAGCAGGATCTTGAACGGGAGCGACACGAACGATGGAGGCAGCATCATCATCCCCAATCCCATCAACACCGCGGAGACCACGAGGTCGATGATGAGGAAGGGTATGAAGATGACGAAACCGATGATGAAGCCGCTCTTCAGCTCCGACAGCACGAAGGCCGGCACGAGCGCCACGAGCGGCACTTCGTCACGAGCGACGGGCGTCTCGGTGTCGGACGCATCGAGGAACATCTTCAGTTCGCCCTCGCGGGTGTGCTCGAGCAGGAACTCGCGCAGCGGTACCTGGGCGGCGTCGTAGGCCTGCGACACCGAGATGGTGCCATCGAGCAACGGGTCGAGGGCGACGTCCTTCATCTGATTGAGAGTCGGCCCCATCACGAACAGGGTGAGGAACACGCTGAGTCCGACGATCACCTGCTGCGGCGGTGCCGTGGGCAGACCGAGCGCGTTGCGGGTGAGCGACAGCACGATGACGATGCGGGTGAACGAGGTGCAGAGCACCAGCACGCTCGGCGCCACCGACAGCACCGTGAGCAGCAGGATGATGACGACCGAGTTCGATGCCTTCTCGGTAACACCCGGCAGGTCGAGGCTGATGCTCGCGTCGGCACCGTCGGTGCCGTCGTCGGCGGTCACCGTGCCGGTGCCGGTCTCGGTGCTGCCTCCGAGTGTCGAACCCGAGGTGGAGGGACGGTCGGGGTTCACCGGCGTGATCGGCGACACCGGGGCCACGGGCACCGGAGGCGGCACGGGCGCAGCGGCGGCACGACCCGCGCCGGACAGGACGGCCAGGGCCATGATCAGCCCGATGAACGCCACCGAGCGCAGGGCCCAGTGGCGGTTCTCGGTACGGGTCGAGGCCCGATCAGGCACGACGGACGGTTGCCTCTCGCAAAGCGTCGACGAAACTGCGCGGCGCCGAATACTCGGCGCCACCGTCGATGGCGACCAGTTCAGGCGCGAGCGGGATGACTGACTCGACCTCGTCGGTGGCCTCGAGCCACTCGTCGAGGGGCACCTGCGTGATCACCGTGGGTGCTCCGTGCTCGGAGGCGGCCACCAGGTACACCTGCTCGGAGAACTGCACCGCCACCATCTGCGTCGAGCGGCCGATGGTGATGCGGCCCACCACGCGAAGGGCCCGGCGCTGGCCGGCACCCTTGGCCACGGCGTTGGCACGCGGAGTCCGACGCGTCGGTGCACTGCCGATCGAGCGGTGACTGCGGGCGTTGACCCGCATCGGCGAACGCGGCGACCGGGGTGTCGAGCCACCACCGTTCTGTCGGCGGCGCATCAGCACGTAACCGCCACCGATGAACGCAAAGACGATGGCGAGAGAGATGAGCATCCTCACGACGAGGCTGCCGAAACTGGCGTCGGTCATCGGGCCAGCTCGTCGGGAGGCGCGATCTCCGTGATGCGGATACCGAACTCCTCGTCGATCACGACCACTTCACCCACGGCGATACGGCGGCCGTTCACGAGCAGGTCGATGGGTGCGCCGGCCACGCGGTCGATCTCCACCACCATGCCGGGCGACAGGTTCAGCAGTTCACGCACCGGCATCGTCGTGCGGCCCAACTCGGCGGTGACGGTCATCACCACGTCGTTCAGCACCGTCAGCGGTGTGGCAGCGCCACTTCGGCCGCCGAAGCCCGCGCCGTCGAGCGGGGCCGGGATGAACGTCGATGCGTTCGAGGCCTGGTCGTCGGCCATCAACGCCACATCGAGCGTCACACCGGCCAATGCCGTGAGCTGCTGTTCGTCGAGGATCTCGACGACGACCGACGGCCTGGCTGCGGTGCTGCGCACCACCTCGCCACCGGTGAGGCCGGTGCCGATCTCGCGACCCAAGGCACCCAGCGCCTGGTTGAACACCTCCGCCAGCGTGGCCGGGTCGGCCAGCAGACGGTCGGCGACCTCGTCGTTCACGGCGAGGATCATCGAGGCACCGGGCTGCTCGGAGATGGCCATCCGCAGCACGGTGTCGTTGGGGTCGATCGGCCACCCCTGGCCTTCACGCGTCGTATCGCCGAGGATGAGTCGCTGGGCCAGAATCAGCGCTGCTGCTTCACAGCCGGCCACCATCACCGCTCTCGAGCTGTTTGCGTCGATCACGTCAACTCCTGTTCCGCCACATCGGTCGTGTCGTCGACCGGAACTGTGCGGCGAATGCCGAAGTTGTCAGGCAGGTAGGCGGTACCGCTCCTGTTCGGGGGTCCACCGGGTGGGCGAGGCGACCTCTTGTGGATCGACCGACGAGTCGATGAGCACCGCCATGTGCCGGTTGCGGCGGCCGATACGCGCGTTGTGGGTGGGCGTCTGGTCGACGATGAGCGTGAGCGGCTCGTCGAGTGGGTGACTGAGCGGCAGCACATCGCCCACCTTCAGGCCGACGATGTGGCGGGCCAGCACTTCGACCGGACGGAACTGGGCCGACACCGACACCGGCGTCTCACCGAGGTGCATGTACAACCGGGCCTGGTTCTCGGCGCGGTTGGCGCTCGACAGGTTGCCGTACAGCGAGCTGGCCGACAGCGCTTCGAGGTGGGGCTGCAGGCTGGAGAACGGGATGCACAGCGACGCGATGCCGGTGACGTTCTCGATCTTGATCTCGTACGACACGACGATGACCATGTCGGTCGGCGCCGCGATCTGGGCGTACTGCGGGTTCGACTCCATGCTCACGATCTTCGGCTCGGTGGCCACAACCGGCTCGAGCGCGTAACGCAGTTCGGGCAGCGCGTTGTCGAGGATGCCACGCATCAGACCGAGCTCGAGGTCGGTGAGCGCACGATCGGGCTGGTTCCCGTCGCCGCTACCGCCCATCAGCATCTCGACGGTGCAGTAGGCGATCTCGAGCGGGATCTGGAAGATGGCCGCACCCGACAGCGGGGCCAGGCTCAGCATGGTGAGCAGGTTGGGGTTCGGCAGCCACCGCACGTACTCGTCGTACGAGCGCTGCTCGATCGCGGTGATCGTGACCGAGGTGACGCTGCGCAACTGCGAGGCGAGCACCGTGGTGAAACCACGGGCGAACGTCTCCTGCACGATCTGCATCGTGCGCACGTGGTCGCGTGACAGCGTGCTCTGCCGACGGAAGTCGTACAGCTTGGGCTGCCCGCGCCGCTTGCGCACAGCGGCGGGTGCGGGCTTTGCGGTCGGTTCCTCGGTTGCGGTGGTGTCTGACATGGTGCCTCGGGTTCAGCGGAGAATGCGGTGGGTACTGCCGGCGTCGTGAGCGCCGGTGGAGCCGGAGCCGGTCAGCGACCGATGCGGACGACTTCCTGGAGGATCTCGTCGGAGGCGGTGATCACCCGGGCGTTGCCCTGGAAGCCGCGCTGGGCGACGATCAGCCGGCTGAACTCCTCGGCGAGGTCGACGTTCGACATCTCGAGGGTGCCGGCGCTGATCTTGCCGCGGCCACCCGTCGAGGCGGGCGACACCTGGGCGACACCCGAGTTGCCGGTCTCGCGCCACCCGCCGGAGACACGCTCGAGGCCCTGCGGGTTGGTGAACAGCGCCATGGCCACCTGGCCGACGGTCATCGTCTTGCCGTTCGAGTACACACCCTGGATGGCGCCGCCGGAACTGACGGCGAACGACTGCAGCGAACCGGCCAGCGAACCGTCCTGCGAGACGATGCCGACCGTGCTGGTGTTGCCGAACTGAGTGACACGGTTCACCGCGCCGGCGGCACCGAGGTTGAACGAGACGGCACCGGTGATGCCGGGGATCTGGCCGGCGGACACGTTGATCGTGCGGTCGGCCGGTGCGGTGATCTCGCCGTTCATGCCGAACGTGAGCACGTTGTCGCTGAGCGTGATCGCGGTGCTCGGCGAACCGTGGCTGCCGGTCACCGTCCATTCGTTGGCGGCGGACTTGGTGTAGGTGAGGTTGATCTGGACCGTGGCACCCTGCTCGGTGTAGCCGGTCATCGAGTTGCTCACGACGGTGCCCACCGCAGCCGCGGCCGACAGGTTGCCCGCCAGTTCGACGTTGGCGGTCTGGCTGGGCGGCAGCGCGCTGCCCACCGGGACGCTGATCCGGGTGAGTTGACCAGTGGTGTCGACGACGCCCCCCGCGGTGGCCTGCCAGCCCATCACGAAGTTGCCGTCCGACGTGGCGAGGTTGCCCGAGGCGTCGAGCGACAGGGCGCCACCACGGGTGTAGATCTGCTCGGCTCCGTTCGAGACGACGAAGAAGCCCTCGCCCTCGATGGCCATGTCGGTGCTACGGCCGGTGCGCTGCAAGGCACCCTGCGAGAAGCTCTGGGTGGTGGCGGCCAAGCGGGCGCCCAGGCCCACCTGCGACGGGTTGGTACCGGCCACGACACCGTTGGGGTCGCCGGCAGTGAGCGTCTGGCTCAGCACGTCGGAGAACACGACGTTCGACGCCTTGAAGCCCGAGGTCGACACGTTCGAGATGTCGTTCGAGATGACGTCGAGCATGAGCTGGTGG
>JBIIDH010000140.1:0-7756 GCA_044238435.1 Ilumatobacteraceae bacterium | reverse complement strand
CTCTGACTGCGTGTCGCTCACGGAACTCACCACTGCCTCGGCCTGGATCGCCGCTCTCGCCATCGTGGCGCTCATCGCCACCGGGTGGCGCAAGCCTGCCAGAGCCACGGTGCCCGTCGCACGCGGGAGACGCCCACAGCGGCCCGGCGTCCCGGTGCACACCACCACCAGCACCCCCTATCGCGGCACGCCGCTGTGGCGCCGCATCTGGGCCGTCCTCGCCGCCAGCACCCTCGCCATGATGACCGGCGCCATCATCGCCATCCTCCTGGCGGCCGGCATCGCCTACACCGTCGTCACCCTCACCGACATGCTGCGCCGCTGAGCGCGGTCCCACCGATGGATCACCCCACGCGCCTCCGCTGGCGGCACATCGCAGCAGCAGGCCACACGGGCGACGTCGACACCGCGGCAGCGGCCCTCCACGATGCCGATCCCACGACGCGGCTGCTGGCGCTCGGCGCGCTGCAGCGCCTCGGCCGCCTCGACGACGCTCAGGTGCAGGCAGCGTTCGCCGACACCGACCCGGGTGTGCGTCGCCGGGCCGTCGACCTGGCGGCCACCCGTCCGTCCATCGACCTGCTCGGCCCGCTGCACGACGACGATCCCTCGGTGGTCGAGCACGCAGCGTGGGCCTGCGGCGAGCATGTCGCCGTGAGCGACGCCGTGCTCGAACGACTCATCCACCTCGCGGGTGCCTCGCCCGCGGCCCTGGTACGCGAGTCGGCAGTGGCAGCACTCGGTGCCATCGGCGACGAACGCGGCCTGCCCGCGGTGCTGGCCGGCTGCGCCGATGCGCCCGCCATCCGCCGCCGGGCCGTGCTGGCCCTCGCCCCGTTCGACGGGCCCGAGGTGGAGGCCGCCATCGACGCGGCGCTCACCGACCGCGATTGGCAGGTACGTCAGGCGGCCGACGACCTGCGCCGCGCAGCAAGCGGCAACTGAATCCGCCGACTCACCGCCTCAATGCACCGTCAACTCCTGACGGATACGGCCTCCGCGCCGGGTGAGCAACAGGGCCACGCCGATGATGACACCGCCCGACACCATGATCAGCAGCGGCGCCCGGCCCTCGCCCGGGAAGAAGTGGTTGATCGCCCAGGGCACGTTCACGAGCAGGCCCAGCGAACCGAACACCGACATCAGGGCCCACTTCGGCATCGTGCCGACGGCGATGAGCGCTACCGCGGTCGACAGGCCGAACAACGTGGCGAAGGCGACCGACTGCACGCCGCACAGGGCGGCTCCGCCCACCAGGGCGAAGCCACCCAGCAGAGTGACCACGATGGCGAGACGCACCCGCGGCAGCGTGGCCAGCAGCACCAGTGCGCCACCGATCGCCCACGTCACCGCTCCCGTGGCGATGCCCGCGCCGCGAGCGAAGTACACCAACGTGCTCGACACGGCCTGTAGCGCCGCGAACCCACCGATCACCGCCAGCACCCGACGTTCCACCCTGGTGGGCAGCATCTCGTCGAAGGTCGCCAACCCCACCAGACCCACCGCGCTGACGGTGACCAGGATCTGACCGAACCCCTGCCAGTCGGTGGTGACGATGGTGGCGCCGACCAGCAGCGCGATGGCACCGATGGCCTCGCTCACGGCAGGCAGCGGCGTAATGCGCAGCACACCCACCTCCAAGATGGTGATGCCCACGGCCCACACCACCAGGCCGGCCACGCTGTCGCTGGTGATCTGTGCGGTGAGTGCGCCCGCGGTCACCACGATCGCCACCAGGAAGGGCACCTGCTGCAACAGACGAGGGCGGCCGGCCCACGTCGAGCCGGCGTGCACTGCCACGGTGCCCGACACCGCCGAGGCGGTCACCAGATCGTCGCCCGCGTCGAACACGTCGACCGCCACCACACCGGCGCACAGACCGGCCGTGACGGTGGACAGGAACCACAGGAAGCCACGCAGACGGGCGAGCGCCGGATGCCTCTCGGGCACGAGGAAGCCCGCCGCCAGCAGCACCAGCGAGGCGCCTCCCGAGAGACCGACCCGGCCGGCGCTCGACATCGTGTCCCACACGCGAGAGAGCAGCAGCACCAGGCCGACGATGGCCAAGACACCACCGAGGTAGCCGAGCGCTTCGGCCACCGAGGGCAGCCGCCGGATCTCGACTCTTCGGACCGGCACGCCAAGGCCTGGAACGGCACGAGGTGGGGCGACCGGATGAGGCAGGGGCTGGGCGGTCGGCGCACCCTGCGGCGGCGCGAACGGACCCGAGCGGGCCTGTTCGAAACCACCGATCGTCACGGCTTGCGCGTGGGTGAGCAGCCCCGCCCGCTCCCACTCGGCAAGTCGCTGGGCGACGAGTGCTCCGGCATCGCCGTCGGGATGATGCGTCGCGGCCGGCATGGCGCTGCGCAGGGGAGCGGTCGAGGTGTTTGACATGGTCGGCCTCCGTGACGATCCGACCATCAGCATCCACTCCGACGGGGTGGCGCGACGAGGGGCGAACGGCCCGATTCCGACGACCAGCGTCCCCATCGTCGACGGCCTCACCCGATCCAGGATGCGGGCATGCGGCTGCCAGACTGGGACGGTCATGACCATGCGACGCACCACGCGGACAGCGAGCTGAGCATGGCGCTCGCGGCACCGATCGACGTATCCCTCGACAGGGCGCTCGACGTGCCGCTCGGTACGCCCGCGCGTCCCCTCTGGCGCGGCTTGCTGCACCAGTGGGCGCTGTTGACCGCTGTGCCGCTGATGGTGCTGCTGGCCGTGCTGGCCGACGGCACCAAGGCCCGCGTGGCCGTCATCGTCTACGCCTTCGGGCTGTGCTCGATGTTCGCAGCATCCACCACCTATCACCGGTGGGTGCACACCCTGCGCGCCCGCAGCATCTGGCAGCGCACCGACCACGCCATGATCTACGCCGCCATCGCCGGGTCGTTCACCCCCGTGTGCGTACTGGCCATGCCGAACCCGTGGGGAGTCGCCCTGCTCGTGTTCATCTGGACGGGCGCTGTGGTGGGTGCCGTGCTGAAGCTCGCCGTGTGGCACCGGGCGCGCATCATCGGCGCCGTGCTCTACATGGCCCTGTCGTGGATCGGAGTCATCTCGGTGCCGTTCCTGTACGACCGGTACGGCGCACTGCCGGTGGTGCTGCTGCTCGCCGGCGGACTGGCCTACACCATCGGCGCCATCGGGTTCGCCCGGCAGTGGCCGCGCCTGTCGCCCGCCGTGTTCTCGTACCACGAGGTGTGGCACGTGTTCACCATCGTCGCCGCCGCACTGCAGTGGGGCGCGGTGTGGACGATCGCCACCTGAGCGCCGCTCAGTCCTGGGCCGTGCCCCGCCCGTTCGGATCGTCGAGCGACCAGCCGCGCCGCTGGTCGAAGATGGTCTGACGGATGTTGGTGATGGTCACCTCGAGATCGTCGACCAGCGAGCCGATGCGCTCGCGCACGTCGGCCTCCAGACTCGGGTGCATCTGCAGCGCCTGCAACGACGACGACAGCCCGAACAGGCGCTGCTGCACCGTGTCGTGCAGCATCCGCGCCGTCTCCTCGCGCTGGGCGACCGTCGCGAACTGTGCGGCTGCCAGTTGGGCCTGGCGCAGTTCGGTCACGTCGACGAGCGCCAGCCTGAGCTGATCGCCCTCCGGTGTGCGCCGGGCCTCGACGGCGACGACGGCGTTCGGCTGGGCGTACCGCACCAACTCAACCTCGCACGTGTGCTCGCCTCGGGTGCGCAGGGCGCGCTCGATGAATCGATCGACCATGTCGCGGTCGGCCTGCGCCACCTTGTCGACGAGCCGCAGTCCGAGCGCCCTCGCCCGTTCCACCCCCAGCAGTTCGGCACCGGTGAGGTTCGACTGCACCACCACCCCGGCGCTGTCGAGGGTGAGGTATCCGGCGGGAGCGAAGTCGTACAGGTCGACATAGCGGGCGAGGCTCTCGGCCAGGCGCTCGCGTGCCTGGCGCAATTCCTGCTGCTGGAGATCGAGTTCGATCTGGTGCACGGCGAGCTGATGGACCAGGCGCATCGTCTCGTCGTGGTCGAGTTCGGGCTGGTGGCCGGTGCGCCGGGCGAGGATCGCTTCGGCGCGACCCAAGAGTTCGTTGAGTTCGACATCGGCGAGGTGCTCGTCGCCGGAGTACTCGCCGGCGGCGGGCTCGTCGCCCAGGGGCTGTTCGGCGTCGCTCACGACGCACCGTCTTCGCGCAGCCGCGCCTCGAGCGCCTTCGCCTCGGTGACATCGGTGAACGTCATCACCACGCCGTCGACCCCCCGGTCGTGGGTGCGATAGGGCATCACCCTGACTGCGAACCAGCGACCGTCGTCGGTGGTGACCTCACGCCCGACAGCGCTGTCGGTTGCGAGGGCTGCAGTCACATCGGCCCTCAGGTCGGGGTACCGCATGCGGCTGGTGAGGTCGGTGACGGGCCTGCCGACATCGGTGTCGAGCAGGTTCACCAGCGAGCCCATACGTGGCGTGAACCTGCGCACCCGCAATTCGGCGTCGAGGAACAGCGTCGCGATCTGCGTGCTGTCGAGCAGGTTCGCCATGTCGTCGCTGGCAAGGGTGAGCTCGTCGACACGGTTCTGCAGCTCGCGGTTCAGCGTCTGCAGCTCCTCGTTCATCGACTGCATCTCCTCCATCGAGATGGTGAGTTCCTCGTTGATCGACTGCAACTCCTCGTTCGTCGACTGCAATTCCTCGTTCAGTGACGCCAACTCCTCGCGCGTGCTCTGTGCGTCGTCGTAGGCGGCACGCAACTCGGTGTACGCGGTTTCCAACTCGGCGTTCAGCTCTGACACCAGGTCTTGGTTCGGCGGCGTCGTCACTGCGTCGGCACCGACGAGCTGCACCACCACGGGGCGTTCCTCGAACACCACCAACACCAGGTCGGCCCCGGCGTCGTCGCGCTGGAGCGGTCGCACGGTGACGTCGACGAGATGCACCGCGTCGTTCACCTCGATGCGCACCTCGTCGAGCCGCTGTACGCCGTGAGCGGCGACCGCGGCGCGGAACGCCCGGCCGAGCACCAGGCGCAGCCCGTCGCGGGCCATCGCCAATAGGTTCCAGTTCGCGCGCCCCGAGGCAGGTTCCAGGTAATTGCCCGTTCGACCACTCACATAGACGACGTTGCCCTGTTGGTCGGTCAGCACCGCGGCCGGGCCGTACGACTGCGCGAGGAGCCGGTCGACCATGTGCTGCAGGTGCAGATTGACGCCCTCGACCGCCACCTTCCCCGGAGCTGGCGCCCCTATCGGGGGCGGCGCCAAACCGGCCCGCTGTTCGGCCATCGAGTAGCGGAACAGCCGCACCGGCTGCACCGCTGCGGTGTCGCGGCGGCGGAAGATGTGAGCCCGCTCCACCACCGGGACGAACTGCTCGGTGGCATCGCCGATGGTCTCCGCCGTGCCCAGCACCAGCACGCCGCCGGGGTTCAGCGCGTAGTGCAGCACCGGTAGGAGGCGCTGCTGCAGTTCGGGCTCGAGGTAGATGAGCAGGTTGCGGCAGGTGACGATGTCGAGCCGGGTGAACGGCGGGTCGCCGAGGATGTCGTGAGGGGCGAACACCACCATCTGGCGGATCCGCTTGCTGATCTCGAAGTGTGTCTCGGTGCGCACGAAGAACCGGTCGAGTCGGCCCGGTTCCACGTCGACCGCGATGCCCAGCGGGTACACGCCGGCACGGGCCCGCTCGATGGCCGAGTCGTCGATGTCGGTGGCGAAGATGCGCAGCGTGTAGCGAGCCGACGACGGTCGACGCTCGAGCGCCTCGACGAACAGCATCGCCAACGTGTACGCCTCTTCACCGGTCGAACACGCAGGAGTCCAGGCGCGGAGCGTGCCGCCTTCGGGGTAGGCGTCGAACAGCGTCGGCAGCACCTCGTCGCGCAATGCGGTCCACACCTCGGGGTCGCGGAAGAAGTTGGTCACCCCGATCATCAGTTCGCGGTGCAGTCGACCGAGTTCGGCCGGGTGCTCGTGCAGGTAGCGCAGGTAGTCGGACAGTCTGGCCAGTTGGTGCAGCCCCATCCGCCGTTCGATCCGGCGCATGATGGTGCCCTGCTTGTACTGCGACACATCGTGGCCCGTGGCCACTCGGAGCAGCTCGACGATCCGGGTCAGGTCGTCGCGGTCGTCGCTGTCGGCGCGCCGTTCGTCCGACACCGCCTCGGCCAGTCGCTCGGCAGCGGCGGAGGCCGGTCGGCTGACCTGCTCGAGCACCAGTCCCGCGAGTTCGTCGACCGGGGCGACGACGTCGGCGACATCGGCATCGACCGCGCCGCGGGGCATGCCGTCGAACGCTGCCGTGCTGGGTTCTTGTACGAAGGTGACGCCACCACTCTCCTTGATGGCCCGCAGTCCGAGCGTGCCGTCGGAACCCATCCCCGACAGCACCACGCCCACACCCGCTGCGCCACGCTGTTCGGCGATCGACCGGAACAGCACGTCCACCGGAAGGCGCAGCCCACGGCCTGTGTCGACCTCGCGAACCACGAGGGTCGAATCCACCACCGCGATGTCGCGGTTGGGAGGGATGACATACACGCGGTTCGGTGCGAGGGGCATGCCGTCGGTGGCTTCCACCACCACCAGCGCGGTCGACTTCTGGAGGATGTCGGCGAGCATTCCCTTGCGGGTGGGGTCGAGGTGTTGCACCACGACGAACGCCACCCCACAGGTGGCGGGCACCATCGAGAAGAACCGCTCGAGCGCCTCGAGGCCGCCGGCCGAGGCCCCGACACCCACGACCGGCACCAGAGGCACGGCCGGAACCGGCGGCACGGTCGGAACCACGGGCGCTGACGACTCGGAGGTCGCCGCTCGATCCGGTTCCGGACTCGTCGCACTCACGTCGTCACCTTCCCGATCGCCCCGCAGCCGAGACCTGGGCAGGGAGGCGCACGGTAGCAGTACCGATGCCGAATGCCGTGGGTCGACCGGCCCCGCCGACGGGCACAACCGTCCCGTATGTTCGAACCCGACCTGACCCATCGTTCAACAACAATTCACTCAACAGATGTTGAGAGACTTTGGGCTCGTCTCTACGCTGGCGCCGTGCCGAAACCCCACCGATCGACACCGCTCACGTTCGAACAGCGGGTGGCCGTACACGCCGCGCTGGGCGATGCCGGTCGGCTGGCACTGGTCGACGACCTGGCCTGCTGCGACCGCTCGCCGTCGGAGTTGAGCGAACGCCACCACCTCGCCACCAACCTGCTCGCCCATCACCTCGACGTGCTCGAACAGGCGGGCCTCGTCGAGCGCGGGGCATCGGCGGGCGACAGGCGGCGCCGTTACGTGCGGCTCGTGCCATCGGCACTCGAGGCGCTCGGCAGTTCCGTCACCAACCTGCCGGCACGGATGCTCTTCCTGTGCAGCCGCAACTCGGCGCGCTCGCAACTCGCAGCCGCACTGTGGAGCGCCCGCACCGGCCTGCCCGCCGGTTCGGCCGGCACCCACCCGGCCCCGCAGGTGCACCGCGGAGCGGTGGCTGCCGCTCGGCGCGCCGGCCTCGACCTCGCCGGCGCCGTGCCGCGCACCATCGACCGCATCCCACCCGGAACCCAGGTGGTCACCGTGTGCGACCGCGCCCACGAGGAACTGCAACCCGACACGACCTGGTGGCACTGGTCGATCCCCGACCCGGTGCCCGTGGGCACCGCTGCAGCGTTCGACGCCGTCGTCGACGCCGTCGACGCCCGCATCGCCACCGTCACCGCAACCCTCGCCGGCACCCGCACCCGACCCGCCCCCCCCCCAACCGCCACGCGCCCCGCGGGTCCAC
>JBIIDH010000139.1:0-7763 GCA_044238435.1 Ilumatobacteraceae bacterium | reverse complement strand
TGCGGGTACGTCGGGGGCACGGGCACCCTGTGGCGATGGGGCTCGACCGGCCGCGGCAAGGGGTGGGTGAAGCAACCGGGGCAGGTCGAGTTCACCCTCCTCGTGGAGGACGGCGACGCGGTCGGCGACGACGGCCGCAGGTGCACCATCGTCGGCCCCGACCGGGTGCGGTTCTACCTGCCCGGGTTCGAGTTCCTCAGCAAGACCGCCGGGCTCATCCCGCTCGGCAAGGGTCGCATCGACGTGACGTGAGTGCAGCGACCCAGCCCGCTGTCCTCAGCGGGCCATCGACCCGACGCGCTCCGGCCGCGACAGCCAGTACGACCGGCCGGTCTCGGCCTCGAGACGCTCGGCCGCCCGGGCCGTGAGCAGCAGCTCGGGCACCAGTCCGAGCGCGGCGAGGTAGGCGGCCGGCACGAACATCGGTGCGATGGGCAGCACACTGGTGGCGATACCGGGGATGCCGACGGCACACGCCGCGACGACGAGGGTGCGCCACCACGAACGCTCTCGGGACTGCTGATCGGTCAGCAACCAGGGTTGGTCCGTGACGAACCGTCGACGCAGCGCGTCACCCCACCATCGCGACGAGGCGACCAGCAGACACGCGACGACGAGCATCGCCAAACCCACCACCTCGACGTACGACGCATCGCGGCTGATCGACAAGGCCTTGGACTCGATCTCCACCACCGCCGACGGCACGAACATGGCCATCGCAGCGGCGGGGCCCGCCAGGATGAGGCCGATCGCGACACCTCGCAGCAGGGGGACGGCGCGCGACAGCGCTCGCGGTGGCGGCGGCAACGGCATCGGCCACGACACCGGCACGGCATCGTGCGGCCTCCAGATGCTGGCGTCATACCCGTGCCGCAGCAGGATTCGCGTGCGGTTGGTGTGCCGGAACACCTCGTTCACCCCACTCACACTCGCCAAGGCAACCACGTAGATGAAAAAGCCGGCCGAGCCTCCCGGCCCGCCCCACGCGTTGCCGATCACACCATCCACCACCCACTGGAGGGTCAGAAGAAGGACCAGCATGCCCACCAGGCTCCGCAGCCAGTGACGGAGCGGGTACCAGCCGCGTAGGTCGTCGAACATCCATCCGTGCCAGCGCTGGTCGAGTCGCCCGTCCAACCAGTGGTACCGGAGCAGCGGCCAGGTCGGCGGACGCGTTCGCCGACGCTCCGCCCACCCGGCCAGCACCAGGTCGACGAGTTCGCGCCCACCGACGCCATCGCCCCCGCCCGCGGCTTGCACCTCGGCCACCGTGCCCATGATCTCGTCGGTGCGCGCGGCCCGGAAGCGCTTCGGGAAGGCGCGCAGCGCCAGGGCCAGTCGCCGATCGGCGTTCACGTGGCCCCCAGCAGACGCAGCCGTGCAGCACGCACCTGCTGTTCGCGCCGATCGAGGTCGTCGAGCAGTGTGCGCCGCCCGTGGTCGGTGATGCGGTAGTAGCGACGCAGCCGGCCCTCGACCGTCTCTTCGCGCACGACGCGCACCTGGTCGGCGTCGAGCATGCGCTCGAGCGCCCCGTACAGGGTGCCAGTGCCCAGCTTCACCCGCCCCTCCGACAGGGTGCGCACCTCGGTCATGATGCCGTACCCGTGGCGGTCGTCGTCGGCGAGCGCGGTGAGGATGAGCATCGTCACATCACCGAGCGGTGCCGAGGCGGCGGGCTTCATGCCCACACCATACGTCGTCACACGACCTATGTCGACCAGCCGACACGCGACCGGGACGAGCACCGCACCGGACGACTACGGTACGACCCATGAGCAACCCCGTCGTCGACCGAGTCACCAACCTCCTCACCGCCTTCGATGCGCGGGTGCAGGCCGCAGCGCCCGATGCGTGGGGCAACGCCGCCCCGTGCGACGACTGGACCGCCCGCGACGTGGTGGTGCACGTGGGCAACAACCTCGGCCGCCTCACCGCGGCGCTCGCCGGAGGCGCGCCGGTGGAGATCGGCGCCGACGACGACATCGTCGCCACCTGGAACGGCATCCGCGACGGCTTCCTCGGCACGCTGCCGACGGCCGACCTGTCGACCGCCGTGCCCGGCCCCATGGGCCCGATGCCCGCCGAGCAGGTGCTGGGTCGCCTGGTGGCGATGGACGTGCTGGTGCACACCTGGGACCTGGCCCGGGCCGTGGGCGGCGACGAGCGCCTCGACGCCGACGCCGTGACCCAGTCGTACTCGGGCCTGAAGCCGCTCGACGCGATGATCCGCCAGCCCGGCCTGTTCGGCCCGAAGGTCGAGTGCGCACCCGACGCCGACGAGCAGACCCAGTTCCTCAGCTTCGTCGGCCGCCGGGTCTGACCGGCACCTGACCGGCGGCTGCGAGCGAACCGTTCGCCGGCTTTCGCGCGGAGGGCCGTCACCGGTGCGAGACTCTGCGCCGTGAGATACGCGTCAGTCACCGGCCGGTTGAACGGCCTCGGTTCCGACAAGTGGGCGGTGCACTTCGCCGCGATTCAGCGGGCCCGTGCGGGCGAGCAGTTGGTGTTCTTGTCGATCGGTGAACCTGACCTCCCCCCACCGCCGTCGGTCATCGAGGCGGCCGTGTCGGGCCTGCAGCGCGGCCGCACCCGGTATGCGCCCAGTCGTGGTGAACCAGGTGCGGTGGCAGCTGTGGCAGCGCACCTCACCCGCCGCTCGGGCCGCCCCGTGGGCGAGGACGAGGTGATCTGCGTGCCCGGTACCCAGTCGGGCCTGTACGCCACCATCAACTCGTTGGTCGAACAGGGCGACGAGGTGCTCGTGCCCGACCCCTACTACGCCACGTACGAAGCCGTGGTGGCGTCGAGCGGGGCCACGTTCGTGGCGGTACCCACCGTTCCCGAGGACAACTTCCACCTCCGCCCCGAGGCACTCGAGGCAGCCATCACCCCCCGCAGCCGCGTGCTGCTGCTGAACTCGCCCAGCAACCCCACCGGCGCCGTGCTGTCGGCGGCCGAGGTCGAGGCCATCGGCGAGGTGTGCGCCCGCCACGACCTGTGGATCGTGTGCGACGAGGTGTACGCCGACCTGGTGTACGGCAAGCCCTTCGTCTCGCCGTTCGACCACCCGGTGCTGCGCGAGCGCACCATCACCACGGCGTCGATCTCCAAGTCGCACGCCCTGCCCGGCCTGCGCGTCGGCTGGGTGGCGGGCCCGGCCGAAGCGATGGAGCGGGTGACGCTGCTCACCGAGACGATGCTGTTCGGCGGCCAGCCGTTCCTCGCCGACGCCCTGGCCGAGGCGCTCGACGGCCACCACCCCGAGGTGGCGGCGCTGAAGGGCACGTTCGAGGCCCGTGGTCATGTCGTTGCCGAGACCCTTGCTGGCTCGTCCGCCTGTTCCACTCGGGTACCCGAGGGCGGCATGTTCCTGATGGTCGACGTGCGGCCCACCGGGCTCACCGGCGAGCAGTTCGCCTGGCGGCTGCTCGACGAGTACCGGGTGGTGGTGATGCCCGGCGAGAGCTTCGGCTCGCGCGGCGCCGGGCATGTTCGCATCGCGCTCACCGCCGAGGCCGAGGTGCTGCGCGACGCCTGCACCATTCTGCGCGTCTTGGCCGAGGCCCTTGTGGCCGACCGGGCTGCCCAGGCACCGGTATGACCGGTCGACTGCGCGTCGGCGAGGCCGTGGCCGAACTGCTCGTGCAGCACTACGGGGTCGACACCGTGTTCGGCATCCCCGGGGTGCACAACATCGAACTGTTCCGCGGGCTGCATCGTTCGGGCGTGCGCCTGGTGTCGCCGCGTCACGAGCAGGGCGCCGGGTTCATGGCCGACGCGTGGTCGGTGGTCACCGGTCGACCGGGTGTGTGCTGCGTCATCAGCGGGCCCGGCCTCACCAACACCCTCACGCCGATGGCGCAGGCCTTCCACGACTCGCACCCGATGCTGGTACTGGCTGCCACCACGGCCACCGATGCGCTGGGCAAGCACATCGCCCCGCTGCACGATCTCGACGACCAGGCGCTGCTGGCCCGATCGGTGTGTGCGTTCAGCGAGACGGTCACCGACCCCGCCCAGGTGCCCAAACTGATCGCCCGGGCGTGGGACGTGTTCACCTCGGCCCGTCCGCGGCCGGTGCACCTGGCCTTTCCCACCGACGTGTTGCGGCGCGAGATCGATGCCTACATCCCGGTGCCGTCGCGGCGCTCGGTGCCGGTCGCCACGCCGCAGCAGGTCGATGAGGCGGCACTGGTGCTGCACTCGGCTCGCACCCCGGTCATCGTCGCCGGAGGCGGAGCACAGCGTGCAGCGGCCGAGATCGAGCACCTGGCCCACCGACTCGACGCGATGGTGGTGCTCACCGGGAACGCGAAGGGGTTGCTGCCCAGCGATCACCCACGCAACGCCGACGCCTGCCTGTGGTTCCCGGCCGCGCAACGGGCCGTCGAGGCGGCCGATGCCGTGGTGCTGGTGGGAACCGAACTCGGCGACGCCGACCTCGACAACGGTGGACGCGCCCTGTCGTTCACCGGCCCCGTGGTGCGCATCGACATCGACCCCGAGCAGATCGCCCGTCGGGTCGAGCCCACCGTGGCCCTGGTGGGCGACGCCGCCGTCACGCTCGCAGCGCTGGTCGACGCCCTGGGCCCCGCCGACGCAGATGCGAGCAGCGGCATCGAGCGTTGCGCCGCGCTGCGGGCCACATGGCGCGCCGCATCGCGCGCCGATCTCGTCCCCTGGCTCGAGGCCATCGAACGTGTGCTGCCCGCCGATGCCATCGTGGCCCTCGACTCCACGCAGTTGGCGTACGCCGCGCAGACCTGGCTTCCCGCTCGGCGCCCCCGCTCGTGGCTGGCTCCGTACGGCTTCGGCACGTTGGGGTGCGCACTGCCGATGGCCATCGGTGCCGCGCTCGCGGCGCCCGACCGGCCCGTCGTGGCCATCGCCGGCGACGGCGGCTGGCTGTTCACCGTGGCCGAGATGGCCGTGGCCGCCGACCTCGGTCTGCACGTGGTGCTCGTGCTGTGGGACAACCGCGGCTACGCCCAGATCCACCAGTCGTTCGTCGATGTCGACGCCGACCCGGTGGGCGTGGCCGTCACGTCGGCCGACCCCGTCACCATCGCCCGTGGCTTCGGCTGGTCGACTGCCGAGGTGAGCCGACCCGACGCCTTGGCCGATGCCATCGGTGCCGCGCTGGCCGCAGGTGGTCCCTGCCTGGTGCGCGTGATCGCCCCCACTGCAGTGCCGTCCTGACGATCGGCGAGAATGGTGCATGGCGACGAGCGCTCATCTCACCACGGCCACCCATCCCGGCGAGTGGACGGCCGACTGGATCGAGCCGATCGAGGCACCCGACGGGCCAGCGTTGCACCGGCCGGCGTACCACCTCGCCACCGGGTTCGAGGTCAGCGGTCCGGTGGCACGGGCGACGTTGTTCGCCACTGCCCACGGGTTGTACGAGGCGTTCGTCAACGGCCAGCGCGTGGGCGACATCGAACTCACCCCCGGGTTCACCGCCTACCGCCACCGCCTGCAGGTACACGCCTTCGACGTGACCGGCCTCGTCGTCGAAGGCGCCAACTCGATCGGCGCGCTGCTCAGCGACGGCTGGTGGCGCGGCCAGCACGGCGTGATCCGCGAGATCGACGCCTATGGCGCCACCACCGCCCTCCTGGCCGAGCTGCATCTCGAGTCGGCCGACGGCGAGCGCATGGTCGTGCGCACCGACGGGACCTGGCGGTCCACCCCCAGCCATGTGTTGGCCGCCGACCTCATCGCCGGCGAGGTGCACGACCTCCGCCGCCGCGTGGCGGGCTGGGCCACCGCAGGTACGGATCGCAGCGGCTGGGACCGTGTGCGCTCAGCCGACCACGGCTACGACCGACTGTGCGCCCCTGTCGGCCCACAGATCCGCCGGGTGCAGGAACTGACCGCCGTTTCGGTCACCGAGATCGCGCCCGGTCGGCACATCGTCGACTTCGGGCAGAACAGCAACGGATGGATCCGACTCGGAAGCCTCGGCCCAGAGGGCACAGTGCTCACGATCGCCCACGGCGAGGCCCTCGACGCCGACGGCGACGTCACACTCGGCAACATCGAGCACGGCGCCTTCGCCGAGCAGCGCGACGTACCGTTCCAGACCGACACGGTGGTGTCGGCGGGCGACGGCTCGGTGTTCGAACCGCGCCACAGCACCAAGGGCTTCCGCTACGTGCGCATCGACGGCCTGCCCGGCAGCCTCGACCCGGCGGCGGTGACGAGCATCGTGGTGCACAACGACTTCGACACTCTCGGCTCGTTCGACTGCTCCGACGAGCGCGTCAACCGTCTCCACCATGCCGCGGTGTGGAGCTTTCGCGGCAACGCCTGCGGGTTGCCCACCGACTGCCCCACCCGCGAGCGGTCGGGTTGGGTGGGCGACTGGCAGATCTACCTCGACACCGCGGCCTACCTGTTCGACGTCACCGACTTCTCGGTGGGGTGGTTGCGCGATCTGGCCGCCGACCAGCTTTCCGACGGCCGGGTCACCAGCATCGTGCCCGACCCCAGCCCCGAGGCGCCGATCTGGCGGAACATGCACGGGTCGTCGGGATGGGGCGACGCGGTCACCCATGTGCCGTGGGAGCTGTACCGGGCCACCGGCCGCACCGACTTCATCGCCGACCAACTGCCCTCGATGTGCCGCTGGGTGGACTTCGCCGCCGGGGCTGCGGCCGAGGGACGGCACCCCTCACGGGTCGAACGCTCGGCCGAGCCGCTGCCGCACGAGCCGTACCTGTGGGACAGCGGCTGGCACTTCGGCGAGTGGCTGGTTCCCGGCGACGAGATGGAGACCATCGTCCGCCGTCTGCGCCGGGAGGACCACGGCATCGTGGCCACCGCCTACCTGTACCGCTCGGCCAGCGAGCTGTCGCAGTTGGCCGCGCTGGTGGGCGACCGGGCCGTCGCTCAGCGCTACGGCGCCCTGGCGGAGAACGTGCTCGCCGCCTGGCGTACCGAGTTCGTGGTCGACGGGCGCGTCGCCTCGGACCGACAAGCCGATCTCGTCCGTGCGCTCGCCTTCGGGTTGGTGCCCGACGAGTTGCGCGCCGCCACGGCCGACCAGCTCGTTGCGCTCATCAGGGCTGCCGCCGGACACCTCGGCACCGGCTTCCTCGCCACGCCGTTCCTGCTGCCCGTGCTGGCCGACCACGGCCATCTCGACGTGGCGTACGACCTGCTGTTCCAGCCCACCGAGCCGTCGTGGATGGCCATGATCGATCGGGGCGCCACCACCATCTGGGAGGACTGGGACGGCATCCGGTCCGACGGCCGAGCGAAGCACTCGCTCAACCACTACAGCAAAGGCGCCGTCATCTCGTTCCTGCACCGCTACGTGGCCGGTCTGCAGCTGGTGGAGCCTGCGTACCGCCGGGTGCGCATCGCCCCGCGGCCGGGGCGTGGCATCACCCACGCACGCACCCACCACGATGCGCCGCACGGCCGCATCGAGGTGGCGTGGCGCATCACCGACGGCCACGGCACCCTCGACACCACCATCCCCGACGGCACCACGGCCGACATCGTCCTGCCCAACGGCCAGCACCACGAGGCCGGCCCGGGAACGCACCGGTTCACCTGGGCCGCCGCTGGCTGACCGTCTTGCTCCTCGCACCACCTCTCTGTGTCGTGACACAGAGCGAACGTTCGGTCTGTGTCACGACTTAGACGGCGGAGGTGTGATGAGGGACGGGTGAACTGCGGGACCGGGTCAGGAGCCGAGGAGGGCGGTCATCTGGTCGATCTCGGGGTCTTGTCCGGCCTTGATGCGCGTG
>JBIIDH010000004.1:0-73874 GCA_044238435.1 Ilumatobacteraceae bacterium | reverse complement strand
TCGATGACCGAGTCGTAGCCGTGGGGCAGCGAGTGCACGAACCGGTCGACGTACGCAGCACGCGCAGCCGCGCGCACCTGCTCGGTGGTGGCGTCGGGATTGCCGTAGCGGATGTTGGCTTCGATGCTGCCGCCGAAGAGCCACGTGTCCTGTAGCACCATGCCGGTGTGGCGGCGCAGTTCGGCACGCGGCATCGACGCGATATCGCGGCCGTCGAGGGTGATGCGGCCCTCGTCGATGTCGTAGAAGCGCATCAGCAGGTTGACGAGGGTGGTCTTGCCCGCCCCGGTGGGCCCCACGATGGCCACCGTGGTGCCCGGCTCGGCCACCAGCGACAGGTCGGTGATGAGCGGGCGGTCGGCCAGGTAACGGAACGACACGTGTTCGAACGCCACCCGGCCCACCACCGCAGCCTCGGGCCCTGCGGCAGCGGCGGCATCGTCGGATTCCTCGGGGGCGTCGAGCAGTTCGAACACCCGCTCGGCCGAGGCAAGACCCGACTGCAGCACGTTCACCATCGACGCCATGTGCGTGATCGGCTGGCTGAACTGGCGCTGGTACTGGATGAAGGCCTGCACGTCGCCGAGGCCGATGGCGCCCGACGCCACCCGCAGGCCACCCGCCACGGCGATGAGCACGTAGCCGACGCTGCCGAGGAACATCATCACCGGCTGGATGGAACCCGACATGAACTGCGCCTCGAACCCGGCCTTGTACAACTGCTCGTTGGTCGACGCGAACCGCTCGCGGGCTTCACCCTGACGGCCGAACGCCTTCACGATGGCATGACCGGTGAACACTTCCTCGACCTGAGCGTTGAGCGAACCGGTGTGGCGCCACTGGGCCATGAACCGGGGCTTCGACCGCTTGGCGATCTGGCCCATCGCCAGGATCGACAGCGGGATGGTGATGACCGACAGCGTCGCCAGCAGCGGCGAGATGACGTACATCATCACCACCACTCCGATGACCGTGAGCGACGAGGTGAGCAGTTGGCTGAGCGACTGCTGCAGGCTCTGCGCCACGTTGTCGATGTCGTTGGTGACCCGGCTGAGCAGGTCGCCGCGCGGCTGGCGATCGACGTAGCCGAGGGGCAGACGGTTCAGCTTGGCCTCGACGTCGTTGCGCAGTGTGCGCATGGTGCGCTGCACGATGCCGGCCAGCACATAGGCCTGCAGATACGACAACAGGTACGACGCCACGTACAGCGCCAGAGCTACCAGCAAGATGCGGTGCAGCTTGCCGAAGTCGATACCGGTGGCGCCGCCGCGGCCCGTGAGGCCGTCGAACACCACGTCGGTGGCCTTGCCCAGGATGCGTGGGCCGAGCACCACCATCACCACGCTGACAACGGCGATGACGAGCACGGCGATGATGCCCACCCGTTCGGGACGCAACCGCTCGAGCAACCGGTTGGTGGTGGCCTGGAAGTTCTTCGACTTCTCCATCGGCACACCGACGGCGTGGAAGCGCCCGCTCCCCGGTCGCTGCTCGGCCGCGGCGACGGCAGCAGCCTGCTTGTCGGCCTCGGTCTTGGCGGCGTCGGTCTTGGGGGTGTCGCCGCTCATGCCGCCTCCTCGGCGCGCAGCTGCGAGGCGACGATCTCGGCGTAGGTGGGGCAGGTGGCCAGCAGGTCGTCGTGACGGCCGAGGCCGACGATGTGCCCGTCCTCCAGCACCACGATCTGGTCGGCCCCGGCGATGGTGGCCACGCGCTGGCCGACGATCAGCACGGCTGCGTCAGCCGTCTCGGGAACCAGTGCCGCGCGCAGACGGGCGTCGGTGGCAACGTCGAGCGCAGAGAACGAGTCGTCGAACAGGTACACCTCGGGCTTGCGCACCAGGGCGCGGGCGATGGCCAGGCGCTGGCGCTGGCCGCCCGACACGTTGCTGCCGCCCTGGGCGATGGTGGCGTCGAGCCCACCCGGCATGGCCCGCACGAAGTCGGCCGCCTGGGCGACGGTGAGGGCGTGCCACAGCTCGTCGTCGGTGGCGTCGGGCTTGCCGTAGCGCAGGTTGCTGGCCACGGTGCCCGAGAACAGGTAGGGCTTCTGCGGCACCAGGCCGATGCGGGCGCCCAGGGCCAGCGAGTCGAGTTCGCGCACGTCGACCCCGTCGAACAGCACCGCACCGGCGGTGACGTCGAACAACCGCGGCACGAGACCGATGAGCGTGGTCTTGCCCGAACCCGTGCTGCCGATGACCGCCGTGGTCTGGCCCGGCCGGCACAGCAGCGTGATGTCGTGCAGCACGTCGGCCTCGGCCCCCGGGTAGCCGAAGCAGGCGCCGCGGAACTCGACCGTGCCCCGCAGCGGCACCGACTCGACCGGGTGCTCGGCCGTGACCACCGACGACTCGGTGTCGAGCACCTCGACGATGCGCTCGGCGCACACCGAGGCCCGTGGCCACATCGACCCGATGAACGACGCCATCGTGACCGACATCAGGATCTGCACGAGATAGGTGATGTACGCCACCATCGCGCCCACCTGCATGTCGCCGCTGGCGATGCGGTTCGAGCCGAACCACACCACGCCGACGGTGGTGATGTTCACCATCATGATGGCGGTGGGGAAGATGAGGGCCATCAACCGGCCAGCCACCAGCGCGGTGTCGGTGACGTCGTCGTTGGCGGCGCCGAAGCGCACCGCCTCGTAGGGCTCGCGTACGAACGCCCGCACCACGCGCATGCCGGTGATCTGCTCGCGCAGCACGCGGTTCAGGCTGTCGATGCGCTCCTGCATCACCTGGTACTGGGGAACCATGCGACGGATGATCGCGATGATGGCGACGATGAGCACCGGGATGCTGACCAGCAGCAACCACCCCAGGCCCACATCTTCGCTGAGCGCCATGATGATGCCGCCCACAGCGGTGATCGGTGCCGCCAGCAGCAGCGTGCACACCATCTGCACGAGCATCTGCACCTGCTGCACGTCGTTGGTGATGCGGGTGATGAGCGACGGGGCCCCCAGCACGCCCACCTCGCGGGCCGAGAAGTCGGTGACGCGCTCGAACAGGTCGCGGCGCACGTCGCGGCCGAACGCCATGGCCACCTTCGAACCCCAGTAGACGGCGGTGACCGAGAGGCCCACCTGCAGCAGGGTGAACACCAGCATCAGCCCGCCGGTGGACCAGATGTAGGCCGTGTCGCCGCGTACGACGCCCCGGTCGATGATCTGGCCGTTCAGGCGGGGCAGGTACAGGCCGGCGACGGCCTGAGCTGCCTGGAGTACGACGATGAGCCACAGCTGGGCGCGGTAGGGGCGCAGGTGCGAACGGAGCAGGCGGATCAACATGGGGTTCGCCCGCACGTTACCGATCGTTCACCTGCGCAACGTAGTGGGAGGAACCACGGTGGGACGCAGGGTCGTCGCGGCGCGGTACCGTCGGCGCATGGACACCGAGTACTGCCTCGTCGACACCGCCGACCACATCATGACCGTGCGCATCAACCGGCCCGACCGGCTGAACGCGCTGCACCCGGCGGCCAACGCCGAACTCGGCCGGGTGTTCGACCACTTCGCCACCGACGACGACCTGTGGGTGGCCATCATCACCGGTGAGGGCCGCGGCTTCAGCGCAGGCAACGACCTGCGCCACCAGGCCGAGGGCGGCGAGCGGGTGGCGATGCCCCGTGGCTTCGGCGGTCTCACGTCGCGCTTCGACCTCGACAAGCCGGTCATCGCTGCAGTGAACGGTGTGGCCATGGGCGGCGGGTTCGAGATCGCGCTCGCCTGCGACCTCATCATCGCCTCCGATCAGGCCCGCTTCGCCCTGCCCGAACCGAAGGTGGGCCTCGCCGCGCTGGCCGGTGGCCTGCAGCGCCTGCCCCGTCAGATCGGGCCCAAGCGTGCGCTGGGCATGATCCTCACCGGTCGGCACGTCAGCGCCGCCGAGGGCTACGAGCTCGGCTTCGTGAACGAGGTGGTGCCGCACGAGCAGCTGATGGAACGGGCCATGGACTGGGCGCGCCAGATCATCGCCTGTTCGCCGCTGTCGATCCGCGCCAGCAAGGACGTCGTCTACCGCAGCCTCGACATGGCCTCGCTGCAGGAGTCGATGGAGGTGCCGTACGAGTCGGTGAAGCGCCTCGTGCGCAGCGACGACTTCATCGAGGGCCCGAAGGCGTTCGCCGAGAAGCGCCCGCCGAACTGGACGGGTCGCTGACCGCTTCGGGTTGCGCCTCGCCCTACGCGTCGAGGCGGTACACGCGGGTGGCGGTGCCGTGGAACATCGCGTCGCGCTCGGATGCCGAGAACGGCGCGGCGATCTTCTTCAGCGCGTTCCACAGCACCCGGTAGTCGAGCGAGAACCGGTCGACCGGGAAGTTCGACTCGAACATGCAGCGTTCGGGGCCAAAGCACTCGATGGTGTGCAGGTAGTAGCGGGCCTGTGCGGCCACGAACTCGTCGCTGGTGGGCGCCCCGGTGTCGTGCCAGCCGAACCCGTTGTCGGGCATGGCCAGACCGCCCAACTTGGCCACCACGTTCTCGCACCGGGCGATGTCGGCGATGTCGTCCTTCCACGCCGCGAAGATCTCGTCGCGGCGGCCGGCGAACTGGCCCACCCCGAGCGGGGTGCCGAAGTGGTCGAGCACCAGCAGCGTGTCTGGCACGGCGCGGGCGAGGTCGAGGAACTCGCGGTTCTGGTAGTGGTAGTGCCACGTGTCGTAGGTGAGGCCACGGGCGCCGAGGTGGGCCACGCCGCGGCGGAACGCCGGGTCGGCGTACAGGCCGGCCGGAGCGCGGCCCGGGATGCGCAGGGGCGCTGGGTCGATGGCGTGCGAGCCGGCGTGGCGGATGCCGCGGAACAGCCCGCCCGCCGCCGAGTCGTGTGCGTCGAGCACCTCGTCGAGGTGGTCGTGGTCGGTGAGGTCGGCGTGGGCGACGATGCCGCCGATCAGCCGCTTCGGGTCGCGGTGGGCCTCGCCCGCCACGAACTCGGTCTCGCCCACGGGCCGCAGGTGTGCCGGGCCATCGGTGCGGTATGCGGCGTGGCACTCGACGAACACCGTGCGCTCCACCCGGTGGCCGGCACCGAACGCATCGGCGTGCAGGTCGTCGAGCGAGTAGGGCAGCGCGCCGCCCGCGGGCCACAGGTGGTGGTGCGGGTCGACGATGCGCTGGTCGGGGTCGACGACCGGACCGGAGACGTCGGGATCCGGTGATGTGTCGGTGCTCATCGCATCTCCAGTGGTAGTGGGGCGGGGGCGATCTCGCAGTTGGCCAGGTGGCGGCCGAGGACGGCGTGGAAGAACGTGCCATGGCCGACCACGACGATGCGGTCCTCGGGGCGGGCGTGCACGGCCTCGATCCAGGACTCGACGCGTGGATAGAAGTGACGGCCCGGTTCCACCGGAACCCCCACGTCGTCGAGCGGGCCCTCGTGCCACCACACCGCCGGGAGGTGGGCGAAGTCGAGGTGCGGGAACCGCTCGGCCAGCACGTGCGGCGGCGAGCCGATGTCGTCGGTGTTGGTGACCCGCTCGGCGTGCAGTGGGCTCACCTCGATGCGCACCCCGCTGCCACCGAACAGTCCGAGCGTGGTCTGGACAGCCCGGCTGAGCGGCGAGGTGATGACCACATCGGGCGCCAGCGCCAGCGCCGCCTCGCGGGCAGCGCGGACCTGTTCGTGGCCCACCTCCGACAGCGGAGCGTCGCGGATGAGCGGGTCGCGTCCCTCCACGTCCCACACCCGGTTGAACTCCGACTGTCCGTGGCGGATGAGGTGCACGGTGACGGCCATGTGCTGTTTCTAGTCGACGCGTCGGTCGTCGGCGGACGGGGCTGCAGCGCGTAGCGCGCGCTCGGCGCGGGCCTCGGGCACCAGCACCAGCGCCGCCAGCACCATCATCACCGCGGCCGCGATGGCCACCGCGGTGAGCGGCACGTGCTCGACCACGACGAACGCGATGAGCGGTGCCAGCACAGCGCGCACTCCGGTGAAGAACGTGTGCAGGCCCATGTAGTCGGCCACCCGGTCGGGCGGGGCGAACTTGATCACCCACAGGCTCCACATCAGGTCGCCGCCGGCGCTGGCGACGCCCAGCACGACGGCGCCCACCACGAGACCTGCCGTGCTGGTGCCCGTGAAGAAGGCGGCGACGTACAGCGCGAACAACAGGTTCACGGCGATGCGCGATGCGAAGAACGACAACCGGTCGAACACGATGCCGAACAGGGGCAGCGACAGCAGGCGGCACACCGACGGCACGGTGATGGTGAGCAGCGCGATGAGGGATGCATCGGCGGTGATGCCGTACGTGGGGTTGGCCAGGTACTCGACGCGCAGAGGTAGCAGCATCAGGTTGCCGAAGCCCATCAGCATCCAGGCGCCCAGCGTGAGGCGCAGTTGTCGATCGGTGGCCACCAGGTGGAAGTGCGGCCAGGGACGGTTGCGTTGCCCCGGTACGCGATCGAGCGGTTGCGAGGGGGTGGCCGTCTGCAGCGCGGCGAGCAGGGCCGAGGCAACCGCTCCGGCGAGCACGACGGTCCACCACAGGTCGAGCCGGTTGCGCAGCAGCGCGCCCACGACGAGGCCCACCACGGCTGCGACACCCACCCGCAGCGACATGCCCCAGCCCACGCGGCGGCCACGCTCGGCAGCCGGGAAGTTGCGCTCGTAGGTGAGGGTGAGCAGCGGGAACACCGCGTTCGGGGCGGCCACGCCCACCACCGCGCCGGCCACGAACATCGGCAGCGCCCCCAGGACGCCGAGCACGTAGCCGACGGCACCGATGGCGGCGATGGTGGCAGCGACGAGCATGACCGGCCGGCCGCTGCGCCGGGCGACGGCGGTGACGACCGGCGACAGCAGCAGGCCCACGCCGGCAGACGCCGCGATGACACCCTTGGCGAGTGCCGAGGCGTCGAACTGCTTGATCGCGATCGTCAGCAGGATCGAGGTCTCGAGCGGCAACAGCACACCCATCGGCACAGCGCGCAGCAGGTCGACCACCTGGGTGCGACGGACGATGGCCGGGTCGTCGCTCATCGGTCGCACCGGGCCAGTCTGACCGGCGCAGCTCGCAACCGCCGGCATCGTGGCCCCGGCATCGTGACCGCCGGCATCGTGCCGGTACTGTGCGCCCGGCGGACGCAGGGGGCGGCCGGCGAAGGGGGACGACCCACATGGGCGTGCAGATCACCAAGGACTCGATCGACCTGGGCATCGTCGTGAGCGATGCCGATGCAGCACTGCGGTTCTACCGCGACACGCTCGGCTTCGAGCACGTCGGCGAGATGCCCATGCCCGGCGGTGGCACGATGTACCGACTGATGTGCGGCACCAGCCTGATCAAGCTCGTCAGCCCCGCTGCCACCCTGCCGGCCGCGGTGCCGGGCGGCATCCAGGGCGCGTACGGCTACCGCTACTGGACCATCTCGGTGAGCAACATCGAGGAGATCACCCAGGCCTGCGCCGATGCCGGGTACGCGGTGAAGGTGAAGGTCACCACGCTGCGCCCGGGTATCACCATCTCGATGGTCGAAGACCCCGACGGCAACTGGGTCGAGTTCCTGCAGGCGGGCTGAGCGATGGCGGTCATCTCGTTCAACGAACAGTTGCGCCGCCTTGCTGCCGCGGCGCCCGAACGCCCGGCCATCACCTGCGCCGGACGCACTGTCAGCCGCGCCGACCTGGTCGACATGATCGACGACCTGGCGGCCGACCTCGCCGCTCGCGGGGTGGGTGAGGGCGACATGGTCACCGTGGCGCTGCCCAACTCGATCGACTGGTTCGTGGCCTTCGCTGCGTGCTGGCGCATCGGCGCCACGCCCCAGCCGGTCAGTGCGCGGCTGCCCGGGCGCGAACTCGAGGCCATCATCGAACTGGCCGACCCACCGGTGGTGCTGGGCGTGCCCGCCGGCACGCTGCCGGGCCGCGACTGTCTGCCGGTGGGGTACACGGCGCCGCGGTGCGATGCGGTGGCTGCCGCGGTGCCCGACCGGGTCGCCGGGGCGTGGAAGGCACCCACCTCGGGCGGCTCCACCGGACGGCCCAAGCTCATCGTGTCGGGCGACCCCTCGGTGATGGACCCCGACGAGCCCTCCCGGTTGCTGCTCGGCCGCGACGGTGCATTCGTGATGCCCGGCCCGCTTTATCACAACGGGCCGCTCATCTGGTCGTGGCAGGCGCTGCTGTACGGCAACCACGTGGTGGTGCTGGAGCGCTTCGACCCCGAGGCCACGCTGGCAGCACTGGAGTGGTCGCGCGCTCAGGCGGTGTACCTGGTGCCGACGATGATGAAGCGCATCTGGCGGGTACCTGAGGATGTGCGCCTGGGGTTCGACCTGTCGGCGCTGCAGGTGGTGTGGCACCTCGCCGAGCCGTGCCCCGACTGGTTGAAGCAGGTGTGGATCGACTGGCTCGGCCCCGAGCGGATCTTCGAGCTGTACGGCGGCACCGAGGGGCAGACCTCCACCGTCATCACCGGGGTCGAGTGGCTGGCGCACCGCGGGTCGGTGGGCCGCCCGGCCCAGGGCACCGTGTGCATCATGGACGCCGACGGCGTCGTGCTGCCCGCCGGCGAGATGGGCGAGGTGTGGCTGCGCAGCGTGGCCCGCGACACGCCGACGTATCGCTATGTGGGGGCCGAGGCCCGGCGGCGCGACGGCGGGTGGGAGTCGCTCGGCGACATGGGCTATCTCGACGCCGACGGCTACCTGTACCTCGGCGACCGGTCGGCCGACATGATCCTGTCGGGTGGGGCCAACATCTACCCGGCCGAGGTGGAGGCCGCCGTGCAAGAGCATCCAGCCGTGCACTCGGTGGCCGTCATCGGCCTGCCCGATGACGACAAGGGCAACACCATCCACGCCATCGTCGAAGCCGATCCGGGTGCCGTCACCGAGGCCGAACTGCGGGCCTTCGTGGGCGAGCGGCTGGTCACCTACAAGGTGCCGCGCACGTGGGAGTTCGTCACCGAGCCGCTGCGCGACGACGCCGGCAAGGTGCGCCGGTCGGCGCTGCGGGCCGAGCGCGTGACGAGTGCGTCGTGAGCGCGTCAGACTGACGCGATGAGCGAACTCAGCGACGCCGCTGCCCCGGGCCACCAGCACTCGTACGGCAAGGGGGTGAGCGACGAACTGCGTCCGCTCGCCCGCGAGCTGCGCCAGGCGATCCCCGATGTGTTCCGCGGCTTCGCCGAACTGCACAAGGGCACCATGGCGCCCGGCGCGCTCGACGTGAAGACGAAGGAACTCATCGCCCTCGCCATCGCCGTGGTCGAGCGGTGCGACGGGTGCATCGCGGCGCACGCCGCGGGTTCGGCCCGCGCCGGTGCCAGCCGTCAGGAGGCGGCGGAGGCCATCGGCGTAGCCATTCTCATGTCGGGTGGTCCGGGCACGGTGTACGGCCCGCGTGCCTACGCGGCCGTGTGCGAGCACGTGCCCGCACCCGAGGTGAGGCCAGAGGCCTGAACCGGTCGGCCCGCTCGCTCGTCAGCGCGACGTCGAGCGGGCGAGACGTACGAACCGCTGCACATCGGGGTCGTGCCGGTCGGGTAGCCACAGGGCCCTGAACTCGCGGCCGAGGTCGATGCGGTCGACCGGCACCACCACCAGGGTGCCGGCGGCCACCTCGCTCGCCACCGCGAGTTGGCTCAGCACGCTGGGCCCGTCGCCCGCTGCGGCCGCTGCCTTGAGCGTGGTGGTGGATGCCAGCGCCGCGAGGGGTTCGACGGGCACCGCGCCCACGGCAGCCAGTGCCGCCTCGAACGCGTCGCGGGTACCCGACCCCGCTTCGCGGAGCAGCAGGGGCGTGCCGGCGAGGTGCTCGACGCTCAGCGGGGAACGACGGCGGGCCCACGGGTGGGAGGGTGCCACCACCACCACGAGGTGGTCGCCGCCCACCACGGTGGAGCGCAGTCCGACGAACCGGCGAGGCGTCTCGACGAACCCCACGTCGGCCTGGCGGTCGAGCACAGCTCGGGCGACGGCCACCGAGTTGCCCACGGCGAGGTCGATCGAACGGCCACCGGCGAGCCGCTGGGCGTGGAGCCACGAGGGCAGCACGTATTCGGCCACCGTGAGGCTGGCCATCACTCGCAGTGCCGTGCTGCCCGACCGCTCGCGGATGGCGGCCACGCCTGCAGCCATCGTGTCGACGGCGCCCACGACAGCGCGTGCCCACTCGGCGACCGCCTCGCCCTCCGGTGTCGGCGCCGTGCCGCCCGGGCCGCGCCGCAGGAGGGTGACACCGAGTCGGCGTTCGAGCTGCCGCAACCGTTCGGTGGCCGACGGTTGGCTCAGCGAGTGCGCCCGGGCTGCGGCGGAGATGCTTCCCGTGCGGATGGTGTCGAGGAGCAGCTCGACGCCGGCGAGGTGTTCGACCCGTAGATCGGCCCTGCTTCCAGTGGTAGTCATAGTCAGAGCCTATGACCTATCGGCGATTCCTGGATAGATGTCGGTCCGAGCGCGGCGCAGGCTGGCAACGTGGTTGCTCAGGCACCTCCCTCGGTCCCGGTCACCCCCTCACAGCGCTCGTTCCTCCGGTGCTGTGGGCCGGGGCTGGTGGTGGCGGTGGGCGGTGCCGTGCTCGGCTGGTGGGTGCATCGCCGTGTCGACGCGATATCGCCGCATGTCGTCGCCGTGCTCGTCGGTGTGCTGATCGCGAATGTCGGGCTCGCCGGCCCGACGGTGCGACCGGGTCTCGCAGTGGCGGCCAAGCGGGTACTGCGCGCCGGCATCGTGCTGGTGGGTGTCCGCCTGTCGCTGCACGAGGTGCTCGACCTCGGGCCGCGAGCCCTCGTCGCCGTGGTGGCGGTGGTGGGCGCCACGTTCGTCGGTGCCCAGTGGCTCGGCCGCCGACTCGGGCTCAGCCACGGGTTGTCGCTGCTGGTTGCCACGGGCTATTCCATCTGCGGCGCCTCGGCCATTGCCGCCGCCGAGCCGTTCGCCGACGCAACAGAGGAGGAGGTTGCCTACTCGGTCGCCCTGGTCACGCTCTGCGGTTCGTTGGCCATCGTGGTGCTGCCGCCGCTGGGGCGGTGGTTCGGCCTCGATGCCGAGACCTTCGGGGCCTGGGTGGGGGCCTCGGTCCACGATGTCGGCCAGGTGGTGGCGGCCGCATCCACCGGCGGTGCGGTGGCGCTGTCGACGGCAGTGGTGGTGAAGCTCACCCGGGTGGCGATGCTCGCCCCGGTGCTGGCATGGGTGGCGGTGTCGGCTCGCCGCCGCGCGGCCGGCGGTGAGGGCCACGCGCCCGCCGACGATGCGAAGCGCCCACCGCTGCTGCCGCTGTTCGTGGTGCTGTTCCTGGTGGCGGTCGCGCTACGCACCGTCGGCGCGGTGCCGAGCGGATGGTTGGAGGGCATCAAGACCCTCGAGACGCTGCTGCTCGGTGCGGGCCTGGTGGGCCTCGGGTCTGCGGTCGACCTGCGTCGCCTCCGGTCGCTCGGGGGTCGACCGCTCGTACTGGGTCTGGTCAGCTGGGCGCTCGTCGCGGGCGTGTCGCTGCTGGCGGTGCAGCTCAGTTTCTGAGCCGGGCGAACGTACCCAGCGCAGTGCTGGAGGTGAGCGGCACAGAACTGTCGGTGTCGAAGCGCAGCAGCGAGATGCCACCGCCGCTCACGAGTGCTGCGGCGCCGTCGGGAGCGAGCGCCACCACCCGCTGGGTGGGAGCGACATCGAGGTCGGGTCCGGCGACCCGGTACCCGCGCCACGAACCGGGCAGGGCGCCGAAGCCCTGTCGGGCGACGGTGCACCCGTCGACCGAGGCACCGATGGGAACGCTCGGATCGAAGGTGGCGATCGCAGTGCCGTCGGTGGCGTCGAACAGGGTCGACGGCTCGGTGGGCGAGCCGTAGACGAGAACGCACCGCTGGGTCGACGCGGCAGCGTCGATGCTGGTGTTCTCGATGTCGATCACCGAGGCGGACACGACCGAGCCATCGGTGTCGATGAACGCCGACCAGCCGGCACCCACCACGGCGAGGCGGCGGTGCTCCAGCACCACCTGCGCGCTGCGGGCCGGCCCCGGGTCGGTGGCCTCGCCGAGCAGGTCGCCCAGCCGCTGCTGCAGGTCGTCGCGTGCGTCGGCCTTCGCTGCCGTGGCGTCGATGCGCAGCAGGGAGGCGTCGGTGCCCACGCCCACCAGGGTCGTCTCGCCCACCACCATCACACCGACGAGGGGCACGGTCTCGGTGGTGCCCAGCCTCGTCCCGGCGGTGTCGTACAGGTCCACCAGCATCGTCGCCCCGCGGTTGGTGGTGGTGGCGACACGGGTGTCGGTGAGGTCGGCCAGCAGGCCGGGCAACACCACCGTGGCCGGTGGGTCGTCGGTGTCGGTGAGGTCGACTACCACGGTCTGGCCGTTGCGCAGTTCGCTGAAGGCGAGGCGTGAGGCATCGTCGGTCGTGCGCACCGTGTCGGGCACCACGACGGCGCCGTCGCCGGCCAGGGACGTGAGGTCGATCACCCGGCGGCGGGCGACGTCGACAACCTGCACTGCGCCGGTGCTCTGATCGGATGCCAGCAGATACGACGATGTGCCCAGGCGTTCCACCACGGGTAGGCGGACGTCGATCGGGGTGATCGCGGCCGTGGCGAGATCGAGGATCCCGAGGCCGTCGGCGGCGGGGTCGCCGGCGGCGCCGAGGACAACGGCGCCGGGCAGGCCGACGTCGAGAACGCCCTGGAGTTGGGTCGACACCCGAGCCACCTCGGCGCCCTCGGCATCGTGCACCGTGACGACGCCGGCAACCGGGTCGTCGAGCACGACGACGTCCCAGGCCGTTGTGGCCTCGACGCCGGTGCCGGTGGGCCCGTCGCCGGACGACTCGTCATCGCCGAGCGAGAGGAGGAAGCCGAGGCCACCGCCCACCACCAGCAGCGCGGCCAGCACCACGGTGGCTCGCCGGAGGGCGAAGTTGGGTGGCGAGGTGGGCACCTCGGGAACGATACGCGTCGCGCTCGACCCCCGCCCGTCCTGTCAGCCACTACGGTGCGCACCAGCGAACAAGGGGGGCGCGACATGACTCGACCGGTGCAGGTGGCCGTGCTGGGCGGCGGATCGTGGGGTACCACGGTTGCGTCGCTGGCTGCGTCGAATGCGTCGACCACGTTGTGGGCGAGGGACGCGCAGACGGTGGCCGATGTGAACGAGCACCATCGCAACAGCCGGTACCTCGGCGACCTGGAACTGCACCCGTCGTTGCGGGCCACGGGGTCGTTGGAGGAGGCGGTGTGGGATGCCGATGTCGTCGTCATGGGCGTGCCGTCGCACGCCGTACGAGCGACGCTGCGCGAGATCGCCCCACTGCTGCGGCACTGGGTGCCGATCGTCAGCCTCACCAAGGGTCTCGAGCAGGGCACCCGGATGCGCATGACCGAGGTGATCGAGGAGGAGTTGCCCGGTCGGCCAGCCGGTGTGTTGGCCGGGCCCAACCTCGCCAAGGAGGTGCTGTCGGGTTACGCGGCCGCTGCGGTCATCGCGATGCCCGACGAGCACGTGGCTGCCTCGCTGCAGCAGATCTTCACCAGCCTGCGGTTCCGGGTGTACACGAACCCCGACGTGGTGGGCTGCGAACTCGGGGGAGCGTTGAAGAACGTCATCGCCATCGCGGCCGGGATGGCCGAGGGCCTCAGCGTGGGCGACAACACCAAGGCGATGGTCATCACCCGTGGCCTGGCCGAGATCACCCGCCTCGGTGTGGCGATGGGTGGCGATCCGCGCACGTTCTCGGGACTGACCGGACTCGGCGACCTGCTGGCCACCTGTTCGAGTCCGCTCAGCCGCAACCGGACGGTCGGCGTCGAACTGGCCAAGGGACGGTCGATCGACGAGATCACCTCGAGCATGCGGATGGTGGCCGAAGGGGTGAAGACCGCCCGGGTGGTGCGTGAACTCGCCGAGCAGCACGGGGTAGAGGCACCCATCGTGGCCGAGGTCGATGCGGTGGTGAGCGAAGGCCGGAGCCCGGCGCGGGCCTACGCCGGCCTCGGCCGGGTCGCACCCATGGGCGAGTTCGACCACACCCCCTGACCGGGAGCCCCTGACCGGGAGCCCGGGTGTCAGGCGCTGTTGCCGTAGGCGTCGATCTGCTGGCGGGCCATGTCGAGCAGTGATCCGGCTGCGAGCGGGATGTCGACCATGTGCAGACCCCACTGCGGGGAGAGGTCGCCCTGGATGTCGTCGGCACGTGGGTCGGCGGGGTCGTCGTTCACGGTGATCTCGAGGTACGAGAACCCGTCGCGTTCGACGCATTCGGCCGTGACGAGTCCGGGCATGTCCATGAACGGTGTGGTCGGCGTCAGCGATCGATCGGTGAGCGCCCAGTCAGCACTGCTGATGGCCGACGACAGCACCCCCGGCCCACCTGCCGGAGCAGCCGGGTTCACACAGCCCGCCACGCCCTCGCCCGAGCGCGGCTTGCCGAAGAACGCGTCGGGCGGCGGCCCCTGCGTGGCACGGAACGTGGCGTAGGTGACGACGCACCCGGTCGCGTCGACCGTTCGGCACAGCGGGATCTCCTGCAGGTCGCCGCCCACATCGGCCCCGGCGGGCACGCCCACCGCGCTGCCGATGATGTAGGCCGACACCAGCAGTCGGCGCTGTGCGGGGTCGGGATCGATGACCGACTTCAGCAGGTTGGCGAGATGCCCGGCGCCCTGCGAGTGACCGATGAGGACGACGCCTCGCCCCTGGTTGTCGTTGGCGAGGTAGTGGCGCCAAGCCTCCTCCACACCGTCGTAGGCGGTCTGCCACGCCGTGGCCCGATCGCCCGCGATGTTCGGGTCGAACAGACCGGCCAGCGTGACCGACGGGTACATCGGGGCGTACACCGTGCACACGCTGTCGAACTGCGCCGCTTGCTGGGTGGTGACCCCGATCTCGCTACCGGCCACCAGATCGCTGTTCAGCGTCGAGTCATCGCTGATGGTGGGATACACGTAGAAGCAGTCGACCGGCGGATCGGTGGCGGGACCGGCGTCGCGCACCGTCGTGGTGCCGTCGGCTGCCACCTCGGTGACCGGATAGGCGTCGTCGCACACGTCGGCCATGTCGCCGCGGCACACCCAGTGGGTGGGATCGGCGTACACCTCGCTCACGTACGGGGCAGCGGTGCTCGGCGGCGCAGTGGTCGGTGGCGCCGTCGTGGGCGGTGTCGTGTCGGGTGTCGTGTCGGGTGTCGCCGTGCCGGGTGTCGTCGGCGACGCGGTGACGGCGGGAGCAGTGCTCGACGGCGAAGCCGCAGCGTCGTCGTCGCCACCGCAGGCAGCCAGCACCAGCGCGGCACACGCGAATACTGCGGCGGTGAGGCGAGACATCGGACGATGGGAGGACATGCGGCGAACCGTAGGCCACCGAACGCCCCGGTGAGAGATGCAACACTGGGTCGGTGACCGACACCGCCAACGCCTCCCACCCCTTCGCCGGTCGACCGCTGCCGCAGTGGTACGACGACGCCAAGTTCGGCATCTTCATCCACTGGGGCCCGTTCACCGTGCCGTGCTTCGCGCCGGTGAGCCACAACATGGGCGAGATGATGGAAGCAGGCGACTGGGCCCAAGCCTTCCGTGAGAGCCCGTACAGCGAGTGGTACCTCAACTCGTGGTCGCTCGAGGGCAGTTCCACCGCGCTGCACCACGCCGCCACCTACGGCGACCGCACCTATGCCAGCTTCGTCGACGAGTTCCACGGACGTGCTGCCGGCTTCGACATCGCCCACTGGGCCGACCTGTTCGTGCAGGCCGGTGCGCAGTACGTGGTGCCCATCACCAAGCACCACGACGGGTTCCTGCTGTGGGACAGCGATGTGCCCAACCCGCACCGCGACCGCTGGATGGCAGGGCGCGACTTCATCGCCGAGCTCGCCACCGCCGTGCGCGCCCATGGCATGCGCTTCGGCGCCTACTACTCGGGCGGACTCGACTGGACCTTCGAGCCGCCGCCCATCGACAGCCTGATGGCGATGATCCAGAAGATCCCCACCAGCCCCGAGTACGTCGAGTACGCCACGGCTCATGTGCGCGAACTGATCGACCGATTCGCGATCGACGTGCTGTGGAACGACATCGCCTGGCCGATGACCGCCGACCCGAACGACATCTTCGGCTACTACTACGACCGCGTGCCCCACGGTGTGGTGAACGACCGGTGGAACATCCTGGCGGTGCGGGCTGGCACGTTGCACGCCGACTTCTCGACCCCCGAGTACAGCACCAAGGCCGACGACGTACGGAAGTGGGAGGTGTGCCGGGGCATCGGCCGGTCGTTCGGCTACAACCGGATGGAGACCGAGGCCACGATGCCCACGGTCGACGACCTGGTGTGGATGCTGGTCGACATCGTCGCCCGCGGCGGCAACCTGCTGCTGAACGTCGGCCCCACCGCCGATGGCGTCATCCCCCTCGCCCAGGCGGTGCGCCTCACCGGGCTCGGCTGGTGGCTGCGGGTGAACGGCGCGGCCATCTACGGCACCCGTCCGTGGGTGCGCCACAGTGGCACCACGGCCGACGGGCACGACGTGCGCTTCACCCAGGGCGCAGCCGGCCAGGTGTACGCCATCGTGCAGGGCGGGCTCGCGCACGAACTACGACTGCACGACGTGCCGGTGGGTGAGGGCACCGAGGTGCGCATGCTGGGCAACGACCGGGTCCTACCCCACACCACCCGGCCGGGCAGCGACGGCGGCACCGACCTACTCATCTCCCTGCCCGACCACCTCCCCGCCGCCCCCGCCACCGTCTTCGAGATCCGCAGCTAGCCACGCAGAGTTTGTCGAGTTGGGGCCGAGGTGGGGCCCGTAGTCGACACGGGCCGCGGTGATGACGGGGGCATGTCGAGTTGGGGCCGGTGAGGGGCCCGAAGTCGACATGGGCCGGGGGAGAGGGCCGGGAGGCGGTGCGTCAGGCGGTCAGAGGGCGGAGAGGCGGGCGGCGAGCTCGGTGCGGTAGGCCTCGGCGCGTTCGCGCTTGAGGTGCTCGTAGCCGCGCACGCGGTCGGGGAGCGAGGCGATGGCGACGGCCTCGGCGAGGCGCTCGGGATGGGGTGACGGACCGAGTGCGGCCACGAGCGTGTCGACGGCGGCGATGTACTCGTCGCGCAGCGTGCGCTCGAGGCGGCGCAGCGACGCCCAGCCGAACGCGTCGAACGGTGTGCCGCGCAGTCGCCGCCCGGCGCGCAGGCCGACGAACAACGGGGTGGCCCACCGGCCGAGGCGCAGTTTGCGTTGCATGCCCAGTGCTCGCAGCGCGGGCGGGTGCAGGTTCCACGTCACCCGGGCGTCAGGCCCGGCGACGGCCTCGGCGGCGGCACGCGCCTCGGGGGCCAGCAGTAGGCGGGCCACCTCGTACTCGTCCTTGTAGGCCATCAGCTTGTGGAGGTGCAGGGCGACCGCCTCGGTGAACTCGGCCGAACCGACGGCCTCGGCACGGGCCACCACGTCGCGGAACCGCTGCGCGTAGCGAGCCGACTGGTAGCCACCCAGGTCGGCCGCCAACCGGTCGACGAGCCCCTCGGCCGACTCGCCCGCCGTGTCGGCGGCTGCCCCCGATACAACTTCGACAGCGGCCCGGCGGCCCGCCCGGAACGCAGCGACGTTGGCGCCCACGGCCACGCCGTTCAGTTCGATCGCCCGCTCGATGCTGACCACCGACACGGGTACCAGACCGTGCTGCACTGCGAAGCCCAACAGGTAGACGTTGGCCGTGGCAGGGTCGCCCAGCAGCGCCGTGGTGGCCGCGACAGCATCGGCTGTGGCGAGTGAGTGGCTGGCCTGCTCGATCCGTTCGACCGCTTCGCGCATGGGGTAGGGGGTGTCGGGGCGAACGACCATCGAGCCGGTGGCGACGGCCGCGGTTGATGCCACCACATGCGTGCGCTCGGGCGATGCGGCACCGAGGTGGGTGTCGCTCGCCGCCACCAGCAGGTCGAAGGCGAGCAGCGTGTCGACCGACCCGAGTGTGGCCCGGTTCGAGGCCTGCGGGCCACCGCGTGACAGACGTACATCGCTGACCACCGGGCCCGCCTTCTGCGACAGGCCCGTCTGGTCGAGGCCGCGCACGTCGAACCCGTCGAGCATCGCTGCGGTGCCCAGCACCTGGCTGACCGTCACCACGCCGGTACCACCGATACCGCTGAGGCGGATGGTGCAGCGATCGGTGGGCACCACCGGGTGCGGGTGGGGGAGCGAGGTGACGTCGATGGTGGGCGGGGCGCTGCGCCGGGCGGGAGCAGCCGAGCGGGTACGGCGCGACGGTCGCACGGTGAGGAACGACGGGCAGTCGCCCTGCAGGCAGCTGGCGTCGAGGTTGCACGACCCCTGGTCGATACGGGTCTTGCGCCCGAACGCCGTGTCGGTGGGTACCACGCTGAGGCAGTTGCTCTTCGCGCCGCAGTCGCCGCAGCCCTCGCACACCCGCTCGGCGATGACCACCTTGAACCCGGGGTCGGCGATACGGCCGCGTTTGCGGTCGCGCCGCTTCTCGGCCGCGCAACGCTGGTCGTGGATGAGCACCGTGGTGCCCGGCACCCGCGCCAGCACCTCCTGCGCCTCGACGATGCGGCTGCGGTCCCACACCTCCACCCCGGTGGGCATGGCGGCCGCCCGCTCGCCGCTGCGATAGCGGCCGACGTCGTCGGTGGTGACCAGCACCCGGCGCACGCCCTCGCTCAGGAACACCTGCGCCAACTGCGGCACGTCGAGCTGCCCGAACGGATCCTGCCCGCCGGTCATCGCCACGGTGCCGTTGTAGAGCACCTTGTAGGTGATGTTCGCCCCGTTGGCCACGGCAGCACGCACGGCCGTGAGGCCCGAGTGGAACAGGGTCCCGTCGCCGATGTTCTGCACGAGGTGTTCGTCGCCCACGAACGGCGCCATGCCGAACCACTGCGCACCTTCGCAGCCCATCGCGGTGACGCCGACGATCTCGCCGTAGCGGCCGGGCTCCATCAGGGCCACCATCGTGTGGCAGCCGATGCCGGCACCGACGAGGTGACCCTCGGGCGCCTGGGTGGAGGTGTTGTGCGGGCAGCCCGAGCAGAAGTAGGGCGTGCGGTTCACCGACAGTGGGATGCGCCGCCCGGCCAGTGCTGCCGCACGTTGCGTGGGAGCATCGAGGCGTTCACCCGCGATGCGCTGCACCAACCGGGTGCGCAACTGCGTGGCGATGGTGTCGGCCGACAACGACCCGGTCGACGGCATCAGCGGATGGCCGTCGGGGGTGCGGCGTCCCGCCACCACCGGCCGGGTGGCCAGCGGGTACAGCGCCGCGGTGACCGCCAGTTCGAGCGTCTGGTTCTTGTCCTCCACCACCACCACTTCGGCGAGGTCGTGGCCGAACTCGCGCACCACGGTAGGGTCGAGCGGCCAGGGCATCAGCACCTGCAGCAGCCGCACCCCGGCCGAGCGCAGGTCGTCGTCGGTGCGCAGCCCCAGCACCGCCAGCGCCTCGCGCACCTCGTGGAACGTGTGGCCGGTGGCGACGATGCCGATCCAGTCGTTCGGCCCGCGCACGGTGATGCGGTTCAGGCCGTTGTCGACCCCGTAGCGCCGAGCCAGGTCGAGCCGGGTGTAGTGCAGCTCGGCTTCCATGCGGATGGTGTGTGGTGTGAGCAGCTGGCCGTCGGCGTGCGGCACGAAGGGCCGGCCATCGATCTCGACCGTGGGGATGACGGGCACGATGCGCTCGGGGTGCAGCTCGACCGTGCCGGTGCCGTCGGCCACCACCTCGACGATGCGGATGGCCGTCCACGCGCCCGACGCGCGCGACATGGCGATGGCGTGGCGGCCGAGGTCGACCGTCTCTTGCACATCGCCGGGGCAGAGCATCGGGATGCGCAGGTCGACCAGCGTGACGTCGCTGGAGGTGGGCAGCGTGCTGCTCTTCGCGCTGGGGTCTTCACCCACCAGCGCCACGGCGCCGCCGCGCGCCGATGCGCCGGCCATCACGGCGTGGCGCAGCGCGTCGCTGGCTCGGTCGAGGCCCGGCCCCTTGCCGTACCAGCAGCCGATGACCCCGTCGTACCGCGCCGATCGCAGGCCCGAACTCAGCTGCGCGCCCATCACCGCTGTGGCGGCGAGCTCTTCGTTCATACCGGGCTGGAACACGTAGCGGTAGCCGTCGCTGTCGGCCAGGGCGGCCGCTGCGGCTGCGTCGCGATCGAAACCCGCAAGCGGGCTGCCGGGGTAGCCGGTCACGTAGGCGGCCGTGTTCCACCCCACCCGCCGGTCGATGCGCAACTGCTCGAGCGGTACCCGGGCCAGCGCCTGGGCACCGCTCAGGAACACGGTTCCCTCGTCGCGTCGATAACGGTCGTCGATGCGGTAGTCGAGTCGGGCGGCCACGTCGGCATTCTGACACGGCACCGTGGGCCGACGGATAGGGTCGAATGCCGTGCGCAGCGGCACCCCGGCCATCGTCGAACTCGAACGCGCAGGCGAGGTGTACGCCGTGCACGAGTTCGAGCACGACGCCGCTGCCCTCGACGGCGGCCGTGGCTTCGGGATGGTGGCCGCCGAGGCGCTGGGCGTGGAGGCCGATCGGGTGTTCAAGACCCTGCTCGTCGACGTGATCGACAGCGGCGGCCGGGTGTCGGGCCAGGCGGTGGGCATCGTGCCCGTCACCACCCAGTTGTCGCTGAAGGAGATGGCGGCCGCCGTGGGGGCCAAGCGGGTGGAGATGTGCGACCCGGCTGTGGCACAGCGCATCACCGGCTACGTGGTGGGCGGCATCAGCCCGTTCGGCCAGAAGAAGCGGTTGCGCACGGTGATCGACGAGACGTGCGACCTGCACGACACGATCTTCGTGAGCGGCGGCAAGCGCGGCCTCGACCTGGAGGTGGCAGCCGCCGTGTTGGTGGCGGTGCTGGACGCCACGACGGCGCCGATCGCGGCCTGGTGAATCGGGCGTGGCTCAGCGCGCCGGGTCGAACGCGGCGAGGCGGTCGAGGAACCGCTCGGGGTGCACGAGGTGCGGGTAGTGCCCCACGTCGGGCCACAGTTCGTACGTGGCCGACGGCACCGCACCGGTGAGCCAGGCCGCGTACCCGTCGCCGGGATCCATGCCGTGCAGGGCCAGGTAGGGCGCCGTGATGCCACCGGCCAGCGCATCGACCTGGGCGTCGAGTTCGTCGGGTGTCGAGTCGAACACGGTGCCCCAGATGCCCAGTACCACCGACTGGTCGGCACGACGCAGCGCCTCGATGCGGGTCGCCTCGGCACCGGGCAGCGCGCCCGCCATCGAGCCGAACACCAGCCCGATGGCCATGGTGAACGAGTCGGCATCACCCTTCAGCAGCGGCTCCAGTTGGGTGAGGCCCTCCTTGAACGCCGACAGGCGCAGCGGCTGATCGACGTTGACGATGCCGCGGGTGGGGTGCATCGCTCCGTAGGCGCTCACCACGATGCCGCCGAGCGAGTGGCCCACGAGCAGCGCCTCGTCGACACCGGCGACCCCCGAGGCCAGCACGGTTTCGCGAACATCGCTCGCCAAGGTGATGGGGTCGTACCTGTCGCCCTGGGCGCTGTGCCCGTGCCCGCGCAGGTCGACGGCGATGACCGTGTAGTGCCGGGAGAGCGGGTCGATGAGCGGTCGCCAGGTCTCGCGGGACTCGGTGATGCCGTGGACGACGATGGCGACCGGTCCGTCGCCGACGATCTCGTGAGCGAGGTGCATGTGGGGCACCGTAGTCGGCGCCCGGAGTGCCCGATCTACGCGCGGGTGACGCGGCCGCGCAGCGCGGCGAAGGCGAGGCCGAACGACACGCCGCCCACCACGGCGATGGCGAGCAGGCCCTTGCCGATGCGGTCCCACTCCCAGCCGTCCATCAGCAGCGCGCGCATCGCGTCGAGCAGATAGGTGACGGGGTTGAACTTCGCCGCGGTGCCGAGCCAACCGGTCATCTGCGCGCTCGGCAGGTAGGCGGTGGTGAGGAACGCGAACGGGAAGAACAACAAGAACGCGTTGTTCACCGCTGCCGGGTTGCCGGTGCGCAGCGCCAGCGCGTACGGGAAGCCTGTGAACGCAAGGCCCCACAGCCCGCCGACGATCACGAACGCCAGCAGCCCCAGCACCCCGGTGGCCGACGACACGCCCACCAGCACACCGAGCAGGGTGACCGGCACGGCGAGCGCCAGGATGAGTGCCAGATCGGCGCTCATCAGGCCGAGCAGCAGCGTGCCGCGCCGCACCGGGGTGAGCAGCAACCGGTCGAAGTATCCGTCCTGGATGTCGATGACGAGCGAACTCGCCCGGCTGACCCCGGTGACTGCGAACACCACCGACACCGGCAGCTGGAACGCCTTGTAGTCGAAGCCCGGCGGCAGGCTGCCCTCCACGAACGACTGCAACGCCCCGACGTTGACGACGAAGAAGAACACCGGGATGGCGAGCGCCGGGATGAACGCCTCGGGTTCGCGCAGCGTGAGGCGTATGGCGCGCAATGACACCGTGCGCAGGTCGTGCAGGAACCCGGCACTGCGCGGCTGCACTCGGCCCGAGTGGACGCGGGGGCTGTCGAGGCTCATGCTGCATCCTCCTGCAGGCGCACACCGGTGGTGTGCAGGAACACGTCGTCGAGCGTGGGGGTGCGCAGCGTGAGGCCCTCCACCTGGATGCCCGCTTCGGCCAGGGCGACGGCCACCGGGCTGATGGCTGCGGCACCATTGGTGACCGAGATGAGCACCTCGTGCCCGCTGGTCTCGATGTGGTCGAGTCCGGCCACCTGCGCGAGCGCGGCGACGGCCGGGTCGGCGCCGCCCCGGCCCGTGTTCACGACGATGACGTCGCTTCCGATCTGGCGCTTCAGTTCGGTGGGCGTGCCCTCGGCCACGATGCGACCGCGGGCGATGATGCCCACCCGGTGCGCCAACGCGTCGGCCTCTTCGAGGTACTGGGTGGTGAGGAAGATGGTCATGCCCAACTGCTCGTTGAGGTAGCGCACCTCCTCCCACACCGATGCCCGGCTGGCCGGGTCGAGACCGGTGGTGGGCTCGTCGAGGAACAGCACCTCGGGTTGGTGCACCAGCGCCGCCGCCAGGTCGAGGCGGCGCTTCATGCCGCCCGAATAGGTGCCGATGCGTCGGTCGATGGCGTCGCCGATCGACACCAGCTGCAGCAGGTCGTCGAGGCGCTGGGCCCGCTCGCTGCGGGTGAGGCCGTACAGGCGTCCCTGCATGTCGAGCAACTCGCGCCCTGTCTGCTTCGGGTCGAGCGCTGCCTCCTGCAAGGCCACGCCGATGCGCAGCCGCACCTGTTCGGGCGCAGTGCGCACACTGTGGCCGGCAACCAGGGCATCGCCGCTGGTGGGGCTGAGCAGGGTGGTGAGCACGCGCACCGTGGTGCTCTTGCCGGCGCCGTTGGGGCCGAGGAAGCCATAGATCTCACCCGGCGCGATGGCGAGCGACACTCCGGCCACGGCCTCGGTGTCGCCGAACCGGCGCACCAGGTCGGTTGCTTCGATGGATGCTGACATGGGCCAAGACGCTACGGCCGAGCGGTGGCTCTGGCTCGGCGCGTGGCTTCGATCTTGGCGATTCGTGTGCGGGCCGGCGGGTGGGTGGCACCCAACCGCTCGCGCCAGCCGAGGGGTCGAGTGCCGCCGCCCATCGACACCACACGACGCAGGGCACTCGACAGCTCACGGCCGAAGCCCAGTTGCACGGCGCGGGCATCGGCCTGGAACTCGGACCCTTTGCCAGCGACGTTGCCCACTGCGTTGGCGACGATGAGGCCGGCGAGGAACACCCACGACACAGCGGTGAGCGTCGCCGAGACGAGGCGTCCGAGCACGGTGAGTGCTGCCGAATGGCTGGCGTAGCTGGATGTGGCCGCCGACGCCACGTTCTGCAGGAAGAACCCGATGCGGGCCAGCACCTGCACCGGCACGCTGAGCCACTGCGCCACCGACAGCGCCACGGTGTGGAAGCCGAGATGGTGGCTCAGCTCGTGGGCCAGCACCCCGGCCAGTTCGTCGCGTGGCAAGGTGTCGACCGCCAACGATGACACCACCACCAGATGGCCACCGCAGGCGAAGGCGTTGAGTTCGTCGGACGGCAGCACCGCCAGCACGTACCGATTCGACGGCAGCCGAGCCGCCTCCAGCACCGACCGCCAGGCGGTCTCGAGTCGGGCACGCTCGGAACGGTCGGGACGGCGGGCGCCGAGCAAGCGGGTGAGCAGCGTGACCTGCACCGGTCGTACGAACAGCAGCACGGCGCCCGCGAGGTAGACGAGCGCGAAGGTGACATAGCCCACGTCCCACACGAGATGGACGGGCAGCCAGAACACCAGGAGGGCGACGAGCGACACGGGCAGGATGGTGAGCACGGGTGCGAGCGCGGCGACGGCGGAGGACTCGATCCGTCGCGAGGTGGCGCTCATCGGCACCACGATACGAGGTGGCCATCGGCGCCCGTCGGGGGTCATCCCCGTTCGCCAGCGGAGGGGTCGGTAATCTCGCCCGCGAACCCTGTGCCGCGTCGCGCGCTCGCGCGTCGCTGCACTCCCGTTCATCCACCGCGACGACCAACCGAAGGAGGTGCCCCCTGGCCATCCGGATCACGCCGACCACCGAGGGCACCCCGGTGGCCAAGTCGGTGCGCGAACTGCTCGACGACGCAATCGCCTGCGAGGGCTCCGATCTCGATGCCGCCCGGTCGATGGCGCAGCAGGCACGTGTGCTCGCGCACACCCTGAACGACGGCATCGGTGAGGCCGAGGCGTTGTACCGCCTGGCATCCATCGCCTACCGCGCTGCACACGCCGACAACGCGTTCTCGGTGGCGCTCGATGCGCGCGATCTGGCCCGGCGTGTGGGCGCCCCCTCGATGGAGGTGCGCGCGGTCAACCTGATCGGCCTCATCCACTACGACGCCGGCAACTACTCCGATGCGCTCGACGCGGCACTGCATGCGCTCGAACTGCACCGCCTGGCGGGCCTCACCACCGGTGAGGGCCCACTGCTGAACACCATCGCCATCATCCACCATTCGCTCGGCGACAGCGACCGGGCACTGGTCACCTACGAGGCCGCGCTCACCGCCAACCGCGGGTCGGGTCGCCCCGATCACGACATGGTCACGATGGCGAACATGGCCGAGGTGCGTGCCGAACGCAACGAGCACCTGCTCGCCGTCAGCCTCGGGGAATCGGCGCTCGAACTGGCCCGGGTGCACTTCGACGACTGGGTGCCGCGCATCCTCGCCCAGTTGTCGACGTCGTACTGTGCGCTCGATGCACTCGATCAGGCCGAGGCGTGCCTGGCCGAGGCCGAGCGCATCGCGCTCGACGAACGCGACACGGGCGCCGCGGCCACGTCGATGTGCACGCTGGCGCTGGCCCGGGCGCAGCTGCAGCGCACGGCTCGCAACCCAACCGCCGCGATCGAGCAGTGCGACCGCGCACTCGGCATCGCCGTAAACCACAACCTGCTCGAGTTCGAGTTGCGGGCCCACACCCAGCTCGCCGACCTGTACAAGCAGATCGGCAACTACGAACGGGCGCTGTTCCACCAGGAGGCCCGCTTCGAGCGGCACCAGGTGCTGTTCAGCCAGGGCACCGATCTGCGCATCAAGACCCTGCAGATCGCCCACGACACCGAGGCCGCACGCCAGCAGGCCGAGATCCTCCGCCTGCGCACGGGCGAACTGGAAGAGCTCGTGCGGGGCCGCACCTACGACCTCGAGGAGTACCAGCTCGAGGCGTTCCAGCGTCTGGCCGTCATCGCCGAGTTCCGCGACACCGACACGGGCGAGCACACCGTGCGGGTGGGCGACATGTCGCGTCAGATCGCCGCCGAACTGGGCGAAGGCGACGAGTTCGCCGACCGCCTGCGCCTGGCCGGGCGTCTGCACGACATCGGCAAGGTGGCCGTCCCCGACGCCATCTTGTTGAAGGCCGGTCCGCTCACCTCGGCCGAGTTCGAGGTGATGAAGACCCACACCACGGTCGGTGCCGAGATCCTGTCGGGCAGCAGTTCGCCGCTCATCCAACTCGCCGCCGAGGTGGCGCTGAACCACCACGAGCGCTGGGACGGTACGGGGTATCCGAACGGGCTGATGGGTGGCAACATCCCGCTGTCGGGACGGATCGTGGCGGTGGCCGACGTGTACGACGCCCTCATCAGCGAGCGGCCCTACAAGCGGGCATGGAGCCGGGCCGAGGCCACGCGGTACGTCATCGCATCGAGCGGTTCGCACTTCGAACCCCGCCTCGTCGATGCCTTCCTGCAGATCATGCTGCGCATGTACCCCGACCTTGCCGCCGAGCTGCGCGACGACATCGAGGCCCGCTCGGAAGCCCGCACCTCTGCCGCATCCTCGGCACAGCCGGCCGAACCCACCGAACCGGCCGGCGGTTCCGACGACGCCACGCGCCCGATGCTGCGTGTGGAGATGGTCGGATTGTTCGCCGACCTCGACGACGCGGCCAACTGACCGCCGGTCAGGCGGGCACAGTGTCAGGCGGGCACAGTGCCCTGCAGCGCCCGGGCCACCCAGTCGCCGACGAACGCGGCCAGTTCGCCGGCCGTGGTGTCGATGCTGCCGTGACGCAGCGCGTGGCTGAACGACGCCACGGCCCCCATCACCCCGGTGGCGTAGAGGTGCGGGTCGGCATCGGGCAACTGTCCGGCGCGCTGGGCCTCACGCACCAGGCGCACGAGGTCGTTCGCGTACACGTCGCTGCCGGCGCGCAGGATGCCTGCCACCTCGTCGTCGGCGCGCTCGACGTCGAGCAGCGCGAAGTAGGCGCGGTGCTCGGCCATGAACAGCACCGAGGCCACTGTGCCCTGGCGGATGCGAGTGATTGCGTCGGCCGTCGGGTCCATCGCCGCGGCCTGGGTGCGGCGCAGTTGCTGGCGCATCGTGCGCACCAGTTCGGCGAACAGGCTCTGCTTGGTGGGGAAGTACCAGTACATGAGGCCCTTGGCCACCCCGGCCTCGGCGCAGATGTCGGCGATGCGGGTGTTCGAGTAGCCCTTGGTCGAGAACAGCCGGGCGGCCGCCTCGAGCAATTGGTGCTTGCGTTCGAGGCCCTGCTCGGTGTGCGTGCGGCTCGCAGTCGCGGTCACCGGGCCAGTCGATCACCACCTTGACCGTCCGGTCAAGGCAGGCGGTCGGGTTCGCGGCGCTCGGAGGTCGACCGGGCCCGCTGCCTACACTGGCCCGATGGGCGCCACACGAGCCGAGCGGATCGACAGCCGCACCCGCAATCCGAAGTGGAAGAACCTGCCGGTGCGCATCGAGATGCTCGAGTGCATCAACTGCGACGCCTGTCTGCGCCACTGCCCGCCGCACTTCGGGGCCATCTTCAACCACGGCCCCGACGTCGTCATCATCCCCGAGTTGTGCAGCGGCTGCGACAAGTGTCTGCCCGCCTGCCCGGTGAACTGCATCTACCCGTTCCCCGACTGGGAGGCCAAGGGCGTGCCCGCCGAGTGGTGGGACGAACCGTTGAGCGACAACGACCCGTACCGCTGACGCACGGTGCACTGACATACTGCCACCATGACTGATGCACTCATCCCTGGCGCCGAGGCCTGGTCGCACGAGGGCGCCGAGCCCGTCGGTGTGCTGGTGATCCACGGCTTCACCGGCAACCCGTCGTCGATGCGCGGCATGGCCGAGGCGTGCGCCGCAGCCGGCCTGCACGTGGAACTGCCCCGGCTGCCCGGGCACGGCACGACGGTCGACGACATGCTCACCACCTCGTGGGCCGACTGGGCCGGCGAGGCCGAGGCTGCCTACCAGCGCCTTGCGGCGCGTGTGCCGAAGGTGGTGGTGGCCGGTCTCAGCATGGGCGGCGCGCTCACGCTACGGGTGGGCGCCGACCATCCCGAGGTGCTCGGTCTGGTGTGCGTGAACCCGGCCACCCAGCCCCAGCCGCCGGAGGTGGTGGCGATGGTGCAGGGCATGCTCGACGCTGGCACCGAGGTCATCCCGGGCATCGGTAGCGACATCGCCGACCCCGCCGTGCAGGAGTCGGCCTACGAGGGCACGCCGGTGCGGTGTCTGCTGTCGCTGGTGAACGACGGCCTGGCCCCGCTGGCCCAGCACTACCCGTCCATCACCATGCCGTTGCTGCTGCTCACCTCGCCGAACGACCATGTGGTCGAGCCGGCGCAGGCCGACTACCTGCAGGCCAACTACGGCGGCCCGGTCGAGCGAGTGCTGCTCGAGCGCAGCTACCACGTGGCCACGCAGGACTACGACAAGCACATCATCTTCGAGCGCACGGTCGAGTTCGCCCGCCGCCTCGGCGGCGTCTGACCTGCGGCCGCGACGATGCACCACCTCGCTGCCTCGATGCCTGCATCGATCCCCAGCCCGTCCGACGGCACCATCGACATCGGCCCACTCACGATCCACGCCTACGGCGTGGTCATCGCGTTGGGCGTGGTTGCCGGCATCTGGCTGTTCGGCCGCCGGCTCGAGGCCCGCGGCGCCGGTACCCGCGACGACGCGGCGGCCGTGGGCATGTGGGGTGTGCTCGGTGGGGTGATCGGGGCGCGGCTCTACCACGTGGCCACGTCGTGGGACTCGTTCTCCGGCGACCCGTTGCGCATCTTCGCCATCTGGAAAGGCGGCCTCGGCATCCCCGGCGGCATCGCGTTGGGTGTCGCCGTGGGTCTCTACGCGGCCAAGCGGCGCGGGCTCGACGTGCCCGTGGCGGTCACCTGCGTCACGCCCGGCATCCCCTTGGCGCAGGCCATCGGCCGGTGGGGCAACTGGTTCAACCAGGAGCTGTTCGGCGGCCCCACCACCCTGCCGTGGGCCCTCGAGGTGAGCGACGACACCGCGGCGAAGGCCGGCTACCCACCCGGCACGACCTTCCATCCCACGTTCTTGTACGAGTCGCTGTGGAACCTGGCGCTGTGCGGGCTGCTGCTGTGGATCGACCGGCGGTTCAAGCTCCGTCCCGGCAACCTGATGGCGGTGTACCTCATCGGCTACGGCATCGGCCGGTTCTGGATCGAGGGCATGCGCATCGACCCGACCAGCGAGGTGGGCAGCCTGCGCTGGAACCAGTGGGTGGCGCTGGCGATGATCGTCATCGGTGCCGTCGTGCTGGTGGTGCGCCGTGGTCCCGGCCCCGAGCCTGTCGGGCCGGCCGAGCCTGTCGGGCCGGCCGCGCTCGACGCAGATGCCGGCGAGCCGTCCGACTACGTTCCGCAGGATGAGTGACGACGTCGTCCTGTACGAGTTCCGCGAGCCCGGTATCGCGCTGCTCACCCTCAACCGTCCCGACCGCCTGAACGCGTGGAACGGCGAACTCGCCGCCCGCTACTTCACACTGCTCGACCAGGCGGCCGTCGACCCGGCCGTGAAGGTGATCGTGGTCACCGGCGCCGGTCGCGGGTTCTGCGCCGGGGCCGACATGGACACCCTGCAGGGCATCGGGGCGTCGGCCGGCAGCGGGGGTGCCGAAAGCGCCGCCGGTGGGCGTCCCCAGCACCACACCGCGCTCGCCGTTCCCAAGCCCGTCATCGCTGCGGTGAACGGTGCCTGCGCCGGCATCGGCATGGTGCAGGCGCTGATGTGCGACATCCGTTTCGCCGCAGCCGGCGCCAAGTTCACCACCGCGTTCTCGCGGCGTGGCCTCATCGCCGAGTACGGCATGTCGTGGGTCCTGCCCCGCCTCATCGGCACCTCACGGGCGATGGACCTGCTGTTCTCGGGCCGGGTCATCCTGGCCGAGGAAGCCGCTGCCATGGGGCTGGTCAGCGAGGTGGTGCCGGCCGAGCACCTGCTCGACCACACCCTCGCCTATGCAGCCGAACTGGCCGTGAACGCCTCGCCCACCTCGATGGCCGTGATGAAGCAGCAGGTGTACGCCGACCAGACCCGCAGCCTGGTGGAGTCGACCGACGACGCGATCGAGTTGATGAAGGCCTCGCTGCGACGCGGCGACTTCAAGGAGGGCGTTGCCAGCTTCCTGCAGAAGCGTCCGCCCAACTTCGCGCCCCTGGCCTGAACCGGCCAGGCTGAATCGGCTCGTCTCAGCCCAGGCCGCGCAACTGCTCGGCCAGCACCTCGGGGATGACCGGGTTGAAGTACTCCTCACAGGCCACCTCGGCGGCGGCGATGAACCGTGCCGTGCCCGCGCTGCGCCACGGCGACACGATCTCGACGTTCAACCACGCGTCGGGCCAGTCGCCTCCGTCGGTGGGGCGCTGGTTGAACCACAGCATGTAGGGCAACGGCCGGTCGTACAGCCGGTCGAGCCGGCCCAGCACGTCGACCAGCAACGCCGCGAGGTCGTTGCGGCCAGCGTCGTCGAGTTCGCCGAGGTCGGCCACCCGGTGGCGTGGCGCCAGCGAGAGAGCGATGGGATAGGTGGCGGCGGGCGGCACGCTGGCAGCCCAGTCGCCGTGCGCGGTCACGAAGCGCTCGCCCGGGTCGGCCTCGGGGGTCCATGCGGCGGCGAGCAGTCGGCCGGGCCGACTGGGCACGTGGTCGTAGGCGTAGATCTGGCCGTGCGGGTGGGCGATGGTGGCGCCCACCTCGGGGCCGCGGTTCTCGAAGACGAGCACGTAGTCGACGTCGGCGCGGCTACCGAGGTGGCGGAACCGCTCGGCCCACAGATCGATCACTCGGCGTGCCCCGGCCACCCCGAGCGAGGTGAAGGTGGCCTCGTGCTCCGACGTGTACAGCACCACCTCGCAGCGGTCGCCGGGCATCGCCGGCCAACGGTTCGAGAACCAGCGCACGTCGTACGGCTCGGGTGCCTCGAGTCCGCCGACGCAGAACGGGCACCCGGTGCTCGGCAGGTTCGGACGTGCCTGCCGAGTGCCCACCACGTGCACGACGGTGCCGAGGTGCGGATCGATGCGGGTGTCGGTCACGGGGCTGCAGCCTGCCGAGCGTGAGTCGGTATGTCAATCCGCACGGATGCGCGTCTACCGTTCGGCCCATGATCCATCTGCGTGGCGCCCGAGCCGATGTGGTGATCGACACGGCGTCGGGGGTACCCACCATCGTCCACTGGGGCGCCCCGCTCGGCGCCGTCGACGACGCCTCGATGATCGCTGCGCTCGAGCGACCGATCGCTCACGGCATGCTCGACACCGTGGCACCAGTCGCCGTCGTTCCCGAGCACGGCAGCGGCTACCCGGGTCGCCCGGGTCTGCTCGGCCACCGTCGAGGCGGCACCGCCTGGTCGGCCCGGTTCGAGCCGGCGGGTGTCAGCCCCATCGACGGTGGCGTCGTCGTGCACGCGGTCGACACCGTCGCCGGGCTGCGACTCGACACGCGGATCCACCTCGACGAGGTGCTCTGCGTGCAGTGCACGCTCACCAACACCGCCACCACCCGCTATCTGCTCGACCAACTGAGCATCACCCTGCCGGTGCCTTCGTTCGCCACCGACCTGCTCGGCTTCACCGGCCGCTGGACCCGCGAACTGCAGCCTGTGCGCGAGGCGTGGACCCACGGCAGCCGCCTGGTCGAGAACCGCAGCGGGCGCACCTCGCACGAGCACCCGTCGTTGGTGTTCGTCGGTGCCCCGGGCTTCGGCGAGTGGCAGGGCGAGGTGTGGGGCGCCCATCTCGCGTGGAGCGGGAACCACAGCCTGTTGGCCGAGTGCCTGGCCGACGGTCGACGCGTGCTGCAGCTCGGCGAGCTCACCCACCCCGGCGAGTTGGCCCTCGAACCAGGCGGTTCGTACGCCACGCCGGTCGTGGTGGCGGTGTACTCGGCCGAGGGTCTCACCCCGGCCACGTGGGGGTTCCACCGCTCGTTGCGCGCCCGCTCCCAACACCCACGCCGGCCGCGGCCGGTGCTGTTGAACACCTGGGAGGCTGTGTACTTCGACCACGACCTCGACCGGTTGCGCTCGCTCGCCACCGCCGCGGCCGACCTGGGGGTCGAGCGGTTCGTGCTCGACGACGGCTGGTTCGGCGCGCGTCGCAACGACCGGGCCGGCCTCGGCGACTGGTGGGTGTCGCCCGATGTGTACCCGCAGGGCCTGGCTCCGCTGATCGACCACGTGCGCGGTCTGGGCATGGAGTTCGGCATCTGGGTGGAGCCCGAGATGGTGAACCCCGACAGCGACGTGTACCGCGCCCATCCCGACTGGGTGCTCGCCACTCCCGGCTACGAACCCGTGCTCGGACGCAACCAGTTGGTGCTGAACCTTGCCCATCCGGAGGCGCACGCGCACGTGCTCGGCCAACTCGACGCGCTGCTCGCCGATCACGACATCGCCTACGTGAAGTGGGACATGAACCGCGACCACGTGCAGGGCAGCGGCGCCGACGGTGCTGCCGGCACCCACGCCCAGACCCACGCGGTGTACCAGCTGCTCGACGAGTTGCGGGCGAGGCACCCCGGGGTGGAGATCGAGAGCTGCGCCAGCGGCGGCGGCCGGATCGACCACGGCATCCTGCAGCGCACCGATCGGGTGTGGACCAGCGACTGCAACGACGCGCTCGAACGGCAGGTCATCCAGCGCGGTGCGTCGATGCTCGTGCCGCCCGAGATGATGGGCGCCCACATCGGCCCCAGCCGTGCCCACACCACGGGTCGGGTGCAGTCGCTGTCGTTCCGGGCGGCGACGGCGTTGTTCGGTCACCTCGGTGTGGAGTGGAACCTGCTCGATCTCACCGACCAGCAGCGCCGGGCCCTGACTGCCGCGATCGCACTGCACCGCTGTTTCCGGCCGTTGCTGCACGGTGGCGACGTGGTTCGCTTCGACCCGGTGGCGAACGGAGCAGACGCAGCGTCGCTCGCCCACGGTGTGTACGCGGCCGATCGCCGTGAAGCGCTCGTGGCGCTCGCGCAGCTGCGCACTGGGATGAGCCTCACCCCGCCGATGCTGCGACTGCCGGGCCTCGTGGCCGACATGCGCTACCGGGTGGAGGTGCTCGACGTGCTCGACGACGGCGTGCAGGTGCGCGGCGCGGCGCGGCGCCAGCCGGCTTGGGTGGCCGAGGGGATCGAGCTCACCGGACGACAGTTGGCGGTGCACGGGTTGCAGCCCCCAGTGCTGGATCCCGAGTCGGCCGTCCTGCTGCACCTCACCGCGACCTAGCATCGACACCCGGTCCGGTCGGCGCGAGAGGGGAGGAGCCGTGCGGCGACGCATGTGGGGGTGGTTGCTGCTGGTGCCCGCAGCGCTGTTCCTCGCGGAGCTCGCCACGGCGCCGTTCTCCGGCTTCCACCAGCACCTGTCGTTCGCGGGCACGCCGGGTCGGTTCGCCGGCACGGTGGTGCGGGCAGGTCGTAGCAACGCCCGGGCCGCGCTCTGGTTCGACAACGTGTTCGTGGTGTCGTGGCTGCTGGTGGTGCCCCGGCTGCTGCAGGCCGGACGCGATCGCTGGGCTCCCGAGCGGCGCACCATGTTCGGTCCGTGGCCCGTCATGCCGTCGGTCGCCGTGGCGGCCGGTCTGGCCGACCTGTTCGAGAACGCGCTGGCGTTGTCGATCGTTGGCAAGAGCAGCCCGCCGCTGTTCGCCACGCTGTCGCTGGCCGTGGTGGGTTGGGTGAAGGTGCTGCTGTACGCGGTGTCGCTGGTGGGCGTGCTCGGCTTGGTGGTGGGGCCGCTGGTCGCGCCCGTCGTGCGACCAGCGCTGCGACGGCTGTTCGGCCGACTCGATCGGCGTGCCGGCACCCACCCCGACCCGGCCGTCGCGCCCGCCGACCCCGGCAGCGCCACCGGCACCGAGGCAGATGCGTCGGGCTCCACCGATGACGGCATCGGCATCTGTCTGTCCGGTGGCGGCATCCGTGCCGCCAGCATCGCCCTGGGTGCGCTGCGCCGACTCGACGAACCGGTGGGTGAGGCTCGGTCGCTGTTCCGCCGCTCGCGTTGGCTGGTGGCCGTGTCGGGCGGCTCGTACACCGCGGGTGGGTGGCGCATCAGCCGTCGCCCCGGTGCGACGGTGGCCCCGGCAGCGAGCGCGACGAGCGACGGACTGTTCGCAGCCGACCAGCCGTGGGCGGCCACGGTGCGGATGAAGCGCCGTTTCCTCGACAACGGCACGTGGTCGATCGTCGGCGGAGTACTGAACGCGGTGGTGCGCACCGTGCTGGTGCTCGGCGCGGTGGTGTCGGCCACGTACCTCACCGCGGCGCTACTGGGCCGCGGCGTGCGCACCCGCGTGGTGCACCCGGGCTTTCCGTTCCAGGAGGGCACCGTCGATCTGCTCGCCCTGCGCGATCTGGTACCCGTCAGGCTGGTCGTACCCATCGCCGTGTTCCTGGTCGCTGCCGCGGTGCTGTACGTGGTGGCCCACGCCCGCTCGCAGCCCGAGCGCCGTGCCGCGCTCGTGCGCTCGTCGCGCGTGGTGGGCGCGGTGGGGGCGCTGCTCGCGCTGCTGCTGGTAGGGGTGCCGGCCGGTGTGTTGTACGGCCGCCGACTGCTGAGCGCGCTCGCTGCCGACAGCGGGCCCGACCGCAGCGCGGGCCTCATCGGCACCGCGGTGGTCATCGGGGTGGCGGCCGCAGTGGGTGGCGTGGTGGCCGGTCAGCTGAAGCGTCGCTGGATGCGCCTCGGCGGGGTGCTGCTCGGGGTGGCGCTGTTCCTGTTCGCCGGCAAGGTGGCCGACTCGTTCGCCTACGGCTACGTCAGCCCGTGGACCAGTTGGCCGCTGCCCGGCGGCACGGCCCGGCTCGGCGTCGTCGCCGTGGCAGCGGCCTGGCTGGCGCTCACCGCTGCGGTGGCCTCGCATCGCCTCACGCTCGGTGGCGTGTACCGCAAACGCCTCGCCGCCACGTTCGCTGCCGCCGACCGCGACGAGCACGGACCGGCGGGCGAGCGAGTGCCCCTGCCCCCGCTGGCGTACAGCGACGAACCGCTGTGGCCCGCCTATCGCAGCGCCGATGGGCCCGAACTCGTCGTCGCCGCCACCGCCCACGCATCGTCGGCAACGTTCTGCGGTCTGCCCGCGTACGGCTTCACGTTCCGCCCCGACCGCATCACCCTGCACGACCGCACCGACGGAACCAGCGCCTCGGTGGCCACCTCCGACTACCCCGTCGGGTCGTGGTGGGACGGGTTCCCGCGCGGCTGGCTGGTCAGTCGGGCCATGGCGCTGAGCGGCGCCGCGTTCGCCTCGGCGATGGGTCGCCAGGCGCTGGGCAGTACCGACATGCTGCTGGTGGCGCTGAACCTCCGACTCGGCGCCTGGGTGCCGAACCCGCGCTTCGCCCACTGGTTCGCCGATCCGGTCACCTCGCCGCGTGTGCACCTCGGGTATCTGGCCAAGGAGCTCACCGGTCGGTACCGCCCCGACCGCGATGCCTTCGTGTACGTGGCCGACGGTGGGCATCGCGAGAACCTCGGTCTCGTCGAGTTGCTGCGCGAACGACCGGCAGTGGTGTTCTGCGTCGACGCCAGCGGCGACCCGCCCGGCAGCTTCCGCTCGTTGCACGATGCCATCGCCCTGGCGGCGGTCGAGTTGGGTGTCACGATCGACATCGACCTGACCGCGCTGCGCGCACCTGCCGCTGCACCGGGGGTCGCCTCCGCAGCGTTGCCCGACGACTGCGTGGCCGAAGGTGTGGTCACCTACCCGGCATCGATGGGCGGCGGAACAGCCCGCCTGCTCTACGGGCACCACCAGGTGTGCGAGGCCACCCCGCCGGCGCTGCTGCAGTTCGCTGCTGCGCATCCGCCGTTCCCCGGCTACCCCACGGTCGACCAGTTCCTCACCGACGAGGAGCACCTGCAACTGGTGGCGCTGGGCGAGCACGTCGCCGGGCGAATGGTCGAGCGGTTCGAACGGGGCACGGCGTAGCATCAACGTTCGTGCCTGAACGGATCACCCCCGCCGATGTGGCCAAGGTCGCCAGGTTGGCCCGCCTCGAGCTCACCCCCGCCCAACTCGACCGGGCGGCCGCTCAGCTCGACGGCATGCTGGCCCACTTCGCCGACATGGACGCGCTCGACCTCGCCGATGTGCAGCCGATGACACAGCCCTATCCGTTGCAGAACGTGTTCCGCGACGACGTGGTGGTGGAGGGTCTCGATCGCGACGAGGTGCTCGCCGCCGCGCCCATCGCCGAGGACCACCGCTTCCGGGTGCCGCCCATCGTGGGGCTCGACGGATGAGTGCCGCCGATCTGCCCCGTACCGCCGCCGGTATCGCTGCGGCCGTGCGCTCCGGCGCGGTGAAGGCCGTCGACGTGCTCGAACAGCACCTGGCCGAGATCGACCGGCGCGAGCACCAGGTGCACGCGTTCAACCTCGTCGTCGCCGAGCAGGCGCGTGCCACGGCCGAGCAGGTCGATGCCGCGGTTGCAGCGGGCCACGACCCAGGCCCGCTGGCCGGTGTACCGGTGGCGCTGAAGGACAACATGTGCACCCGCGGGGTGCCCACCACCTGCTCGTCGAAGATCCTCGAGGGCTGGCGCCCGCCGTACGACGCCACCGTCGTCACCAGGCTCGCTGCTGCGGGCGCGGTGGCCGTGGGCAAGACCAACCTCGACGAGTTCGCGATGGGCTCGAGCACCGAGAACAGCGCGTTCGGCCCCACCCGCAACCCGCACGAACTGGGCCGGGTGCCCGGAGGCAGCAGCGGTGGCAGCGCCGCTGCGGTTGCGGCCGGCTTCGCCGCGGTCAGCCTGGGCAGCGACACGGGCGGCTCCATCCGTCAGCCCGCAGCCCTGTGCGGTGTGGTGGGTGTGAAGCCCACCTACGGCTATGTGAGTCGCTACGGCCTCATCGCCTTCGCCAGTTCGCTCGACCAGATCGGGCCGTTCAGCCACGACGTGCACGACGCTGCGCTGCTGCTCGACGTGATCGGCGGCCACGACCCGATGGACTCCACGTCCATCCCGCTCGAGCACCAGCCGCTCGTCGACGTGCTGCACCAGGGTGTGGAGGGGTTGCGCGTGGGGCGCATCACCGACCTGCCCGAGGGTGCCGACCCCGATGTGCAGGAGCGCCTCGAGGCTGCCTTCGACGCGCTGCGTGCCGCCGGGGCCACCATCGTCGATGTGCAGGTGCCGGCCTTCGCCTTCGCCCTCACCGCCTACTACCTCATCGCCCCGGCCGAGGCCAGCAGCAACCTGGCCCGCTTCGACGGGGTGCGCTTCGGTATGCGGGTCGAGGCCGCCGACACCAACGCGATGTACATGGCCACCCGGTCGGCCGGCTTCGGCGACGAGGTGAAGCGGCGCATCATGCTGGGCACCTACGCGCTCAGCGCCGGCTACTACGACGCCTACTACGGCCGGGCGCTGAAGGTGCGCCGGCTCATCCACGACGACTTCGAACGTGCCTATCAGCACGCCGACGTGCTGCTGACGCCGGCGTCGCCCAGTGTGGCCTTCCCGTTCGGGGCCAAGGGCGACAACCCGCTGGCCATGTACCTGTGCGACCTGTACACCATCCCCACCAACCTCGCCGGGCACCCGGCGATGAGCGTGCCGTTCGGCACCGGGGCCGACGGCCTGCCGGTGGGCGTGCAGGTGCTTGCCGGCACGTTGGGCGAGGCGGCGATGTTCCGCGCGGGCGCCGCACTCGAACGGGCGATGAGCGCTGCACAGGGGGTGTCGGCATGAGTGAGTCGCAGCACGATCTCATCAACGGCTGGGAACTGGTGGTCGGCCTCGAGGTGCACGTCGAGTTGGCCACCGCCACCAAGTTGTTCAGCGCCAGCGCCAACCGGTTCGGCGATGCGCCCAACACCCACATCGACCCGGTCACCCTCGGCCTGCCCGGTGCGCTGCCGGTGCTGAACCGCCACGCGGTCGAGCTGGCCATGCGTATCGGCACGGCCCTGAACTGCACCATCCAGCCGTGCACGTTCCACCGCAAGAACTACTTTTACCCCGACATGCCCAAGGCGTATCAGATCAGCCAGTACGACCAGCCGCTCAACATCGACGGGTTCCTCGACCTGCCCGACGGCACCCGCATCGGGGTCGAGCGCGCCCACCTCGAGGAAGACACGGGCAAGAGCACGCACATGGGTGGTGCCGGCGGTCGCATCCACGGCAGCGACTACTCGCTCATCGACTTCAACCGTGCCGGAGTGCCGCTGGTCGAGATCGTCAGCCGGCCCGACATCCGCACCGCCGAACAGGCCCGCCAGTACGTCACCGAACTGCGTGCCATCCTCCTCGCCGTCGGCGCCTCCGACGCGAAGATGGAGGAGGGCAGCATGCGGGTCGACGCCAACGTCAGCGTGCACCAGCCGGGCACGCCGTTCGGCACCCGGTGCGAGATCAAGAACGTCAACAGCGTCCGCTCGCTCGGTCGCGCAATCGACTACGAGGCGCGTCGCCAGATCGACCTGCTCGAGACCGGTGGCTCCATCCGCCAGGAGACCCGGCACTGGGACGAGAACGACGGCCGCACGCACACCCTCCGCTCGAAGGAGGACGCCGACGACTACCGCTACTTCCTCGAGCCCGATCTGGTGCCGCTGGTGCCCTCGTCCGAGTGGATCGCCGCGGTGAAGGCGGCCCTGCCGCTGCTGCCCGGTGCCCGGCGCGCCCGCCTGGCGGCCGCCGCGGCGGTGGCGCCCGACAGTGAAGCGGTGATGTCGGTGGTGGAACGCGGTCAGGACGACTACGTGCTCGCAGTGGCCGCTGCGGGTGGCGACCTGGGTCGGGCGCTGGTGCACGTGAAGGAAGCCTTTGCCGACGAACCCGCCACCCCGCGGGTGCCGGCGGCCGACCTGGCCGCGCTCACCACGCTGGAGGTGGGCGGTGCACTCACGGCCACCCAGGCCAAGGCCGTGCTCGCCGAGATCGTCGCCAACGGCGGCGGCGACGCGGCTGCCATCGCCGCGGCGAAGGGCTTCGAGGCCATGGACACCGGTGCCCTCGAGGCGATGGTCGACCAGGCCATCGCCGATCAACCCGATGCCTGGGCGAAGTTCTGCGCCGGCGAGGGCAAGGCGATGGGCGCGCTGGTGGGTGCCGTGATGAAGCTCAGCCAGGGCAAGGCCGACGGCAAACTGGTCACGGCACTGCTCAACGCGAAGAAGGGCTGAACGGCACCCTCGACGAGCCGTTCAGGCCTGGGCATCGGCCGCCCAGCCGCCCATGCTTGCCCAGTGAGCATCAAACCGGCAGACACCTGGACCTACCGCGACACGCATCTCGGCACCGAGAAGGCCGCCGAGTACGAGCAGGCCTACTCCTTGGGGTTCTACGCCGACGAATGGGACTGGTTCGAGCGTCCGTTCCTGGTGCGTACCTTCTCGCGGCTGCGCACTCGCGGCGCAGCGGAGGCGGCCGACTTCGCCTGTGGCACGGGACGGGTGCTGCGGGTGGCGGCGGATGTGTTCCCCACCACCTTCGGCCTCGACATCTCCCCCGACATGCTCGCAGTGGCCGCTGCCAACAGCCCGACCTCGAAGCTGATGGCTATCGATGCGACGGCCGGCACGCTGGACGAGCAGTTCGACGTGGTGAGCGCCTTTCGCTTCTTCCTCAACGCGGAGGACCCGTTGCGGCGCGCCGGTGCCGATGCAGTGTTCCGGATGCTGCGCCCCGGCGGTTCGCTGGTGGTGAACACCCACACCCAACCCTGGTCGCCGCTCGGGGTGACCAAGGTGATGCGCCGGGTGTACGGCAGTCGGCTGCGCACGCTGTCGGCTCGCTCGCTGTGCAGCCTGCTGCGCCATGCCGGGTTCACGATCGACTCGGTGACGTACCACGGTCTGGTGCCGCGCATGGGCGAGTTCTACCCGGGCTGGTATCGGGCGCTGCACCGCTGGATCGACAGCCGCCCCGTGCCGCGTCTGTTGCGGCCGTTCGCCCAGTCGGCCATCATCGTCGCCCACCGCCCCTGACGCTGCCCCCGCAACGGGCGCGATGAGCAACGTGCGCACCTGCTGCGCAGAGTGCTCATCGCGGGGCGTCTGCGGCTACAGCGCGCCGGAGGCGATGAGCCCCATTGCCTGACGGCAGGTGCGGTCGAAGGCATCGACGGCCATGTGCAGGTGGTCGACCGGTGTGTCTTCTTCCTTGGTGTGGCTGAGGCCGTTGGTGCTGCTCGAGAAGATCATCACCGTCGGCACCTCACGCGCCATCTCGCTGGCGTCGTGCAGTGCGCCACTGGGCAGCTCCACATCGTGGCCCTCCACCTCGCGCACTGCAGCACGCGCCGCATCGAGCAGCAGCGGGTGGAACGGCATGGGTGGGATGCGGAAGATGTGCTCCCACTCGATCGAGCAGCCCTCTGCGGCAGCCGCCGCCTCGGCGGCCTCGTGCGCTTCGCGGAACATGCCTGCCAGCGCCTCGGCATCGATGTGGCGCATGTCCATCGTGATGCGCGTCTCGCCGGCGACCGCGGTGACGACTCCGGGCCAGCACTGGGCGTGCCCCACCGTGGTGACGCCGTCGTACCGTTCGCCGATCTCGGCGATGGCGAGCGCGAACCGCGAGGCGGCCCGGAAGCTGTCGCGACGCATCTCCATCGGCATCGTGCCGGCATGTGCGGCCTGGCCCCGGAAGATCAGGCGCTCGCGTTCGATGCCCTTGGTGCCGGTGACGGTGCAGATGCCCTTGCCCATCGACTCGAGGATCGGGCCCTGCTCGATGTGCACCTCCACGTAGGCCTTCACGTCGGCCATCCGGGTGCGGGCACCGTCGAGTCGGTCGATGTCGACGCCGTGCTGGGCGAGGATCTCGGGCAGGCGGTTGCCCTCTTTGTCGCTGAGACCGCGGAGCACCTCGAGGTCGAGTGTGCCCACGCTGGCCGCCGAGCCGAACAGGCTGCGGCTGAACCGCGCGCCCTCCTCGTCGGCCCAGTCGACCAGGGCGACGGTGACCGGGGGCGTGCCCTCGGCAGCGAGCGAGCGCAGCAGTTCGAGCCCGGCCATGACGCCCAGCGCCCCGTCGAGCCAGCCACCCTTCGGCACGCTGTCGAGGTGCGAGCCCACCACCAGCGTCTCCGGCCGCTCGCCGCGCAGCACCGCCCACAGGTTGCCGGCCTCGTCGGTGTCGACCTCCACCGGCAGCGTGGCCAGGCTCTCGCGCAGCAGGGCGCGTGCCTCGAGCCACTCGGGAGTCCAGGCGAGGCGACGGCTGCCCTCGGGGCCACCGGTGCGGTCGGCGAGGGCGCGCAGGTCGGCCACCACCTGCTCGGGGCGGTACGTGCTGGAGCGGGTGTCGATCGCAGTCATGGCGGCGACGATAGTGCCGTCTCGAGTGGGCACCCCGGTCGCTGCTGTGCGAACCTTCGCGGCATGACCGCATTGCAGGAGATCCCCCTCACCACCATCACCGGCGACGCCACCTCGCTGGCCGACCACGCAGGCAAGGTGCTGCTCGTCGTGAACGTCGCATCGAAGTGCGGCCTCACCCCGCAGTACGCCGGGCTCGAGCAGGTGCACGAACGCTTCGCCGGCCGGGGCTTCAGCGTGCTCGGCTTCCCCGCCAACAACTTCCTCGGCCAAGAGCCCGGCACCAACGACGAGATCGCCGAGTTCTGCTCGGTCAACTACTCGGTCACCTTCCCGCTGCACGGCAAGATCAGCGTCGCCGGCGACGACAAGCACCCGCTCTACTCCGCGCTCACCGCTGCCGCACCTCGCGCCGCTGGCGACCCCGACGGGTTCCGCGCCACGCTGAAGGGCCATGGCCTCACGGTGAACGACGACCCCGAGATCCTGTGGAACTTCGAGAAGTTCCTCATCGGCAAGGACGGCAACGTCGTGGCCCGTTTCGCCCCCACGGTGGCGCCCGACGACCCGCTGGTGGTCGAGGCCATCGAGGCCGCGCTCGCCTGATCGCTCAGCGTCGACGCGGTCGGGCAGCTGGCATCCAGTTCGGCCCGGCCGTGTCGTCGATGCGCTGCATCAGACGCGGGCCCACCGGCTCGATCAGCGAACACAGGGCGGTGGTGCGCGCCTCGCCGAGGTGCCGCCACGCCCGCTCGCACAGTTCGTCGGTGCGGTCCTCGATGCGTTGACGGAATGCGATGCCCGCGTCGTTCACCTGCCCATCCGTGGCCAGGCCCTGCGCGGTGAGCTGCTCGATCGCGGCGGCAACCGCCTCGTCGTCGGCCCCGCGGCTGCGTGGGATCCACTCACCTGGATAGCCCATCCACGCATCGTGCAGCAGCCCGGCCTGCACACCGTCGACATCCGACGCGGCGAGCAGGGCGAAGTGTGTGTCGCCGCGCCACTCGCGGATGCAGTTCAGCGCCAGCCAGGCCGACACCACCGGATCGTCGTCGTGGCGCGGCCATTCGGCGTGAGCGGCGAACAGCACCCGACCGGATCGGGGCAGGGCGTCGACGACCTCCCACAACCGGGGCGTGTACGACGCCAGTGAGGTGCAGATCTGCGGTACGTACCGACGGAGTCCCTCGCCAACAGCCTCGTTGCGCACCCGGTACGCGTCGGCGAACGTGGTGTGCTGTCGGGTGAGGCCCAATGAGAAGCGGATGAACGCCGGGCTGATGGAGTAGAACGCGGCGATCACCGCCTCGTCGCCCGCGGGTGCCAGGGGTGCGGCGCGGGTGGCGATGTAGTACCCCGCCCCGTTGGGCACGCCCAGTTCGCCGTACAGTTCGATGGCGCGCGGATCCCAGAACACCCAACCGATCAGGCGGTGCGAGGCGAACGAGGCGCGGGCGCTGAGAGCACTCATTCAGAAATGATTGATCATCGGCGTGAGGAGCGCAACGAACGACTCCTCCACGGCCATGGCGCGGTGTTCACGACCCTCTGCGTGTCGCGGGTCGGCGATGAGCGTGTCGAACAGCGACCGACGCGGGTACCAGTTGAAGCGCACCTCGTCCCACTGGCGGCCGTCGCCGACGACGGTTGCCTCGACCGAGTACCAGGCCAGCGGGCGGATGCCCAGTTCGAGCGCCGGGCCGGCAGCGAGGGCGCTGTGCCGGGCCATCTCGTCGCGACCCTCGGGGCCGGTATAGCGGATGACCTGCATCAGGATCATCGGCGGGTCGGCCGGGTCGGGTTCCACCTCCGCCGTCTGCACCTCGGGCAGCGGCAACGGCAGGCTGGCCATCACGATGGTCTCCTTCATGCCGGCCGCCTTGTGCTCGTGCTTCTTGGCGAAGTCGGGGCGTTGCTGCATCGCCAGGAACTCGGCGCGCGACGGGTACTCGACGATGCCGATGCGGTCCCACGTGGGCGTGCCGTCGAGTTGGCTGTCGACATCGGCGTGGAGCACCACCCGGGCGCCGATCTCGCGCAGGACCGCGACCGGGGCGTAGCGGTCGTCGGCTTCCTTGCCGCTGACGCCGTCGTCGGAGCCGTCGGCGTACTGCGCCCGCTCGTGGTACTTCATCAGGTTGATCATGTGCACCGGGCCGTCGTCGGTGCGACTGCCGATGGCCATGAACCATTCGAAGTTGGGGGTGCCGTAGGGGACAGGGGAGCGTCGATCAGCCATGGGTGGAGGCTAGGCAGTGGCATGGTCACTGTCAATTGTTCGTACTGCGGCCGCCGTGGCATCTGTCGGCCCGCCGCCTGCTGAACGACGCGGGTGACTACGGTGGCACTCTTGCCCTCGTCAACCCCCCTTCCCCCGGCGTCGACCGCCGACCTCGTGCGCTGCGCGCCCGACACCCCGGTCGACGAGATCGTCGCGACGCTGCTGCGCGACGGCGGTGTGGTGCTGCTCGACTGCGTCGACCCGGCCGCCGTGGCTGCCATCGATGCCGAACTCTCGCCGTTCGTCGAAGCCCGCAGCCCCGGCTTCTTGCACCACGTCGACGACTTCTACGGCGGCAACACCAAGCGCATCCAGGGTCTGGCAGCCAAGAGCCCCGCGTTCGTCGAGTCGCTGCTGCTGCACCCCACGCTGCTGGCCATCGCCGATGGGGTGTTGCACGACTCGTGCGGCGACTACTGGCTCAGCCAGGCCGAGACCATCTTCATCGGCCCGGGCAACCCGGCCCAGCCACTGCACCGCGACGACGTGAACTGGTCGCGCGCCGCCTCACTGGGTATCCCGCTGCAGGTATCGGTGCTGACGGCGCTCGGCGACTACGACGCCGACGTCGGGGCGACGATGGTGGTGCCGGGCAGCCATCGCTGGCCGCTCGACCAGTCCGTCGACCCCGCACTCGCCCGGCCCGTCGAGTTGCAGCCGGGCAGTTCGCTCATCTACCTCGGCAGCCTCGTGCACGGCGGTGGCTGGAACCGCACTGCCGACCGGTGGCGCAAGGCGCTGTACATCGGCTTCCTCGTCGGGTGGCTCACCCCCGAGGAGGCCGTGGCCCGTTCGATCACGCCCGAGGTGGCCGCACGGCTGCCGCAGCGGGCGCGTCAACTGCTGGGTTGGTCGAGCCTGCGCGGCAACGGCGCGAGCGAAGGCCCCGAAGCAGCGCTGCAGTTGTGGCAACTCGACGCTGCCGACGCCGCAGCGGTCGACGGCCTGTTCGAGAACCGCTGACTCGCCGTCAGAACACGCGTCACGCGTCAGGCGTTGCGTGGATCGGCCGAACCGAAGCCGATGACCTCGCCGCGGTTGATGCTCACCCAGTCGCGGGCCTCGAGGTACGGCTTGAACGCGGCCGTGATGGCGCGGCCGTGCGCAGGGGTCTTGGGTCGCTGGAGTTCGAACAGGTGGGGGAACTCGAGCCATGCGGTGACCGAGTGCCACAGCCTGACGGCAGCCTCGCCCGTGGGCGGGTCGATGAGCACCGGACCGAACAGGCACTGCCCGTCGGGGAAGAACAGCGTGGGCACACCGAAACCGCCGGCGTCGATGACCCGCTGGTGCTCGGCGCGCACCTCGTCGTGGGTGGTGGGGTCGGCGATGGCCTGGTCGACCAGCGCCGGGTCGAGGCCGATCTCGGCCAGTAGATGCCGCGCCACCGCCGGCTCGTGCGGCTTGTGGCCGTCTTCGTGCAGGGCCTTGCCAGCCCGGGCGTACCAGGCGTCGAGGTGGGCCATGTCGGTACGGCGCAGCAGCGCGCCGATGCGCATCATGCTCCAGCCGTAGCTCCACTCGCGCTCCCACGGGTGCTTCTTGCCCTCCACCCGGTTCACCTCTTCGAGGCTGAAGAACCGCCAGTTCACGGTGAGGCCCAGTTGGTCGCGCACATCACGCATCCAGATGGCGGTCTGGTAGGCGTACGGGCACATCACGTCGAAGTGGAAGTCGACGGTGTCGGGGGCAACGGGTGTGCTGCTCATGCGAACAGACTCTCGCATCCGGTTCCGGCGAGCAAGGAGTCGACCACGGTGCGATCGGCAGTGGTGAGCGCGGCGTAGTGCTCGCGCAGCCACACCAGGCACTTGCCCTGGTAGGCGAACGGCGACTGGCGGTACCGGTGGCCGTCGATCTCGACCTCCACCACATCGGCACCCGCCTGCAGGGCCGTTGCGTTCGCCAGCATGAACGGCACATACGTGCGGCCGATCTCGGCCAGCAGCGCCTGCGTGGCCGAGTGCACCGTGGTGCCGTCGCACCACCCCGCCGCCTCATCGGCGACGGGCCACCACGACAGGTCGTCGACCCGGTCGACCCAGTTCACCGTGCGCGCCGAACGTTGGACCGCCACCCGCGCCGACACCGGGTCGAACATCACCAGTTGGCGCAACTGCCCGTAGAGACCGAGATCGCCTCGGCCCGGCCGGTGCCCGAACAGGAATGGCTGCTCGTGCAGCAGCGCGTCGAGCAGGTCGAGCAGTCGTTCGTACGACGCCTCCACCACGGGGCGGTTCTCGTCGGTGCAGCCCACCAGGGCGCGCCGACTGATCTGGCGCTGAGTGATGAACTGGCGGCCCTTCTCCCAGCCTCGGTCGGGCACGTGCAGGTTCATGTCGAGCGGCAGGAGGCGTCCGGCTTTGTCGATGGCCTCGTCGTAGTACCAGCGGTAGTGGTACATCGCCTTGGTCACCCACTCGTCGGCGTAGTCCTCCACCAGGCGGTCGAGGAACTCGATCGGGGCGCTGGTGGGGGTGAGGCTGCGGCCCGACCACTCGCGCTCGAGCCGGTCGATGAGCGGGCTCGAGTCGATCATCGCCTCGCGGTACTCGCCGTCGGCATCCGGGAAGGCGATGGCCGGGATGAGCCGCACGGGTACGGGTGGCAGGTCGTCGAGTTCGGAGTCGCGCAGCACCCAGGTGAAGGGGATGTGCCGGTACCGCAACACGGCCCGCATCTTCACCGAGTACGGCGAGCCGTACGCTCCGGCGAGCTTCAGAGGGTGGGTAGGCGAGGTGGCGGCTGACATTCTGTCACGGTATCAGCCACAAGTTTCAGGCTACGACGGCGATGCGGCGGCCAGAGATGCGCTCGATCTCGATGCCGATCAAGTGCGCCTTGTCGCCGGGGGCCACCACGTCGATGGTGGCGGCGCGCACCCGGTCGTACAGGTCGCCCAGGGCCGTGGTGATCTCGCGGGCGTGACCCTGCACCACCACGCTCCACACCGTGCGTTGGTCGTCGCGGCCATCGATCTCGAACGCCGCTGGGGCCAGCGGCAGGTTGCTCAGCTTCGTGCCCGGGTCGGTGCGGAACACCAGCAGGTCGCCGACGAGGGTGTAGTTCACCGGCAGGATCATGGGGAACGCATCGGCCACGAAGGCCACCCGACCCATGCCGCGGAGCGCCAGCAGCGTGCGGCACTCCTCTGCGTCGAGCCACTCGGTGGCGGGCTGGTGTCCGTCGTCGGCCATCGTGCTCGACCCTACCCCTGCTGGCCCGCGGGCACCATCGCGGGTCGGTGTCTCCGCTTCGCTCCGACCGGGCCGCGGCGGCGATGATCCCCCCATGTCACTCACCGTGTCGTCGTCACCGAGTCCCTTCGTCGCCGGGGTCGAACCGATCACCGAGTCCGACGATGCCATCCGTGCCGCCCTGGCCGATGCCCAGTTGCCGCCGCTGCTGCCGGCGCTGGCGTACCTCACGGGCGACCTGTCGTTGCTGCGTCCCGAACTGCGCATCGACCCGATGCTCATCTCGATGCCCCAGGGCGGCCTCACCGACGAGCAGCAGGCCGCCGTGCGCGACCTCGCGTTCGACGTGCTGCGCCGGTACCGCGACGGCGGCTGCGTGCCCGCCCCGCCGCCCGCCGACGCCGATCTGCAGCGCATCCTCGAGTACACCGTCGGCCTCACCGAGGGCATGGCCCCGTACCTGCCGCTGCTGGAGGAGGAACTCGCCTACCGAGGTGAAGACCGCCGGGCCCCGGGTTGGACCAAGCAGCAGCTCGCCCCCGACGTCGACTTCAGCGTCGTCATCATCGGCGGTGGCATGTCGGGAATCCTGTCGGCGCACCGCCTGCAGCAAGCGGGCATCGACTTCACCATTCTCGACAAGAACCCGTCGGTGGGTGGCACCTGGCACGAGGCTGCGTACCCCGGCTGCCGGGTCGACAACCCCAACCACAACTACAGCTACAGCTTCGCCCAGCGCCACGACTGGCCCTCGCACTACTCGCCCCAGCCGGTGCTCGAGCAGTATTTCCGCGACTGCGCCGAGGCGTTCGGCATCGGTGCCCACGTGCGGTCGCAGTGCACCGTGCAGTCGGCCACCTGGAGCGACGACGACCTGCTGTGGACCGTGCGCTACACCGACGCCTCGGGCGCCGAGCAGACCATCCGCGCCAACGCCGTCATCAGCGCGGTGGGGCAGCTGAACCGGCCGCTGTGGCCCACCATCGACGGCATCGCCGACTTCCGGGGCGAGTACTTCCACTCGGCCGAGTGGCGTCACGACGTCGACCTCACGGGTAAGCGGGTGCTGGTCATCGGCACCGGCGCCAGCGCCCTGCAGTTCATCCCGCACGTGGCCGCGGCGGCGGGCAGCGTGACGGTGTTCCAGCGCACGCCACCATGGATCGCGCCAACGCCCGACTACCACGATCCGGTGGCGCCGGGGCTGCAGTGGCTCTACCGGCACGTGCCCACCTACAGCGAGCTCACCCGGTTCGCCATCTTCTGGCGGATGGGCGACGGCGCCCTCGAGGGTGTGCGGGTCGACCCCGACTGGCAGGGTGATGGCTCGTCGGTGAGCGAGTTGAGCGAGATGGGCAAGCAGATGCTGCTGCTCTACTACCAGGACCAGTTCGGCGACCGGCCCGACCTGCTGGCCAAGGTGATCCCGAACTACCCGCCGGGGGCCAAGCGCGCCGTGCGCGACAACGGCATCTGGGCGGCCACGCTGAAGCGGCCCAACGTCGAGTTGTGCACCGACGCCATCGGCTACATCGACGCCACCGGTGTCACCATGGCCGACGGCCGTCACTACGACGCCGACGTCATCATCTACGGCACCGGCTACCAGGCGTCGAACTTCCTCACCCCGATGCGCGTGACGGGCCGCAACGGCATCGACCTGCACGAGCAGTGGGACGGCGACGCCCGCGCCTACCTCGGTGTGGTGGTGCCCGGGTTCCCCAACCTGTTCTGCCTGTACGGGCCCAACACCAACATCGTCATCAACGGCAGCATCATCTACTTCAGCGAGTGCGGGGTGCGTTACATCCTCGGCCTGCTGCAGATGGCGCTGGGCCAGGGGGCCAAGGCCCTCGACGTGAAGCGCGACGTGCACGACCGGTTCAACGAAGCGGTCGACGCCGAGAACAAGCGCATGGCGTGGGGCTGGAGCACGGTGAACAGCTGGTACAAGAACGCGAAGGGTCGGGTCGCGCAGAACTGGCCGTTCACGCTGCTCGAGTACTGGCAGCGCACCAAGGCACCCGACCCGGCCGATTTCGACCTGCTGCGCTGAGTCGCGCCGGCACACCGCGGCGGCAGACTGTGCGCCGCCCATGAACGACCCGGAGTCACCCCGCGCAGTGCTGGCCGCCTCGATGCGGTCTGCCGGCGCGTTCGACACGCCCGAGTCGTTGCCCATCGCGGCCATGCGCGACGAGCTGCTGGCCACCATCCGCGACCACCAGGTGGTGGTGGTCGCCGGCGAGACGGGTTCGGGCAAGAGCACCCAACTGCCCAAGCTGTGCCTCGAACTGGGCCGCGGGGTCGACGGCCTGATCGGGCACACCCAGCCCCGCCGGGTGGCGGCGCGCACCATCGCCGAACGGGTGGCCGAGGAACTGGGGTCGTCGGTGGGTGCGGCAGTGGGCTACACGGTGCGCTTCACCGACAAGGTGGGCCCCGGCACCCTGGTGAAGGTGATGACCGACGGCATCCTGCTGGCCGAGATCCAGCGCGACCGCATGCTGCGCCGCTACGACACCATCATCATCGACGAGGCCCACGAGCGCAGCCTGAACGTCGACTTCCTGCTCGGCTACCTGAAGCAGTTGCTGCCGAAGCGGCCCGACCTGAAGGTGATCGTCACCTCGGCCACCATCGACACGGCGCGCTTCAGTGAGCACTTCGACGGTGCCCCGGTGGTGGAGGTGAGCGGCCGCAGCTACCCGGTGGAGGTGCGGTATCGACCGCTCGAGGCCGAGGGGTTCGGTGGTGGCGACGACGGCGTGGTCGACCAGGTGCAGGGCGTCTGCGATGCCGTGGAGGAACTGTGCGCCGAGGGCCCGGGCGACATCCTGGTGTTCTTGTCGGGCGAGCGCGAGATCCACGACGCCGCCGACGCACTGCGGCGGCTCGACCTGCGCAACACCACGGTGCTGCCGCTGTACGCCCGGCTCAGCTCGGTCGAGCAGCACCGTATCTTCCAGCCGCACACCGGGCGCCGGGTGGTGCTCAGCACCAACATCGCCGAGACATCGCTCACCGTGCCCGGCGTGCGCTACGTGGTCGACACCGGTGTGGCCCGCATCTCGCGCTACAGCCACCGGTTGAAGGTGCAGCGCCTGCCCATCGAACCCATCTCGCAGGCGTCGGCGAACCAGCGTGCAGGCCGATGCGGCCGTGTGGCGCCCGGTATCTGCATCCGGCTCTACGACGAGGCCGACTTCGCCGACCGCCCCGAGTTCACCGAACCCGAGATCCTGCGCACCAACCTGGCCTCGGTCATCCTGCAGATGACCGCGCTGGGCCTGGGCGACGTGGGGGCGTTCCCGTTTGTCGAGCCACCCGATCGGCGTTCGGTGCGCGACGGCTATGCGCTGCTCGACGAACTGGGTGCCCTGCAACCCGCCGACGGTGCCGACGACGCGCATCGCCGCCTCACGCAGATCGGCAAGCGTCTCGCCCGACTGCCCGTCGACCCGCGCCTCGGCCGCATGGTGCTCGAGGCCGACCGCCACGGCGGGGTGCGCGAAGTGCTGGTCATCGCCGCCGCGCTGTCGATCCAGGATCCGCGAGAGTTCCCCACCGAACACCGTCAGGCGGCCGACGAGGCGCATCGCCGCTTCGCCGTACCGGGCAGCGACTTCCTGGCGCTGGTGAAACTGTGGGACCACCTGCGCGAACAGCAGCAGCAACTGAGCAGCAACCAGTTCCGCAAGTTGTGCCGCGCCGAGTTCCTCAACTACCTCCGCGTGCGCGAGTGGCAAGACCTGTACAGCCAACTGCGCCAGGTGGCGGGCCAGTTGGGAGTGCGCAGCGGCACCGAGGCGGCGCACCCCGACCGCATCCACCAGGCCCTGCTGTCGGGTCTGCTCAGCCATCTCGGGGTGCGCGACGGCGACGGCCGCGAGTTCCGTGGTGCGTACGGCTCGAAGTTCGTGGTGGCCCCGGGCTCGGCGCTGGCGAAGAAGCCGCCGAAGTGGCTGATGGCTGCCGAACTTGTCGAGACCAACCGGCTGTGGGGTCGCATGACCGCGGCGGTGCAGCCCGAGTGGGCCGAGCACCTGGCCGGGCCGCTGGTGAAGTACTCGTACGGCGACCCCACCTGGGATGCGCGCAGTGGCCGGGCAGTGGTGGTCGAGCGGGCCACGCTGTTCGGCCTGCCCATCGTGACGGGCCGCACCATCGGCCTCGACCGGCTCGACCGCGATCTGGCCCGCGAGATGTTCATCCGCCACGCCCTGGTGGAGGGCGACTGGGAGACCCGCCACTCGTTCGTCGGCGAGAACCGCGACACACTGCACGACCTGCGCACGATGGGCGACCGGGTGCGGCGTTTCGATCTCATCGACGACGAGTTGGTGTTCGCGTTCTACGACCACCGGGTGGGCGCCGACGTGGTGTCGACCCGTCACTTCGACCGGTGGTGGAAACAGCAGCAGCGCACCCGACCCGATGCGCTGCGCATCACGGCTGAGGCGCTGCTGGGCGACGTGGCCGCGCCGGGGGTGACCGACGACTTCCCCGACACGTGGCACTACGACGGCATCGACCTGCGCCTCACCTATCGCTACGAGCCCGGTGCACCCGACGACGGTGCCACCGTGCACGTGCCGCTGACCGTGCTGAACCGCGTGGGTGACGAGGGCTTCGACTGGACGGTGCCGGGCTTCCGCGAGGAACTGGTCACGGCCCTGTGCCGCACGCTGCCGAAGGAGGTGCGTCGGGCGATGGTGCCGGCGGCCGAAACGGTCGCTGCGGCGTGCGGTCGTATCGACCCTGCCGACGGTCGACTCGTCGTGTCGTTGGCCCGGGTGCTCACCGAGATGCTCGGCGAGCGGGTCACCTCGTCGATGTTCGACGGTGTCCGCATCCCCGACCATCTGCGCATCACGTTCTCGGTCGACGATGCCTCGGGCCGCAGCCTGGGCACCGGCAAGGACATCCACGCGTTGCGTCGCGCGCTGGAGGGCCGCATGCGCGCTGCCATCGCTGCTGCGGCACCGTTGGCCGAACGTGCCGGCATCGTCGCCTGGGACGTTGACACGCTGCCGCGTCAGGTCGAGACCGTGGGCGACGGGCACAGCGTGTTCGGCTACCCGGCGCTGCTCGACGACGGCGACAGTGTGAGCCTGCGCATCTTCACCACGCCCGCCACCCAGGCTCGGGTGATGCGCGCCGGTGTGCGCCGCCTGCTGCTGCTCGCCGTGAACGTCACCCGCAAGCAGGTGGCGCAGGGCCTCACGAACGCGCAACGACTGGCGGTCGCTCGCAGCGAGCGGGTCGACCTCGACGAGGTGGCCGATCAGTGCATCACCGCTGCCGCCGACCTGTTGGTGAGCGACTTCGTCGAGCACCACGGCGATCTGCCCTTCGACGCCGCATCGTTCGCCGAGTTGGTCGCCGACGGCCGGGCCCGGCTGGCACCCACGGCGGGCGATGCGTTGCGTGCCGCCGCCGAGGTGGTCGCGGCAGCGAACGGGGTGGAGGCGATGCTCGATCGCATGGTCAGCCCACTGGTGGCCACCACGGTCGACGATGCCTGGCGCCACCTGCGCCGTCTCGTGCGCCGTCGCTTCGTGGCCACCGCCGGCGTGCGTCGCCTGCCCGACGTGCTGCGCTACGTGCGGGGCATCGAGCGCCGGCTCGACAAGGTGACCGACGGCCCGATGCGCGACGCGCAGCGCCTGCGCACCGTCGCCACGCTCGAAGCGCGGTACGAGGCCTTGCTCGACGCCTACGAGCGGTCGAAGCGGGTCCTGCCCGCCGAGGCCGTCGAGCTGGGCTGGTTGCTCGAGGAGTTGCGGGTGAGCGAGTTCGCCCAGGCGCTGGGCACGGCGGTGTCGGTGAGTCCGCAGCGCATCTCGCGCGACCTCGCCCGCCTCGGCGCCTGACGAAGCACCCGGTCAGTCGGGACGGGTGACCGCGAAGCCGGCGGCCTGCAGGGCGGCGACCACGGCGTCGCTGTGGGCCCGGTCGGCGGTCTCGACCTGCACGTCGACGACGGCCGACCGCAGCCGGGTGGCCGGGCCCATGCGGTCGTGCGACAGCTCGACGATGTTGGCGCCCTGGGCCGCCAGCACCCCGGTGAGCGAGTGCAGCGCGCCGGGCCGATCGGGCAGCGACACCGACAGCGTGGTGAGCCGCCCGCTGCGGGCGAGGGCGCGCAGCATGGCCGAGGCCAGCACCCGCAGGTCGATGTTGCCGCCCGACAGCAGCAGACCCACCCGGCGGCCCCGGAACCGGTCGGGGTGGGCCAGCAGGGCGGCCAGCGGTGCCGCGCCGGCCCCCTCGGCCACCACCTTCTCCACCTCGAGGTACAGCGCGATGGCCGCCTCGACGTGGTCGTCATCGACCACCACGATGTCGACCCCCTGCTGCTGGGCGAACCGCACCGCCGACGCACTGGGCCGGGCAACGGCGATGCCTTCGGCGATGGTGTCGCCACCCAGCACGCTGCCGTCGCCGCCGTGCATCCGCGAGGCGAACGCCGCGTAGGCCGCCACCTGCACGCCCACGACGTCGACGCGGGGGTCGACCCCTCGGGCCGCAGCGATCGAGCCGGCCAGCAGACCGCCGCCCCCGACGGGCACCACCACCGCATCGAGGTCGGGTGCCTCGTGCAGCAGTTCGAGCACCGCGGTGCCCTGACCGGCCATCACCACCGGGCAGTCGTAGGGCGGCACGAACACGAGGTTGCGTTCGTCGGCCAGGCGCCGGGCGTGCTCGGCGGCCTCGACGAGCGTTGCCCCGGCGGTGACCACCTCGGCACCGAGCGTGCGGGTGTTGGCCATCTTCACCAGCGGCGTGCCCTCGGGCATCACCAGCGTGGAGGAGATGCCGAGGCGGGTGGCGTGATGAGCGAGCCCCTGGGCGTGGTTGCCTGCCGACATCGCCACCACGCCTCGCGCCCGTTCCTCGGGCGACAGGGTGAGCAATCGGTTCAGCGCACCGCGTTCTTTGAACGCGCCGGTGAACTGAAGGTTCTCGAACTTCACCACCACCTCGGCGCCGGTGATGGCGGACAGCGTGTGCGACAGCGCCGTGGGCGTGGCGGCGACCGCCCCGCGGATGCGGTCGGCGGCGGCGAGCACATCAGGAAAGGTGATGGGGGGCCCGATATGCATCAGGTGGCCGACATTACTGCCGGCCACCTGATGCAACTGGGGGGTTTGGGGGTTCTGGATCAGGCCGTTCCCGATCAAGAGGGCGGCAACAGCACGTCGCTCATCACGTGGACGACGCCGTTGGTGGCCATCACATCGCCTGCAGCGATCTCGAAGCCGTTGATGAGCACCGCGTCGCCCTTGCGGGTGACCTCGAGGTCGATTCCGGCGACGGTGGTGAGCGTGCCGGGCTGCAGGTCGGCGAGGGTGAGCTTGCCGGGCACCACGTGGTAGGTGAGCACCGTGGCGAGGAGTTCGGGGTCGTCCTGCACCTGGTGCAGCGTGGCCGTGGGGATCTTGGCGAAGGCGTCGTCGGTGGGGGCGAACACGGTGAACGGACCCTCGCCGCGCAGCGTGTCGACCAGGCCGGCATCGACGACGAGGCCGGCGAGTTCGGTGAACACCGTGGCCGACAGCGCCGTGCCGACGATGTCGTACAACTCGGCAGGCGCTTCGGTGGTGGTCGGTGCGGTGGTGGCCGGGGCGATGGTGGTGGTGGCCGGAGCATCGGACAGGTCGTCGGCGCAGGCCGTGGCGGCGAGCGCCAGCGCGGCGGTGGCGGCCAGGGCGAGACCGGCGCGGGCACGGCCGGTGCGGAGGGGAGCGGTACGGGGAGTTACGAGCACACGACGAACGTACCGACCATGCATCGGCCGAGGCAGGGGCTCAGGTCCCGGCACCCTGGGACCAAAGGCCCACGCGCCACCGCGTCGTGGTCGGGGTGCCGGTCGAGGATCAGTCGGCGACCGAGTAGGTGACGGTCACCTGCACGTAGCGGGCGAGGCTGCCCGGATTGAAGGGGATGCCTTCGGCGGAGAGGCTGGCGTACAGCAACTGATCGCTCGGGGGTGTCTCGTCGACCGCGACGACCGCGCCCAACCTGAGACCGGCCGTGTCGGCCAGATCGTTCGCCTTGCGTTCGGCCCGGTCGATCGCATCGGTGCGGGCCGCGTGATCGAGGGCGGAGTCGTCACCCAGCTGCCAGGCCATGCCCTGCAGTCGAAGGGCATCGGTGATGGCGAACGTCGCGCCGTCGAGCAACGGTCCGGCGGTGGCCAGGTCGTCGACCCGCACACTGAACGTCTCGCTGGCCTGGTACCCGCTGATCGACGGGGTCCCGACGCCGCTGTAGTTGCCGTAGGTGGGGTACGCCCACAGCCCGGTGGTCTGCACATCGGTGTCGGCGATGCCGTACTGGCGCAGGAACTCGGTGAGCGTGCCGGCCTTGGCGGCCAGGTTCGCCAGCGCCTCACCGGTGCTGGCCCCGAACACCTCCACGCCGAGGGACAGCACGAGCGAGTCGGGGCTGCCTTCAGCGCTGCCCAACGCGGTGACGGTGATGGTGCGCGGCGTCGGGTCGCTCGTCGCCGGTGGGGTCGAGGTGGTGGTGGTCACCTCTGTCGCGGCGGCATCAGCGGTCGCGACGGTTGCATCGCCGGCACGACGCAGGGTGCTGCACCCCGCAGCACCGACGAGCAGGGCGAGCACCGCAGTGCCGCGGAGGGTGAGCAGGACGGGATGGTGAAGGGAATGCTGGGTTCGACGCATGCGCCGAGCGTGAATCGGCCGCCGCCCGGGCAACAGGGTCGAACAGGCCCTCGCAGCCAGCCGGTCAGGCCTGATCGGCGGGCACGGTGACCTCGTACCACTGCACCCGGAGCGGGCGTGTGGGCGCCAGCTCGAGGCGCACGCGGACGGGCGAACCCGATGGATGGGCGAGGTCGACGGTGGCGCCAGCGCCGCTCGACGGCGTGATCGCGAGCACCTCGAGCGACCCTCCGCAGGCATCGACCAGGCGGTGCGCCGCATCGGCGCGTCGGGCGAACGACTCGTCGGGCGCCACGTTGTCGGCGAACACCTCGTCGGCCACCTCGTCGCGCCAGTTCGCCAACAGCCCCACCAGTGCCGCTGCTGCACCCAACACCTCGAACGAGAACGGCTGCGGTGTCGGCGGCACGGCGCCGGCGCCGTCGAGCAGCATCAGCATCCGCATCGTGAGTTCGCTCATCGGCGCGTAGGTGCCGTTCGACAGGGCGACCGCGCCGAGGCGTCGCCCACTCAGCCAGCGCATGTTCGAGCCGTACCCGGGCAGGCCGCCGGCGTGGGTGACGATGCGGCCGAGGGTGGGGCTGTCGGCGATGCGCAGCCCGTAGCCGTAGCCTGCGGTCAGCCGTTGGCCGGCCAGCATCGTCGATCCCACGTACGTGTGGATGCGCTGCATCTCGCGGCGCGAGGCGCGGCGCACCGGGCCGTCGTCGGCGTCGTCGCGCGGCGGGAACGCATCGTCGAGGAAGTGCACCCAGCGGGCGAGATCGGCGACCGTGGTCCACAGCCCACCCATCGGGGCGATACCCCCGTCGCCCTGCAGCGGCGTGCCCTCGGGTACGACGGTGCCGTCCTGCACCCGGTGCGGGCGCGCCCAGTCGTCGTGGGCCGGTTGCACCCAGGTGCTGCGGGTCATGTGGAGGGGCTCGAGCAGTCGCTCGCTGATGTGCTGCTGCACCGTGCAGCCGGTGGCTCGCAGCACCACGCGGCCCAGCAGCCCGAACCCGAGGTTCGAGTACTCGTACGCCGTGCCCGGTCCGTGGGCGAACACCACACCCTGGGCGATGAGCGCATCGAGTTCGTCGTCGCTGATCTCGAGGTGACGGTCGGCCCAGGCGTCGTCGGTGGCGAGGCCCGACGCCATCGACATCAGGTCGCCGACGGTGATGGGCGCGGCGTCGGCCGTGGGGCCCACCACGGTGGCGAGTTCGGGGGCATACCGGGCGATGGGGTCGGTCAGCGACAGCACCCCGTCGTCGCGCAGCGCCAACAGGGCCGCGCACGTGAAGCTCTTCGTCATCGACGCGATGCGGTACACCGAATCGGCGGTCGGTGTGCGCTGGCCGGGCGCGTCGACATCCAGCGTGCCCGCCGCGCCGGCCACCACCACCTGGCCCTCCGCAACGATGCCCCACGAGATGCTCGGGCAGCGATGCTGGGCGGCGTAGTCGGCCACCAGACCTGCGAGCGCGTCGTGCTGCTCGGTGACCGAGGCGAGGTTCACAGCGCGCCGGTGATGAGCGCGAACAGATCGTCGTAGTGCTCGGCGCGCGGGAAATCGGGGAACTCGGCGGCGATGGAGTCGGGCGACCGGAACCAGAACCCGGCATCGGCGGCGCCCAACATCGCAGCGTCGTTGTACGAATCGCCCGCGGCCACCACCCGGTACTGCAACGACCGGAAGGCGTTCACCGCGTGGCGCTTCTGGTCGGCCATGCGCAGGCGATAGTCGACGATGCGGTCGTCGGCGACCACGAGGCGGTGGCACAAGATGGTGGGCATCCCGAGGTGGCGCATCAGCGGCGCGGCGAACTGCTCGAACGTGTCGGAGAGGATGACCACCTGGGTACGGGCCCGCAGCGCGTCGAGGAAGTCGCGGGCACCCTCCATCGGGCCGAGGCCGTCGATCACGTCGGCGATCGTCGACATCGTCAGGCCGTGCTGGTCGAGGATCTGCAGGCGGCCGCGCATGAGCACGTCGTAGTCGGGTTCGTCGCGGGTGGTGCGGCGCAGTTCGGCGATGCCGGTGCGTTCGGCCACGGCGATCCAGATCTCGGGCACGAGCACGCCCTCGAGGTCGAGGGTGACAATGGTCTGGTTGGTCATCGCGTAGGAGCGTACGCCGTGATGCACCGCCAGGACGGTGGTCGTCGTTGCCGCGCTGTCTATTCTTCGCAGCACACGTCGACATCGACCAGGGGGAACACATGCTGCGCAGCACCATGCAGGACGACTACCAGCTCACCATCAAGCCGATCCTCGAGCACGGCCGCACGGTGCACGCGAACAGCAAGGTCATCACGTTCACGGGCGAGGGCTACATCGAATCGACGTTCGCCGAGGTGTCCGACCGGGCCGACCGACTGGCGGCCGTGCTGTCGTCGCTGGGCGTGCAGCAGGGCGACCGGGTGGGCACGTTCATGTGGAACAACCAGACCCACCTCGAGGCCTACCTGGCCATCCCGTGCATGGGTGCGGTGCTGCACACGCTGAACATCCGCCTGTTCCCCGAGCAGCTCGCCTATGTGATCAACCACGCCGAGGACAAGGTCATCATCGTCGATGCGTCCATCGCGCCGTTGCTGGCCCGGGTGCGCGATCAGCTCACCACGGTGCAGCACATCATCGTGAAGGGCTCGGCCGCCGCGCCCACCTCCGCCGTGCAGGGCCTCGGCGACGGCCTGCTCGACTACGACACGCTCGTCGACGCAGCGCCGGGTGGCTTCGAGTACCCCGACATCGACGAGAAGCAGGGCATGGCCATGTGCTACACGAGCGGCACGACGGGTAACCCGAAGGGCGTGATGTACAGCCATCGCAGCACCTACATGCACTCGTTCGCCGTCACCTCCACCGCCAACATCGCTCTCGCCGAGACCGACCGCATGCTCGTCATCGTGCCGATGTTCCACGCCAACGCGTGGGGCACGCCGTACGCGGCGTGGATGATCGGTGCCGACCTCGTGTTCCCGCAGCAGTTCCTGCAGGCAGGGCCGCTCAGCAAGGTCATCGCCGATACCCAGCCCACGCTCACCGGTGCTGTGCCCACGGTGCTGAACGACCTGCTGGTGAACGCGCCGGGCACCGACATGTCGAGCCTGCGCCTGGTGATGTGTGGCGGCTCGGCCGTGCCGCGCGGCCTCATCGACGGCTACCGCGACGTGTTCGGTGTGCCGCTGGTGCAGGGCTGGGGCATGACCGAGACCAGTCCGGTGTGCGCCATCGGCCACCCGCCGAAGGACATGGCCGACCTCAGCGAGACCGACTGGCGGGTGAAGACCGGCCGCATCATGCCCGGTGTCGAACTGCGCATCACCGACGACAACGGCGACGTCGTGGCGTGGGACGGCGAGTCGCTCGGCGAGATCGAGGTGCGCGGCTCGTGGATCACGGCCGAGTACTACAACGTCGACGACCCCGAGAAGTTCCACGACGGCTGGCTGCGCACCGGCGACGTGGCCTCGGTGCTGCCCAACGGCTACGTGATGATCAGCGACCGCGCCAAGGACGTCATCAAGAGCGGTGGCGAATGGGTCAGTTCGGTCGACCTCGAGAACACCATCATGGGCCACCCCGCCGTGCTCGAGGCAGCGGTCATCGGCGTGCCCGACCCGCGGTGGGACGAGCGCCCGATGGCGTGTGTGGTGCTGAAGGAAGGCGCCACCGTCACCGCCGAGGAACTGCGCATCTGGCTGAGCGAGCGCACCGCCAAGTTCTGGTTGCCCGAGCGGTGGAGCTTCATCACCGAGGTACCCAAGACCAGCGTGGGCAAGTTCGACAAGAAGGTGCTGCGCGCCCGCCACACCGCGGGCGAGTTGGATGTCGAGATCGTCGGCTGACCAGGATGGGTGCGTGACCGATACCGCGCCGACCATCGAGGTGTTCGCCGACATCTGGTGCCCGTTCACCCACATGGGTCTCCGAATGGTCGCGGCACAGCGCGACCGGAGCACTCGACCTGACACCGTCATCGTCGTGCGCGCCTGGCCGCTCGAACTGGTGAACGGTGCGCCAATGGATGCCGGGAAGACCTGCACCAATGCTGCCGCGCTGCGCGCCCAGGTGGCGCCCGACCTGTTCGCCGGCCTCGACCCAGAGCACTTCCCGACCTCCACCCTGGAAGCGCTGGCACTGGTGGTCCGCGCCTATCGCACCGATCAGCGGCTCGGCGAGCGGATGAGCTTCGCTGTTCGCGACGCGCTGTTCGAGCAGGGCGCCGACATCAGCGACCCCGTCGTGCTGGCAGGCATCGCCGAGTCGCTGGGCGTGCCGCTGCCCGACGACGCCGACCGCGAGGCGGTGCGGGCCGACTGGGAGGACGGCCGCCGCCGTGGGGTCATCGGATCGCCCCACTTCTTCGCGGCCGGTACCGACATGTTCTGTCCGTCGCTGCAGATCACCAAGGATCCGGTGACGGGCCTCGCTGTGCACGCCGACGCAACGCGGCTGCAGCAGTTCTTGGCTCAGGTCATCCCAGCAGCGCAGCCGTGAGCGGCGCCTCGTCGCGGGTCCGCAGCGCGGCGTTCACCCGCTGACGCTCGAGGACCTGATCGAGCGTCTTGGCCGACTGCGCAATGGGGTGCTCGGTGAAGAACGCTTGCACGTCGGCCACCACCTCGGGGGTGTTCAGCAGTTTGGCCGGATCGGCCACGCGCACGATGAGGCTGGCGGGGAACCGGTCGTTGATCTCGGCCCAGTGCTGGCGGACGAACCGCCACGCCTGCACACCGTGGTGGCGGTTGGCGATGCAGCGCTGCAGCAGGAACGGCGCGTTCATCGTCTTCACCTCGTCGCTGAGCGCCAGTTCGCACACCCGCTGCACGAGTGCAGCGTCGGGCAGGTCGCCGAGGGCGTAGAGGTGCCGCAACTGCTCCTGCGGGGTGGTGCCGTGCCGGAAACCGTGCAACAGCCGCTCGTACTCGTCGTCGCCGCCGATGGACGCCACGACGGTGGTGGCAGCCGCCACGAGCTCGGGGTGCACCCCGTCGGGTGCGTCGAAGATGGTGCGGCAGCGGGCCTGCGCGTCGGCGTCGTCGCCGAGCACGGCCACCAGTCCGACCAACAGGCCGCGCAGCTTGCCGGTGAGGTCGTCCTCGCCGGCTGCCGGCTGCCAGCCGAGCGCATCGAGCGCGGGTGATGCCAACGCGTGCACCCGCGCCCGCAACGCGGCGTGGGCGTCGCCGTCGACCAGGCGGCCGAGACCGCGCAACGCCATCGCCACGGCCTGCCAGACGGCAAGGTCGCGCTCACTGCTGAAGCCTTCCAGCAGGGCGAGCAGCCCGGCTGCGTCGAGGCGACCCGCAACGCACTCGTTCCACGCGTCGTCGACCAGGTTGTACCGCTCGATGGTGGACAGCTCGGCGAGAGCCGCCCCGTCGAGCCGGCTGCGCAGTGCAGCGTCGTAGCCCACCCGCATGAAGCCGTGTCCGCCGGCGTTCACGACGACGGCGTCGTCGGGTGCGTCGAGGTGCACGCGCACCGTGTCGCCGTCGAGCAGCACCCGCTGCTCGCTGCCGCCGTTGCGCACGTGCACCGGCACCACCCACAGCGTGGGGTCGTCGGTGGGGCCGAATGCGAAACGCTGCTGGCTCAGCACCAGGTCGGCCCCGTCGAGTCGGGCGAGCACCAGCGGATAGCCGGGCTGCCAGATCCAACTGTCCATCATCCGGCGAACCGGGGTGCCCGGGTTCATCGCCTCGATCGCGTCCCAGAGGTCGCCGGTCTCGGTGTTCGCGTGGGCGTGTGTGCGGAGGTAGTGGTTCACGCCGGCGCGGAAGCCTTCGACGCTGAGGTACTGCTCGAGCATGCGCAGCAGTGCGCCGCCCTTCTGATAGGTGAGCACGTCGAACATGCCGTCGCAGTCGGCCGGGGCGAACACGGGGAACTCGACCGCCCGGGTGCTGGCCAGCGAGTCGACCTCGAAGGCCATGCTGCGCTCGAGGCCGAAGCTGGTCCAGCGCTGCCAATCGGGCCGGTAGGCGTCGCAGCAGGCCACCTCCATGAACGTGGCGAACGCCTCGTTCAACCAGATGCCGTTCCACCAGCGCATGGTCACCAGGTCGCCGAACCACATGTGGGCGAGCTCGTGGGTGATCACATCGGCGATGGTCTGTCGCTCGGCCTGCGTGCTGGTGGCCGGGTCGGCGAGCAGCAGGTTCTCGCGGTAGGTGATGCAGCCGAGGTTCTCCATCGCGCCGGCCGCGAAGTCGGGCAGGGCGATCATGTCGCACTTGTCGGTGGGGTATGGCAGGCCGTAGTACTCCTGATACCAGGCGAGCGCGAACTCGCCGGTGTGCAGGCCGAACTCGGTGAGGTGCTCCTTGCCGGGCACGTGCACGATGCGTAGCGGGATGGTGCGGGAGGGGTCGCCCAACAGTGGCACCTGCACCGGTTCGGTGACGGCGAGTGGGCCCACTACGAACGCCACCAGGTAGGTGCTCATCGGCATCGTGTCGGCAAAGCGAACCGCGTGCTTGCCGTCGGTCTGCTCGGTGCGCTCGACCTCGGCGCCGTTCGAGATGGCGAGCAGGTGCGGCTCGACCACGAGCGTGACGGCGAAGACCGCCTTGAAGTCGGGTTCGTCCCAGCAGGGAAAGGCGCGGCGGCAGTCGGTGGCCTGCATCTGGCTGGTGGCGATGACCTGTTCGTTCCCGTCGGTGTCGCGGAACGTGCTGCGGTACCAGCCGCGCAGTTTGTCGTTCAGGATGCCCGTGAACTCGATGCTGAGCGTCGCCGCACCAGGGGCGAGGGACCGGTCGACCACCAGGCGTTCGGTGGCCGACTCGAGGTGATGGCTGTCGATCACAATGCCGTTCACGGCCACCGAGACGATGCCCAGTTCGTCGGCGTTCAGCACCAGGCGGTCGACCGCCTCGGTCACGTCGAGCGCGATGTCGACGCGGCCACGGAAGGTTGCGGTCGCCAGATCGGGCACGAGTACCAGGTCGTAGCGGGTTGGCACCACGGTGCGGGGCAGGCGGTACGGATCGTCGGTCACAGCGCCCGAGGCTACCGATGCGAGCCGCTGCGGGAGGCGACCGGGTAGCGTCGTCACCCGTGACCGACGTGGCGCTGCAGTTCGACGTAGTGGGTATCGGCAATGCCCTGGTCGACGTCATCTCCCACGCCGACGACTGGTTCCTCAGCCACCACGAACTCGTGAAGGGCTCGATGACCCTGGTCGATACCGACCGGGCGATGCACCTCTACCGGGCGCTCGGCAGCGCCATCCAGATGAGCGGTGGGTCGGCTGCCAACACCGTCGTCGGTGTGGCCAGCTTCGGTGGACGGGCGGCCTACATCGGCAAGGTGAGCCACGACGACCTCGGTCAGGTGTTCGGCCACGACCTGCGCGCGGTGGGTGTGCAGTTCCGTGCCGGCAGGCCCGACGGCGACACCCCCACCGGCCGCTGCATCATCGTGGTCACCCCCGATGCCGAACGCACGATGAACACCTACCTCGGTGTGTCGTCGCTGCTGCGCCCCGGCGACATCGACGAGGCCACCGTGGCCGCCGGCAAGGTGCTCTACATGGAGGGCTACCTGTACGACCGGCCCGAGGCGAAAGAGGCGTTCCGCCATGCGGCTCGCATCGCCCACGCCCATCAGCGCCAGGTCAGCCTCACCCTCAGCGACTCGTTCTGCGTCGACCGCCACCGCGACGACTTCCGTGCGCTGGTTGCCGACGAGGTCGACATCCTGTTCGGCAACGAGCACGAGCTGGTGTCGTTGTACGAGGTCGACAGCCTCGACCGGGCCATCCGCGAGGTGCAGCGCGACTGCAGCCTGGCGGTCATCACGGTGGGCTCCGACGGTTGCCTGGTGGTCACGCCCGATGGTGTGCTCGGCGCGCCTGCCGAACCGGTCGAGCAGGTGCTCGACACCACCGGTGCAGGCGATCTGTTCGCCGCCGGATTCCTCTACGGCTACACCCGCGACCTCAGCCTGCCCGAATGTGCCCGCCTCGGCTCGATCGCTGCCGCCGAGGTGATCTCGCACGTCGGTCCGCGGCCACTGGTGGAACTGAAGACGCTCCTGCCGTGACGAGACAGACCGCCGAGCGTTGGCTCGCTTCCGAACCCGACGACGACATGCGCGCCGAGCTGACCGCGCTGCTGGCCGGTCCCGACGACGAGCTGGTGGCGCGGTTCACCGGACGGCTCCAGTTCGGTACCGCCGGTCTCCGGGGCGCCGTGGGCGCCGGCCCGCAGCGCATGAACCGCCTCGTCGTGCGTCAGGCTGCCGCCGGGTTGGCCGACCATCTGCTGGCCACGGTGCCCGAGGGTGTGCAGCCGAGTGTGATCATCGGCTACGACGCCCGCCGCAAGAGCGACGCTTTTGCCCTCGACACGGCCCGGGTGTGTGCGGCCCGTGGGGTGCGGGCGCTGCTGTTCGCGCACGTGGTGCCCACGCCGGTGTTGGCATGGAACATCACCGGCGTGGGGGCGTCGGCCGGTGTGATGGTCACCGCCAGCCACAATCCGCCCGCCGACAACGGCTACAAGGTGTACCTCGGCGCCGGTGCACAGATCGTGCCGCCGGCCGACGAGCAGATCGCCGCCTGTATCGACGCCGTCGACCCGTGCACCGTCGAGTTGGCACCGACCGACCATCCGCTCATCGAGATGCTCGGCCCCGAGTACGTCGAGGCCTATCTCGCTGCGGTGCCCGCCGTGCGGTTCCGGGCCGATCTCGCCGGCCGACCCGCTGCCTACACGGCGCTGCACGGGGTGGGTGGGGCCACCCTGCTCGCCGCGTTCGACCGGGCCGGGCTCGCCGCACCGGCGGTGGTGGCCGAACAGCAGCAGCCCGACGGCACCTTCCCCACGGTGGGCTTCCCCAACCCCGAGGAACCGGGCGCGATGGATCTGCTGCTGTCGCTCGCAGCGTCGTCGAACGCATCGATCGCGCTCGCCAACGATCCCGACGCCGACCGGCTCGGGGTTGCCATTCCCACGCCCGGTGGTGGCTGGCGGCGGCTGAGCGGCGACGAGATCGGTTGGCTGCTCGCCGACCACATCCTGCGCCACACCAGCGGCGACGATCGCCTGGTGGTCACCACGCTCGTGTCGTCGGCGCTGCTCGGCCGGATGGCCGCCGCACACGGGGTGCACAGCGCCGAGACCTTCACCGGCTTCAAGTGGATCGGCCACACGGTGCTGCAACGGCCCGACCAGCGCTTCGTGTTCGGCTACGAGCAGGCCCTCGGCTACCTGGTGTGCGGTCGGCCACTCGACAAGGACGGCATCACCGCGGCGGTGCTGATGGCGGAGGTGGCCGCACTGGCAGAGGCCGAGGGGGTCACACTGCAACAGCGGCTCGACGCCGTCACCGCGCAACACGGCCGGTACCTCACCGACGAACGGTCGGTGCGCATCGACCCGGTTGCGGGTCGTGCGGCAGTGGCGGCGCTGCGGGCGACACCGCCCACGCACGTGGGCGACCGGACGGTCACCTCGGTCGAGTGGTTCGACGAGGCCACCCTGCTGCGTCTGCAGTGCGGTCCCGACCTGCGCCTCCAGGTGCGGCCGAGCGGTACCGAGCCGAAGGTGAAGCTGTACGGCGAGGGCCTCGACGTGGCCTCTGGCCCGTACCTCGACCTGCTCGCCGCACTGCTCACGGCCTGACGAGCCGGCTCAGGTCTGGCGAGCTCAGGTCTGGCGAGCCAGGACGATCGGCGCGGCCTCCTCGAGGTGGGCCTCCCACAGGTCGGGCGTGGCCGGCTCGCTGAGCGGCAGGATGACGAACTTGGTGGTGCCCACTGCCACGAACCGGTCGATCATGGACATGAGCGCATCCCAGCCCTGCGGCACCAGCACGCCGGGGTCGGCGAGGTCGGGTCGCCGCTTGGCCAGGCCGGCGAGGAGCGCCTCGGGTACCGGCCCGTTGGCGTAGGGGATGAGCACGCCGTAGTGGTCGTCGTCGATGGTTCGACCGTGTTCGGCCAGGGTGGCCTCGATCACCTCGCGGCCGCGTGCAGCGTCGTCGGGCACGATGAAGCTGGGCAGCCATCCGTCGGCCGAGCGGCCCACCCGGCGCAGTTCCGACGGGGCGATACCACCCAGCCACACGTCGATGTGCTCCTGCTTCGGGGTCGGCAGCACCTGCAGGTCGTCGTAGTGGAAGCGGGCGCCATGGTGGGTGACGGGTTTGCCGCTCCAGCAGGCGCGCAGCACGGCGAGGCTCTCGTCGAACAAGGCTGCGCGTTCGGTGCGCTCCACACCGAACGCCTGCTGCTCGTGCGGGTCGGCCACCCCGAGGCCGAACGCCGGGAGGAGGCGGCCGTTCGACAGTCGGTCGAGGGTGGCCAACTCCTTGGCCAACACCACCGGGTTGCGGCCGGGCAGCACCATCACGCTCATCCCGAACTTCAGCTTCGTGGTGCGGCCCGCAGCGAACGCCATGGCCACCAGTGGGTCGGGGGCCTCGCCGCCGATGCGCTCGCTCAACCACAGGCTGTCGAACCGCAACCGTTCGAGCGCGTCGACCACCTGGGTGAAGCCGGCGTCGTTCAGCCGGGTGCGCACGCCGAAGCCGTAGCCGATGCGTACCTTCGGTGCGGTCACGTCACGACCTCGCCAGCGCTGCTTCGATGGCGTCGGCGGTGTCGGCCACCATCGACACGAACGGCGAATGATCGGTGTGCAGCGTGACCACCGTGTCGCAGCGGGTGGCCATGATCTGCTGGTGCTCGACCGCGATGGCGCGGTCCTCGGTGCACACCACATACGTCGTCGGGGTGCCGGCGCGCGCCGTGCCGGTGACCGGTTGGCCGAACGTGCTCATCGGCTGCGGCGACAGGCGGGCCACCGACGCGGCGGCCACAGCGGGCGGGCACGAGCCGTACAGGGCGGGAATCGCCGCGGCGGGTTCGAGCACGCTCGTGCCGTCGTCGCGGGGTGTGATGGCGGCGTTCAGCAACACCGACACACGGGGCATACCGCCCAAGAGGGTGCCGATGCTCTCGCCCTCGTCGGGGGTGAACGCCGTGAGGTACACGAGATGGCGCACCGGGCCGGTGCCTTCGCGTGCCACGCGTACGGCGGCCTCGGAGATGACGGCACCGCCGTAGCTGTGCCCCACCAGCACCACCGGCCGGTCGAGCGCCGCCACCACATCGGCCACGTGCTGGGCGTCGCCGTGCAGGTCGCCGAGCGGCAGCGTGGACGCCCCGTGCCCGGGCAGGTCGATGGCCAACGACGCAATGCCTCGGGCGTCGAGTTCGGCCTGGAGGGCGGCGTAACACCACGCGCCGTGCCAGGCGCCGTGCACCAGCACGACCAGCGGAGAGGGAGTCGATGCATCGCTCATGCGACGCATCGTGTCACATCATCGGTGCCGGGCGACGGGGCGGGAGCCGTGCTCGAGCTGGAACCAGCTCGCCAACGAGGCGGCGACGATGACGCCGACCACGATGGTGGTCTCGGACAGCACGGCAGCCAGTGCCACGGCGCTGAGTGCGGCCACGATGCTGGCCACCACGCCGAGCACCACGATGGCATGCCAATCGGTGGAGACGTGATCTGTGTGGTCGTTCATCGCCTCTGCCTCCCTCTCGTCAGCCGCACCGACGCCTATACAACGTCGCTCAGAGCGGAATGGTTCCGCGAGGGTCGAACATTTCATGCAGATGGAACCGATGTCATCGAAGAGCAACACAACGAGGCAGCGTGGGGGGTCGATCGGTACTGTCGGCCCATGACGAACGACCCTGTCACCCGTACCGCCGACCTGCTCGACCCGCTCGCGCTGTTCCGTCTCGACGGCAAGGTGGCCATCGTCACCGGGGCGTCGTCGGGGCTGGGTGACCGCTTCGCCCGTGTGCTGCACGCTGTCGGGGCCCGGGTGGTGCTGGTGGCGCGGCGCGCCGAGCGGTTGGCTGCGCTGGCAGTTGAACTGCCCGGTTCGCTGCCCATCGCCGCCGACCTCGGGGTGGCGGCCGACCGCGAACGTGTCGTCGCCGACACCCTCGCCACCTACGGTCGCATCGACGTGCTGGTGAACAACGCCGGCATCGGCCACAAGGTGTCGATCGAGGAGGAAGACCTCGACACGTTCCGTCAAGCGATGGAACTGAACGTCACCGCGCTGTGGCACCTGTCGAAGCTGAGTTCACCGTCGATGATCGCCAACGGCGGCGGCAGCATCGTGAACATCGCCTCGATCCTCGGTCATGTCGGGTCCACCCCCATCAAACAGGCCCACTACTGCGCCAGCAAGGGTGCGGTGGTGAACCTCACCCGTGAGATGGCGTTGCAGTGGGCCCGCAAGGGTGTTCGCGTGAATGCGCTGTGCCCGGGCTGGTTCCCGTCGGAGATGACGGCGGGGATGGACAGCGACGAGGGCAGCCAGCAGTTCATCCGTGCGAACTCACCCATTCCGCGCATGGGCGCCGAGCACGAACTCGATGGTGCGCTGCTGCTGCTGGCCACGCCCGCCGGCTCGTTCATGACCGGCCAGAACGTCATCGTCGACGGAGGCTGGATCGCCCGCTAGGCCGGCCCGGTCGTCCCGGCTGGCGTGTCACACAGCCGGACGGCGGTGGGCCCACGGGCGGGCCTGCTCGAGTTGCGCGGCGACACGGAACAGCACATCCTCGCGGCCATAGGCGGCCACGAGCTGCACCCCGATGGGCAGGCCCGCGGCGTTCCACACGATGGGCAGGTTGATGGCAGGCTGGCCGCTCGAGTTGAACTGAGGCGTGAACGCCACGTAGCCGCCGGCGCGCACCAGCGGCGCCATGGGGCTGTCGGGATCGTTGGCGAACTCGCCGATGCGCGTGGGTGGCTCGGCGAGGGTGGGGGTGAGCAGCAGGTCGAAGGCGCCCTTGCCCTGCTCGCCCGCCCACCACTGCTGCACGGCGCGACGGAACGTCACGTTGGCGGCCATCGCCTTGGCGTAGTCGGTGGCGCTGAACTGGCGGGCGAACTGCGCCTGCGCCCAGTCGTGCAACTCCACATCGTCGACGGTGACCTCACGGCCCAACTGCTCGCTGATGCGCTCGATCGCCATGCCCATGTTGGTGCTCCACAGCGCGCCGAAGCGACGCGAGAACTCCGGGTTCGCCATCGCCGACGGGTAGTCGCGCTCCACCCGGTGCCCCAGGCCTTCCAGCAGCAGGCCCACCTCGTTCACCGCCGCTGCGCAGTCGGCGTGCACCGCGTGGCCGAAGGGGTGGTGGTCGAGCAGGCCGATGCGCAGCGAGCCGGGGTCGGCACCGACCTCGTCGACGTACGGCCGGGCCGGCGCGGGCGCGATGACCGTGTCGCCCACGCCCGGGCCGTGCACCGCGTCGAGCAGGGCCGCGCTGTCGCGCACACTGCGGCTGACGCAGAACTCGACGCCGAGGTTGCTCTCGTCACGCGCTGGGCCGAGGGTGATGCGCCCCTGCGAGGTCTTCAGCCCCACCAGTCCGCAGCATGCAGCGGGGATCCGGATGGAGCCGCCGCCGTCGCTGGCGTGGGCGAACGGCACCATGCCGGCCGCCACGGCTGCGGCCGACCCACCACTCGACCCACCGGGCGAATGGTCGGTGTTCCACGGGTTGCGGGTGGGGCCCCACGCCTCGGGCTCGGTGGTGGGCAGCGCCCCGAACTCGGGACTGTTGGTGCGCCCGGCGATGACCAGCCCCGCCGCCTTGAAGCGGGCGACGAGCGTGGTGTCGAAATCGGCGCGGTAGCCCGCAGCGCGCAGCGCCTTGTTGCCGTTGCTCAGCGGCTGACCGTCGAAGGCGGCCCACAGGTCCTTCAGCAGGAACGGCACGCCCCGGAACGGACCCTCGGGCAGGGCCCCGGCCGCCACGTCACGAGCGTGGTCGAACCATCGCAGGTTCACCGCGTTGAGCGCCGGATCGATGGCCTCGATGCGCTCGATGGCTGCCTCGAGCAGCTCGCCGGCGCTCACCGAGCCGTTGCGCACCAGGGCGGCCTGATCGGTGGCGTCGAGCCAGCGGGTGTCGTCGGCGAGTGATGTCATGGCGTGGTTGTAGCACGCCGCGAGTAGCGTGCCGATCCGCTGTGAACACCCAGACCGCTGATCCGAGCCCCGAGTACTCCCTCGCCGACCTGTGGCGCTCGGTCCCGGTGCGGCGCCTGCTGGTGTGCAACTTCGTCCTCTACTGCGGGGTGTCGCTGCAGGCGGCAGCGCTGCTGAAGCAGGTGTTCGACATCACCGGCCGCGAGGCCGACATCGGGTTCATCGGCCTCGCCGAGTTCCTGCCGGCGATCCTGCTCGTCCTCGTCACGGGAGCCGTCGCCGACCGCTTCGACCGACGCCGCGTGGGCATCCTCGCCGTGGGTGGCGAACTCATCGGTTCGCTGGCACTGATGGCCTATGCGCTCACGAACCCCACCAAACCGTTCCCGCTGTTCGTCATCGCCTTCCTGTACGGCATCGCCCGGGCCTTCCAGGCGCCGGCGCTGCGGGCGATGCCACCCATGGTGGCGCCAGAGGGCGGTCTGCCGCGCACGATCGCACTGTTCTCGGCCACCTGGACCGCAGCCATCATCGTCGGGCCGGCGGCGTCGGGCTTCCTGTACTCGATCGATCCATGGGTGGCGTATGCCGGGTCGGCCCTGCTCATCTTCATCGGGTGGCTCGGCTTGTTCCGTCTGCGGTTCCTGCGGGTGCCCGAACCGCCGCCGGCCGACCAGCGCCCGAGCCTGCGCTCTGCGATGGAGGGCCTGCGCTTCATCCGGCGCACTCCGGTGCTGCTGGCCGCCATCTCGCTCGACCTGTTCGCCGTGCTGTTCGGTGGTGCCGTGGCGCTGCTGCCGGTCATCGCCGAAGAACAACTCGGAGTGGGCGACATCGCCTACGGCTGGCTGCGTGCTGCACCCGGTATCGGTGCGGCGGCGATGGCTGTCGCTCTGGCGGTGCGGCCGGTGCGGCGCCGTGTGGGCGTCACGCTGCTCGTCTCGGTCGCGATCTTCGGTCTGGCCACCATCGTGCTCGGCCTCACGCACAGCTACACCGTGGCGTTCCTGAGTCTGATCGTGCTCGCCGCCGCCGACATGGTGAGCGTGTTCATCCGCAGCTCGCTGGTCCCGCTCGTCACGCCCGACGAGAAGCGCGGGCGTGTGCTCGCGGTCGAGAACGTCTTCATCGGCGCCTCGAACGAACTGGGCGCGTTCGAGAGCGGCGTGGTGGCGCAAGCGGTCGGTACCCCGGCCACAGTCGTCGGCGGCGGCATCGCCACGCTGTTCATCGTGGTGGGATGGGGCGCAGCCTTCCCGTCGTTGCGCCGCATCGACCGTTTCGAGGATCTCGACGAGGCGCAGGCCTAGCGCACCGGGTCGATCATCGGCCTAGAGAGCCGGCGGCGCCGCGACCGGGTCGATCACCGGCATCGTCGCCTGGGGCTGCAGTTGGCGCAGAGCAGGCAGTTCGATGCTCTTCACCAGCAGTGTTGCCGAGCCGTCGAGCAGGTTCCAGGTCCACACATCGGCCGGTCCGTCGCAGCCCAAGGTGCGTGCCGTCACCACCAGGCGAGTGGCATCGAGCCAGCCGAGCGGTGCCACCGACAGGCCCTCCAGCGGTGTGCCGACGCCGGCAACGACCGCGCTGCCGATCCGCTCGTCGAACACCCAGGTGTCGGTGATGCTGTTGCACAGACCGCTCTTCCAGGCGACGGCCGAGGCCGTCGGGCCCGGGGTCACCTGCAGCAGCGGGGTGGGGGTCGACGACACCTCGCTGAGGACGAGATCGGTCAGCGACAGGCGGTGCAGCGAGAACGAGTCGCCACGGGTGCTGATGAGGTACGTCGAGCGACCCGATGGGTCGATGGCCAGTTCCTGAACGGTGCGGTCGCCGGCGATGAAGAGCAGCGGCCGCCCGTCCTGTCCGGTGGGGCCGGCGGCGAACAGGCCGGTCACGTCGTCGGCGGTGCGGCCCACGGCCAGCAGTGCCTGCCCCGACGGATGCGACGCCACCAGCCAGGTGCGTGGGAGGAACGTGATCTCGGTGCGCTGGCCGCCGTCGGTGGCGCTACGCCTCACCAACGTCTTGCTCGACGGAGTGGGTGCGATGAGTGCATCGCCGACCGGGTACTCCCACACCAGGCGGGTGGTGGCTGGATCGAATCCGCTCGACCGGATGCCGCCGACGTCGAACACGGTTCCCGGGTTCAGGAGCGCCCGGTTGGCCACGGGCGACCAGCGCATCGCCCCGCGCTGGGTCGGCTCGAGTTCGGCCAGACACCGCACCGTTGCTGCGTCGAACGTGGTGCCGAACAGTCGATTGCCGAACACGAAGGTGAGTTCGCCTTCGGTCGGTGCATCGGCGTAGGCGCAGTCGCCCTGGGGGAGGGCGACGAGGAGGGGGTCGTCCGGATCGCTGCTCGGAGCCGTCGTGGTGGTGGCGGCCAGGGTGGTGATGGGCAGTTGGTCGGGCGGGATGAGCGGCACCATCGACGTGGGGGTGGTGGTCTGGTTCACCGTGCAGGCGGCCGGCACCAGCAGCAGGCAGAGTGCAGCGGCCAGCGACGCACGCCGTCGGCTGCTGGCGCGTCGGCTCCGGGGGGTCATCGGGCTCGCCTCACACCACGATGTTGTCAGAGCGCGGGCTCAGCTTCGGCGCAGCAGCCACCGATATCGCTGGACGCGCTCGATGCCCGAATCGACCGCCAAGCGGCCGATGCCTGCCGCCACCGTCGTGGGCACGTGCACGAGCGCGGCGATGTCGGCGAGCTTCATGCCGTGGCGAACCGCCAGAGCGAGTTCGTGGATCGTCTCACCGGCCCCCGGGGCCAGCAGATGGGCGCCGACCACTCGTTCGTTCGCCGTCACCACCACGAGCGCACCCTCGGGTGAGCCGTCGGCGCGGGCGCGGTCGAGGTGGTCGAGGCTCATCGTCCACACATCGGCGTCGTCGCCGTGCAGTGTGTCGGCCTCGGCGCCGGTGAGGCCCACCCGGGCGAGAGCGGGTTCGGTGAGGGTGCAGGTGGGCACCAGGTCGTCGGCGGAAGGCCGACCGGGCAGGAACATGTCGCGCACGGCCCTCAGCGCCTCGTGGACCGACGCATGTGGATGGTGGTGCTGTCCGGTGACCGAGCCGGCGGCGTAGACGGTGCGAACTGCCGATCGGCCCCGCACGTCGACGTCGAGGCCGTCGGCACCTGTGGCGATGCCCGACTCGTCGGTGCAGGGTGTGCGGCCCGCCACCACCAGCAGTCCGCCGGCCACCACCTCGCGGTCGTCGTCGAGCACCACTCGGACGCGATTGTCGCCGTCGCCGACTGGTGCGACCGAGTCGACCCAGGTGTCGGCCTCCACCGACATGCCCTCGCGTACGAGGTGCGCGGTGAGTTGGGCGACGAGCGTCGGCTCGTCGTGAGGGAGCAGACGGGGGGCCTCGGCGACGATCGTTGTGGCCACGCCCAGCCGCTGCAGCGACTGGGCGAGCGTCACCGCGTGGGCACCCGAGCCGAGCACCACCATCGACGCCGGCGGATGGTCGAGGTGGAAGAACGTCTCGACGGTGTGGTGCGATGTGTCGGCCAACCCAGCGATGCGTGGCAACGTGGGGCGACTGCCGGTGCACCACAGCACGAACCGTCCCCACACGGTGAGGTCGGGCACTCCGTCGCTGTCGGCGGCCGTGATCGTCACGGCGCCCGCGTCGACTCCGGCACCCCCACCCTCGGTGTCGCCGGCCCGGCCCGTGCCGATGAACACGTCGACCCCGAGATCGCGCAGCCGGTCGAGCGCGGCGTTCTGCGCTGCGATGCCGGCCTGTACCGCGCGCACCCGACGCCACACCGTCGCCAGGTCGACGAAGGGATCGGTGCTGCGCAGGCCGAGATGATCGGCATGGCGCATCGCATGCGCAGCGCGGGCGGTGGCGGCCAGTGCAGCCACGGGCACCTCGCCGCTCCAGAGGCGGTGCCCGCCGGGCCGGTCGCGTTCGATGGCGGCGACGCGCAGTTCCAGGCCGGCAGCCATCTCGGCTGCGGCCAGGCCGGCCGAACCGAGGCCGACGATCACCAGGTCGTACGGGGCCGTCATCGCCCACGACGCTACCGACTCGTCCCTGCGCCGCTCACCCGTTCGGGGTGGTCAGTGGGTCGGGTCGGCCGTGTCATACTTCGGCGCCGAAACCACGAGCAGGGGGCGTCACCGCATGGCAGACACAGTCGAGGAGCCGAAGAAGGGCCTCATCCAAGAGTTCAAGGACTTCATCATCACGGGCGATCTGATGACCATCGCCGTTGCCTTCATCATGGGCGTCGCCATCAAGGCGTTGATCGACTCGTTCGTCAACGACATCGTGATGGGCATCATCGGCCTGATGGTGAAGTGCGAGGACATCCTCGGTCCCGACGGCACGCCCACCGGCAAGCAGGACTGCACCGGTATCGCCGGCAAGGCCTACGAGACGGTGAAGTGGGGATCGTTCGTCAACCAGGTCGTGGTCTTCGTGCTCACCGCGCTCGCCGTGTTCGGCCTGGTGAAGTTCTATCGGGCAGCCACCAAGCGCGACCTCTCCACAGCCGGACCCAGCCAGGTCGACCTGCTCACCGAGATCCGCGACGAGCTGAAGTCGCGCAACTCCTGACGTCGGGTGTCGCCGACGACACATCGGAGGTGACTTGCTTCCGGTCGGCCCGTTGGGTCGAATAGGACGCTCATGATGGTTCGACGCGAGATGGTGGCAGCGCTGTGCGCTGTCGTACTGG
>JBIIDH010000049.1:0-25985 GCA_044238435.1 Ilumatobacteraceae bacterium | reverse complement strand
CCTGGTACGCGGCGACACGCATCACGCAAGCTTGCACGATCGTCGTACTGCGTTCCCGGCTTTGTCCCCTACCGCTGGGCCGGCGGCATCGGCCGGCACTTGAGGGCGCCGTTGTACCGGTCATCGGCCGCGCATTCGGTGGTGGCACTACGTGGTGCGGGAGCGTTGCTCGAACCGAGTAGGCGTCATCACGGTTGGCTGCTGGGCCTCCCACTCGAGGAGGTCCTTGTCTCCGGAGACGATGAACTCGACGTCGTTCGTTCTTGCCAACGCAATGAGGTAGTCGTCGTTCGGGTCGCGTGTCTCGTTCGAGATCTCGGCGGGATCGTCGACGAGATCGACGAGCGCTTCGATCGTGTCGATGAACAACGTCGCAGTCTCGAGGCTGATCCACCTGCGGAGACGAGGACGAGTCGTCAGGACCTCGCGGATCTCGTCGAGCAGTGCCCGACACATCACCGCCTCGAAGTCAGCGGTGCCGGTCAGCCACGACTCGACGATGCGATACGAAGCTCCACGTTGGATCGCAGCCGACACGAACACGTTCGCATCAATGACGACCAACACGCGTGCCGGACGGGTCAACTCGTGGCCTTGCGGCGGCGCACGGCCCGGACTTCCTCAACAGCGAGGTCGATGGCGTCGTCCTCGGCGAGCGTGCCGTTGGTGTCGACGTTGGCGGACAACGCAGCTCGCGTCGCAGCAGTGAAACTCTCCCAGGCTGATTGGCGGGTGACGCCGAGGGCGTCGCCGATCTGTTGCCAGGACGCGCCGGCCGCTCGGGCGGCAACAACCTGTTCGCGGCGAATGCGTTCGAGTTCGTGCTCGCGTTCGGTCAGCACGCGCAGAGCTGACAATGGATCTTGGGGTAGGTCTTTGGCTGCTGCGAGCACACTCACAACGTCAGGCTAACCTGACAGCCTCAGCAGGGCAACCCATCGGCAACCCTGACCTTCCATGACTGCCCCCTACCGCCGGCTGTGCGACGTGAACCGGCACCTATGCGGGTGATCGTTCGGCGGACAGCACGTCGCCATCCGCAGAACCACCCGCCGCTAGTCTTCGGAACGTGGGAAGGGCTTTCACGATCGGACTTGCCGCTGTGGCCACGATCTCGCTGCTCGTCAGCTGCAGTCGCTCCGACGGCGATGACACCGTTGCAGGACAAGTGCTGTCATGCATCTCCGACGAAGGTGGGACGCTGGGCGAAGGTGCCGACGTGGCTGTTGTGGGTGGCAAGGCGGTGGCAGTGATAGGCCCTGTCGAAGCTACCGAGGCCTTGATCAGCCAATGCCTTGATCTCGCCAACAGGTAAGCACTGTCCCGAAACGCCGGCTGTGCGACGCGAGTTCTGCCGGGCGATCATGGGGTCGTGTCGGAGAATGACTTGCCACGGATTGGCGCGCCGGCGACTCGGGCGCTTGCTTCGATCGGGGTGACTCGGCTTGAGCAGGTGGCCGGATGCAGTCGGGCGCAGTTATTGGGTCTTCACGGCTTCGGGCCTCGTGCACTGCGATTGCTCGAAGAGGCGCTTGCTGCGCGCGGTGAGGCGCTGCGTTCCTGACTGACCGATGACCAATGACGGGCTGTCGGCGACGACCGAACGCTTCGCGGTGTTTGCCGGTCGAGTGGCGCGCAGCAGACGAACCCTCACACCAACCCTCACAGCAACCCTCACATGTGTCGTTCGCTGTGCCCGACGGATGATGAGGGGTCCCGTCGGGCGTGCCAGTTTCGTCGTCATCGACGCACCTGCCGTGGCGAGGGCATCGCCCACAACTGCGTGTTCGGCAGCACCGTCACCGGCCCCGAACATGTCCGGCCCGACATCGCCTGCTTCGACCTGCACCTGCGCCGCGACGAGCGCGACCTGAACCCACACGGCCGGGCTGCGAACGATAGGCCGGCCCGTGCTACGCAGGCCGGTTGCTGTCGGCCTACACAGTGCCGGCCCGAGCCCCACGCGGTCGACCGGACCGTGTGGATCGTCCTCGACGTCCTCGACGTCCTCGACGACCCCGACGGCACCATCACGGTGCTGTGGCCCAGCGACTATGGGCCCGGCTCGCGTGAGCCCTCAAGCCGTGCCGGTGTGAGCCTGCACGGCTCGGATCGGGGTTCATTACACAGAAAATCACCAAAGGTGGACGGTGGCTCTCCGTCAGTGGGTGTGCTGTCGGTGTCAACGGTTCGTGGGGTCGGAACCTGTGTTGCGGGTATTTCGAATACTTCGTATGCTTCGACTAGCGCCAACCTGCCTGCGCCGCAAGGAGACACGACCGTGGCATCTGCACTTCTCGACCACCAACTCACCGTCCCCGACGAGCACACCGCCACTCAGGCGGCCGAGGCTGTGGCCATCCTCGAGCGATTCCTCCGCCAACACCCCGAACTCGCGGACGTTCCGGTGTCGCTGCAGGCCAACGACGTCGGCACCGTCGTGCAGCTTCCCGGCCACGCGCTGCGACTGCTTGTCGACATACTCACCCAGATCGCCAATGGCAACGCGGTGACCGTGGCACCCGTACACGCCGAACTCACCACTCAGCAGGCTGCGGATGTGTTGAACGTCTCGCGGCCGTACCTGGTGAAGCTCCTCGAGGAACGCAAACTGCCGTTCCGGCGCGTTGGCAACCGCCGCCGCGTGTTGCTCGCCGATCTCCTGGCATACAAACGCGTCGACGACGCCGAGCGTCGCGCTATCGCCGACGAACTCACCGGCGAAGCCCAGCGCATCGGCCTGGACTACTAGCGAGCCAGGAAGGCTGGCGTGGCCTTCGACGCGACCTACGACGCGTGCGTGTTGCACCCGGCGGGGCTACGAGATCTCCTCATCCGGCTTGCGACCACCGGTCTGTTCCGCGCTCACTGGAGCACGGACATCCTCGACGAGATGGTCCGCTCGATCCTGCGCCGTCGGCCCGACCTGACCGAAGCCCAATTGGCCCGCACCCGTCAACTGATGTGCGAGGCGGTCCCTGACTGCCTCACCACCGGCTACGAGCGGCTCCTCGATGGCCTCCACCTGCCCGACCCCAACGACCAACACGTCGTTGCAGTCGCCATTCGCTCCGGTTCCCAAGTCATCGTCACCGAGAACCTCAGCGACTTCCCGGCTGACGTGCTCCGGTCCTACAACATCGAAGCTCAGACCCCCGACGAGTTTCTGCTCCATCTCGTCGACCTGTCACCGGCGACGATCTTCCGCGTGCTCGAAGCGCAGGCAGCAGCCCTTCGGCACCCGCCGATGAGCGTTGACGAGTTGCTCGACCATCTCACGCGCTCCGGGCTTCCCCGCTCGGTCGCCGCGTTGCGGGGCTGCTAGTCGTCGAACACCACCGACGAACCCCCACGGCTGTCGCTCGTTACTGCCAGCGTCACTGCCAAAGCCAGCTCATCAAGCCGTTGGCCAGGGGAAACGTCGACATCCGCCGAATCCCTCCCGTTCCGCTGATGTGGTGCCGCGGGGTTATTCGCGGTCGAGGGCGATGGCGATGCCGGGGAGCGACACCCAGGGCTGACGGTCGACGCACCAGGCCTCGATGCCGGGCTGCACGGTCGTCTTGTCGTCGAGCGTGCCCGCCTTCACGGCGATGATGCCCTCCGACTTGGCCAACTCCGACACGATGGGCGACCCGCACGTGCCGCAGAACCGGCGCCGTACGTACACGTCGTCGCCGTGCTCGCCGCGGTCCTCGAACGTGGTGAGCGTGCCGTGGATCGTGAGCTGCGACTCGTGTGCAATGAGGTTCACCGAGAACGCGCCGCCGCTCTGGCGCTGGCAGTGGTCGCAGTGGCACACGGCCGTGGCGATGACGTCACCCGCCAACTCGTAGGTGATCGAACCGCAGAGGCATCGTCCTGTTTGCATGGGCGCACCATACCCCCTGCGTGCGGTGTGGATCGACGGGCACGGGCGCCGGTCGATGGCCGTCCGGCGGAGCGCCTGCCCTACCATCCGTCAGGGTCCGAGTGATGGTGAGGAGCGTTCGATGAGGTTGCACCAGGTGCGCGCCGGGCAGGGGACACCGCCGATCGTGTTCGTGCACGGCATGGGCAGCTCGTCGGCCACCTGGGCCGAGTGCATGGCGTTGTTGCAGGACCGATTCCTCGTCGTGGCGGTCGACCTGCTCGGCCATGGCGCCTCGCCCGTGCCCGACGACCCGGCCGAGTACACCCGCGACCGGGCGCTCGACGACCTCGACGAACTCCTTGCTGCGCTCGAGGCCGAGACAGGTTCGCGGGCTGTGATCGTCGGCCATTCGCTGGGCGGCTACCTTGCCCTCGCCCATGCCGCCACCCGGCCCGGTGCGGCGCGCGGCATCGTCGTGCTGAACACCGGCCCTGGCTTCCGCGACCCCGAGAAGCGTGAGGGGTGGAATGCGATGAGCCGTCGCAACGCTCACCGCTTCGGTGTGCCGGTCCAGGTGGCCGAGCTGAACCTGCAGCACGACTCGGTGGTGATGGACCGTCTGGCCGACATGACCACGCCAACGCTCGTGCTCGCTGGCTCGCTCGATCGGCCCGACTACACCAACTCGGGGCAGTACCTGGAGCGCAAGATGCCGCACGCCCGGCTGCGGGTGGTGGAGGGCGGCGAACACTCGATGCACGAACACACCCACGCCGCCGAAGTGGCCGCCGCCATAGCGGTGTTCATCGCCGAACTACCGCTGGCAGACTGACCCGATGGACGAACTCACGGTGCTCGACGGTGGGATGGGTCGCGAACTCATGCGCATCGGCGCACCCTTCCGGCAACCCGAGTGGTCGGCGCTCGCCCTGATCGACGGGCCCGACTGGGTGGTGCAGGTGCACACCAACTTCATCGAGGCCGGCGCCGAGGTCATCACCACCAACAGCTACGCGGTGGTGCCGTTCCACATCGGCGACGACCGCTTCGCAGCGCAGGGCCGTGATCTCGCGGCGCTGTCGGGCAGCCTGGCCCGACGGGCCGCCGACGCCGCCGGGCGGCCGGTGCGGGTGGCCGGCAGCCTGCCGCCGCTGTTCGGTTCGTACCGGCCCGACCTGTTCGACGCAGCCGCCGCGCCCGCGATCATCGATCCGCTGGTCGAGGGCCTGGCACCGCACGTCGATCACTGGCTGGGCGAGACGCTCGGGTCCGTCGCCGAAGCCCGTGAGGTGCGTGCTGCGCTCGACCGCGCCGGTTCCACCCTGCCGTTGTGGATCAGCTACACGCTCGACGACCATGCACCCGGCACGCTGCGCAGCGGCGAAGCCATCGACGACGCCGTCGCTGCCGCACTCGACCTGGGCGCCGAGGCCGTGTTGTTCAACTGCTGCCAGGCCGAGACCATTACGGCGGCAATCGGCACGGCGGCGCGCCGGGCCGACGGGCGGGCCGCGATCGGTGGATACGCCAACCGCTTCGTCGACAGCCACACCAGCAACGGCGAGGCCAACGCCCAGATCTCGGCGTTCCGCGACGACCTCGACCCCACCAGTTACGGCCAGTTTGTCGACCGCTGGCTCGACGCAGGCGCCACCGTGGTGGGCGGCTGCTGCGGGATGGAGCCGGCGCACATCGCGCTCCTCGCCGCCGAGGTGTCTCGGCGCCGGGGTCGTTGACACTCGGTACCATCGCATGACCGTGACCGAGCCGTCCCGACCCCCGCATCGTCGTGCCGTGCCGAAGCAGGCGCGCGCCGCGGCCACGTTCGACAAGATCATCAACGCCGCGGTCGAGGTGCTCGTCGACAAGGGCTTGCAGGGCTTCAACACCAACATCGTCGCCGAGGTGGCCGGGGTGAACGTGGCCACCGTGTACCACTACTTCCCCGACAAGAACTCGATCCTGCGCGAGTTGTTCGAGCGGAACGAGGCGGTGCGGGTGGAGTTCTTCGTCGAGCACCTCGCGCTGCTGCCTCGCACCACCGACCTGTCCGGCTGGATGACCACGGCAGTCGAGACGCTGCTGCGGTTCCGCCGTCAGGAACCCGGTGGCCCGGTGCTGCGCCGTGCCTGGCGAGCCGTGCCCGAGCTGACGGCTCTGGAGGAGCAACGCAACGCCGAGCTCGTGTCGGCGGTGCAGGCAGCGTTCGCCAAGCGGTACCCGCACCAGCCGGCCGCCCGGCTGAAGGCCGCGGCACAGATCACGCTCACCGCAGCCATCAGCGTGCTCGACCAGTACGCCGACCAGCCGCGCAGCCATGCGGTGGCCGCCCGCGAACTGAGCATCATGCTGGTGGGTTACCTCGACCAGCTCGCTCCGCCCGTCGACTGAACCGGCCACCTCTCGAGTCGGTCGTGTCGGCGTGCAAGAGTTGGGTCATGCCCACGGCATCCATCCCGCGCTTCTCCGCCGACAGCACCGCCGAGGAGGTGTCGGCCGCGTTGGCCGCACACGGTGTGGTCGTGATCGAGCGTCTCGCCGACGCCGACCTCTGCGACCGCATCGCCGCTGAACTGCAGCCCGCCATCGAGGCAACGCCCACCGGTGCCGACCCGTTCTCCGGTTTCAACACCCGCCGCACCGGTGCGCTGCTCACCCGGGCCCCCAGCACGGTGTCGCTGGTCGGTCATCCGTTGGTGCTCGAGGTCGTCGACCGCACGCTGTGGCCGCAGAAGACCACGTTCCAACTGCATCTCACCCAGTCCATCGCCCTCGGGCCCGACTCGCAGGCGCAACTGCTGCACCGCGACCACTGGTGCTTCGACTTCTTCCCCTTCCCCGACGATGTGCACGTGGAGGTGTCGACCATCTGGGCGCTCACCGATTTCACCGAGGAGAACGGCGCCACTCGCGTGGTGCCCGACAGCCACGGCTCGTCGGCCGAGCACGAGTTCACGCACGACGACACGCTGCCCGCCGAGATGCCCCGGGGTTCGGTGGTGCTGTACCTCGGGTCGACGGTGCACGGTGGCGGCGCCAACCGGACCGACACGGTGCGGGTGGGCATCAACGTCGACTACGTGCTGGGCTGGCTGCGCCAGGAGGAGAACCAGTACCTCTCGTACAGTCTCGACGAGGTGCGCACGTTCCCGGAGCGCATCCAGCGCCTGCTCGGGTACGAGCACGGTGCGTACGCACTCGGGTACATCGGCGGCGGAGTGAGCCCGATGACGCTGCTCCGCGACGACGGGGCCGATCAGGGCCAGTCGTTTCGGCCCACCTGACCGCTCAGACGGCAGCGATGCGCCGCACCGCCAGCCGGAACGGTCCGTCCTGCTTGTCGAGCAGGTAGATCACCACCTGGGCGACGCGTGACGGATCGAGCGGCGCGGCGTCGGGTAGCGGGTCGAGGAAGCGGCCGACGGGTTCGAACGCGGCGAGGTCGAGCGGGTACGTCTGCTCGACGTCGGCGCCGGTGGTGAACCGTTGCACGTACAGCTGGTCGTCGATCGTGCGCAGTTGCAGAAGGTAGGTCTTTCCGTCGCCGACGGCCTGCACGGTCAACTGCGTGGCATCGGCCAGCAGCGCGCCGAGTCGTTCGTCGATCGGGCCGCGCACCGACGTGAAGCCGCCGTTGTTCTCCAGCGACAGGTCACCGGCGAACACCATCTGGCCGTCGGCCCACGTGGTCGAGCTGCTCGACACGCCGCCCATCACCGTGTCGTTGACGTTCGCCCACCCCTCGAGCGACCCCGCCTCGACGAAGTCGAACAACGTCCGCGACGGGTCAGCCACCGTGGTGGGTGCGGCGGTGGTGGGTGCGGCAGTCGTGGTGGGCTCGGTCGTGGTGGGTGCTGCCGTGGTGGTCGGTGCTGCCGTGCTCGGTGCTGCCGTCGTGGGTGCGGCCGTGGTCGTGCTCGCGGCGTCGTCGGTGCCGCAGGCCGAGGTCAGCACTAGGCAGGCGAGCAGTGTGGAGCGCCTCATGGGTCGATGTTGGCAGCGATCCCCGCCGGGTGTGCGACCGTGTGTCGACTTTCGGCCCGCTGTGGGCCGCAACTCGACACCCGTCAGACGGGGGCGACCACGCGGGGCAGGGGCGACACCATCGGCGGCTGATGGTCCCACAGGTCGGCCAACAGGTCGCTGCGCAGCGCTGCGCAGGCCGGGTCGTCCCAGCGGTTCACCTGCTGCAGCGGGTCGTCGGCCAGCGAGTAGAGCTCGCCCTCGGTGCCGTCGTGGCTGTAGCCCGGCAGGTAGGCCGTGCACAGCCAGCCGTCGCGGTAGATGCTGCGCAGGTGCACGTCGACACCGAACAGGTTGCTGTCCCATTCGGTGAGCACTCGCTCGAAGCCGCGTGCGGCGGCGTCGGCATCGTCGACCGGTAGCGCCTTGCCCTCCATCCACGCTGGCACCGGCAGGCCGGCGATCGCGCAGAACGTGGGGGCGAGATCGACCAGGCCGACGGGGCGATCGACAGCCGCCGGCACCACACCGCTCGACGGCGCCGGCCGCCAGATGAGCGGCAGGCGCATCAGCGCATCGACGTGGTACGGCCCCTTGAACAGCAGGCCGAAGTCGCCCTGGAACTCGCCGTGGTCGGTGGTGAACACGATGTCGACGTCGTCGGTCCAGCCCCGCGCGGCGATGGCGGCGAGCACGCGTCCGATGGCCTCGTCGATCAGCTCCACCTCCACTGCGTTCACGGCGTTCACCTCGCGCACCTGGTCGGCCGTCATCGAGGCCGGCACCCAGTCGTGCGGGGCCTCGTAGTTGCTCACCAGGCGGCCGTCGTACCAGGCCCGCCAGTGGCGCGGCTTGGCGTCGAGCACGGCTTCGCGCTTCGCGGCGTCGGTCGCATAGCCCGCGGGCAGGTCGACATCGCGCCACGGCACGCGGTGCAGTTCGCTCTTCGGCGGGTCCCACGGGTGGTGTGGGTCGGGAAAGCTCATCCAGCAGAACCAGTCGTCGGCCGTGCCCAGCGAGTCGAGCCAGGCGATCGTGCGATCGGCCACCCAGTCGGTGTGGTACCACTCGCGCGGGATGGCGTTGTCCCACACCTGTGGCGCACCCGTCTCGCCGCCGCCCATCGCGTTCACCTCCAGCGCTCCGTCGAGCACCGGGTAGAACATGCCCATCGCCTCGGGGTGGGTGGTGGCGATCCAGCGGGCGTAGTGCAGCTGTCCGGCGGCGCCGTGGGTGGCCGACTCGAAGTGCTCGAACCCGCGGTGCGGGCCGAACGTGCCCGAGCGGGCATAGGTGTTCTCGGGGAAGCGGCCGAACGGATCGAGGAACGGCTCGAAGTGGGGCTTGCCGATGATGGCCGTGCGGTAGCCGGCGTCGTGCAGCACCTCGGCCACCGACGGAGCGGTCTCGGGCAGCGGCACGCCGTTCATCCACACACCGTGAGTGCTGGGGTGCTGGCCGGTGAGCATGGTGGAGCGCGACGGCATGCACACCACGCTCTGCGGATGGGCGCGGCGGTAGTTGATGCCCTGGGCCGCCAGGCCGTCGACCACCGGGGTGCGCGACAGCGTGCCGCCGTTGCAGCCGAGTGTGTCGAAGCGCTGCTGGTCGGTGGTGATGAACAGGATCTTGCGCCCCATCAGTGCGTCCCTCCGTTGTGCGTGTCGTGTGGGCCGGTGTCGTGCATGCCGCTCTCCATCTGCCGCTTCAGTTCGTCGAGGGCGCTGGCCGTGCCGCCACCGATCACGAGCGCCATCGTGCGCGGGTCGGCTTCGGTGGAGTAGACGACGAGGCAGGTGTCGTCGCCCAGGTCGATCACATCGATCGTGCCGCGGTGGTGTTTGAAGATGGGCACCGTGATGCGGTACTGGAAGCGGCGGATCGTGTCGTCGCAGCACACGATCTCCTCGGGCATCGACATACCCGCGTCCATCGTGATGACGCGGGTGGTGCCGTCGACCGGGCTGGCGACGATGCCGGGGAACCATTCGTGCAGCCGCGGCGCATCGCCCGCCAGCGCCCACACCTGTGCGGCCGGCCGGTCGATGCGGATCTCGTAGCGGGTGGTGCCCAGCATCAGCGGGTCCGGGCGATGAAGTCGATGATCACCGACGCCAACTCGGGCCCACGGTCTTCCTGCAGGAAGTGCCCGCCGCCTTCGATGGTGACATGGGGCTGGCCCGCGGTGCCGGGAACCCGGCCGATGAAGGCCCGCTCGCCACCCTTGCTGACCGGGTCGGCGTCGCTGAAGGCGCACAGGAACGGCCGCTCGAAGCGCTCGAGCACCTCCCACGCGGCGAGGTTGTCGGCGCGGGCCGGGTCGTCGGTGCTGGTGGGCACGAGCGACGGGAAGATGCGGGCGCCGGCCTTGTAGGTGTCGTCGGGGAACGGGGCGTCGTACGCGGCGATCACCTCGGGTGCCAGGTCGGTGGTGCAGCCGCCGTTCACGATCATGCCGATGGGGAACTGCGGCGACGTCTGCGAGAAGTTCTGCCAGGCGAGGAAGGCCTTGTTCGGCGGGTTGTCGCCGGTGGGCAGGCCGGTGTTGCCCACGACGACCCGTGCGTAGCGGTCGGGTGCGGCGCCCACGAGGCGCAGGCCCACCAGGCCGCCCCAGTCCTGTCCGAAGAAGGTGATGTCGCGCAGGTCGAGTTGGTCGAACAACAGCTCGGCCATCCAATCGACATGGCGACCGAAGGTGTAGTCGCTCTGTTCGGTGGGCTTGTCGGAGCGCCCGAAGCCGACGAGGTCGGGGGCGACCACCCGATGGCCGGCGGCCACGAGCAACGGGATCATGTGCCGGTAGAGGAAGCACCAGCTCGGCTCGCCGTGCAGCAGCAGCACCGGTGCCGCATCACGCGGGCCTTCGTCGAGGTAGTGCACCCGCAGCGTGCCGTCGGCGACGGTGCCGTAGTGCGGTTCGAAGGGCAAGTCGGGGAGGCCGACGAACCGATCGTCGGGGGTGCGCAGCACGTTCATCCGCCCACCGTAGCAAGGGCTCACAGTTCTGGCAGAGCCCCTGACAGGAGATCGGCCCCGGACCGGGCGGTTCCACAGTCCGGGGCCGATGATGATGGCCCACTGATCTGTCCGATCCGGGCGCGATGTGTCGGGGGTGAGCGAGGGGGAAACCGCCGCTCACCCGAGCGGGGGTCAGCCCGCGACGAGGGTGCTGTCGGTGAGCTGCAGTCCGTCGGTGCCGTTCATCAGCGTCAGCGAGCCTGCTTCGATCGAGTAGGTGGCGGTGCCGGTGAGCACTCGGCTCACCTCTTGCTCCAGGCGCATCGCATCCTCGTCGCACATCTTCCTGGTGAGGGCGAGTGGGCCGAAGGTGATGGTGCCGGCGGCCTCGTCGACGGTGACCGTGGCGAACCCGGTGTTGCAGCCGGCGTTCACCTGGGCCTGGCCGTCGACGATGGTGAGAGTGGCCACGGCGCTGCCCCAACCCGAGCTGATCGCGTCGGACGAGATCACCCCGGTGACGGTCCACGCCGTGTCGGCGAGCGGTCGATCGGGGTCGGCCACCTCGCGGTCGAGCAGGGTGATCGATGCATCGGCGCCGGCGAACGTGCCGGTGAGGGTGAGCGTGTCGCCGTCGACCGACACCGTGGTGCCGGCGCTGAGGAACGCCTGCACCGCCGAGTCCTGGTCCATCAGCGGCTGATCGCACGCCATCTGGGTCATCATCATCGGGCCGACGGTCATGGTGTCGCCGGCGAAGGTGACGTCACCGCCCATCCCGTTGCAGCCGCCCGACACGCCGATGCGGCCGTCGTCGAACGAGATGCGCAGCACGGCGTCGGGGGCGAGGGTGATGCCCGTCGTCGCCTGCGACAGATAGGCCTTCCCGGCGAGCAGCGCGACGAGGTCGTCGCCGGGCTCAGGGGTCGTGGCCGGTGTGGACGGTGTGGTGTCGATGGTGGTGCTCCCGGGGTCGGTGGGGCTCGTGGCGGGCTCGACCGTGCGGTCGCCGCACGAGGCGAGGGTGAACATGCCGGCGGTGGCGACGGCGAGCAGGGCGATGAGCGACGACTTCATGCCTCTTCCGACGTCGCCCGACCCCGTTCGGTTCCCACGATCTCCCCGCGATGAGCAACGTGCGCACCGGCTGCGCAACCTGCTCATCGCGGTGCGGAACGGGGTGCGGTCGGGATGGGAAGTGGCACGGGTGCTGCCAGATGTACAGTGGGACCATGAGCACCTCACGCCGTGTCGCCCTCGTCGCCGAAGCCGGTTTCTACGTCGGACCCGCACTCGCCCGCACCCTGGCCCAGCGTGGCCACGACCTCGTGCTGGGCAACGCCTCGGCGGAGTTGGTCGCCGAGCTCGAGGAGCTCGGCGCGGCGGTTGAAGTGGTGCCCGGCGTGCGCGACCTCGCCGATCCGGCCACGGCGCAGCACCTCGTCGACGCCGGCATCGCCCGTTTCGGCGCCATCCACGCTGCAGCGGCGTTCTCGGGCCAGATCATCACCGGCCGCTTCCTCGACAGCACCGCCGAGCAGCTCGGTCGGCTGTACGAGGGCTGCATGGTGGCGCCGTTCCACTTCCTGCAGGCCGTGGTGCGTCCGATGGTTGCTCAGGGCGATGGTCAGGTGCTGATGATCACCAGCGCCACCGCGGCACGGCCCAGCAAGGGTGCTGCGCTCTACTCGGCCATGCGCGCCGGGGCGACGATGATGGCCAAGAACGTCGCCGAAGAGGTCGCTGCGGCCAACGTGCAGGTGAACGCGGTGGGCACCAACTTCATGGACTTCCCCGGCTTCTTGAAGGCCAGCGGTGCCACCGACCCCGCGGTGCGGGCGAAGATCGAGGCCCAGGTGCCCCAGCGCCGGCTGGGCACGATGGACGAGTTCGCTGCGTTCTGCGCGGTGTTCCTCGACGGCACCAGCCGGTTCACCACCGGCCAGTGGGTCGGCTACGCCGGCGGCTGGGTCTGACCCACCCCACCTCCCGGCCGCGATGAGCAGCATGCGCACCCGCTGCGCAACTCGCTCATCGCGGTGCGTGAGGGTGGCGTGTCAGGCGGCGGCGCGGGTGCGGCGCAGCAGGGGGTCGGCTAAGCGCAACGTGGTGTCGGCCACCCGCATCACCCGGCCGGCGGCACCGGGGGTGGACGAGTCGATGAGGTTGCCCATCACGGCCAGCGTGATGTCGGCCGTGGTCTGCGTGCCGACGGCGATGCGCAGACCGGGCCGCAGCAGCCACGGGTGACCGATGAGGAAACTGAAGCGGCGCCCGGTGCGCAGGAACGCATCGAACCGCTCGCCGACGAGGCGGTCGTAGTTGGCGGGCGCCTGGGCCGGATCGGCGAGGTACTGCTCGACGGCCAGCATGCCGCTCTCGAGCGCGTAGTCGATGCCCTCGCCGTTCATCGGGTTCACGAAGCCGGCCGCATCGCCCACGGCCACCCAGCCCGGGCCGTGGCGCTTGGTGCTGCTCATCGGCAGACGCCAGGCGCGGGGCTTGTCGACGTAGTCGCCGATCGACCAGGTGGGCCGCACGATGGCCGCGTACTGGTCGAGCAGCTTGTTGAGGTTGAGCTTCTTGAAGCCCTTCATCGTGCTGAGCGCGCCGACGCCGATGTTGACGGTGCCGTCGCCCGCCGGGAACATCCAGCCGTAGCCGGGCACCGGGGTGCCGTGCTCGTCGCGCAGGCTGAGGCAGGCCTCGAGGTGCCGCTCGGCGTGGCGGGGTGTGGGGGCGTAGGCGCGGATGGCGAGGCCGAACGGTTCGTCGGGGTGGCGCTCGGCGCCCAGCATCTTGGCGGCTGCGCCCTGGGCGCCTGCGGCGAGGATGGTGAGCGGGGCGGTGTACCGCTCGCCCCCGGCGTCGACACCCACCACGCGGTCGCCCTCGAGCACCGGCAGGGCCTCGGTCTCGTAGCGGATCTCGGCACCGGCCTCGGCGGCCACGTCCATGAGGTGGTTGTCGAAGCGCTGGCGGGGCCATACGGCACCGTGGCCGGGGAAGCGCTCGCTGGCGGGCCAGGCGAGTTCGCGGGTCTTCTTGCCGGCGATCATCCGCAAGCCGTCGATGCGGTGCGCGGGCGACAGGTCGATCTTCAGTTCGCCCAGCGCGGCCACGGCCCGCGGGGTGAGGCCGTCGCCGCACACCTTGTCGCGCCCGTGCGGCCCCTTTTCGAACATCGTGACGCGCAACCCGGCGCGAGCCGCGGTGATGGCCGCGGCCGAGCCACCGGGGCCGGCACCGATGATGAGAAGGTCACGCTGCTGCACGCCGCACAGCCTGCCAGCGGGCGCCGTCGATCGCCCACCCCGGCGTCGTCCCGTCCGTCACACCTGTTCGCGGAACCATGCGGCGAGGCGGGCGAAGCCCTCGTCGATGGTGACCGTGGGTTCCCACCCGAGGTCGCGCCGCGCAGGCCGTGGGTCGAACCAGTGCGCCGTGCCGAGTTGCTCGGCGAGGAACCGGGTGAGGGGCGGCTCGCCGGCCTGCTCGCCGCGCAGCGCCCACACCCGCTCGACCAACGCACCGGCCCCCACGGCCAGGCGCCGGGGCACACGTCGGGGGGCGATGTCGACGCCTGCCGCGCGGCAGATGCCGGCCACCAGTTCGGCCACCGGCCGAGGCTCGCCGTTGGCGATGACGTACGACTGCCCGAGGCACGCGGCGCCGGGCGCCACTGCGTCGAGCGCGGCCACCAGGGCCGAGGCGGCGTTGTCGATGTAGGTGGTGTCGATGAGCGCGGCACCGTCGCCCACCAGCGCCAGCCGGCCCGCCCGCGCACGTTCGACGATGCGGCCCACCAATTGCGTGTCGCCCGGGCCCCACACGAGGTGCGGGCGGATGATCACCACGGGCAATGCGTCGCTGGCCGCGCCCTGCACCATCTGCTCGGCGATGGCCTTCGACTCGGCGTACCAGGCGCCCGACCGTCCGGTGACCGCCGGCGTGGCGCCAACGCCCACCAGTGCCTCGCCCGCATGGGCCACCGACGGGGTCGACACGTGGACGAACCGGGCCACGCCGTGGTGGCGGGCGGCGGCCACCACGTTGGCGGTGCCGTCGACGTTGATGCTGCGGTAGTCGTGCCACGACCCCACTACGCCCACCTTCGCCGCGAGGTGCACCACGGCGTCGCAGCCCGCCACGGCCCGGTCGACCAGGTCGGCGTCGCGCACGTCGCCCAGCACCTGCGCCACGTCGAGCGGTGCGGCGTTGCGCTGCAGCAGCACCACCTCGTCGCCGCGCGCCAGCAGCGACTCGGCGGTGGCCCGGGCCAGCAGGCTGGACCCGCCGGTCACCAGCACCCGTAGCGGCGAGCCGGAGCGGGTCATCGCGGCGCCTTCGCCCGGTCGCCGGCCAGCACATGGTCGGCCCACGCAGCCAGCGCGGTGCGGTCGATCTTGGTGTTGTGGCGGATGTCGACCGGCAGTGCCTTCACCTGCAGCACGGCGGCCACGGGGGTGCCGCCGGCGGCCCGCACAGCGGCGCGCACCGCAGCGGTGTCGGCCTCGTCGGCCAGGCCCGGGCTGCCCTTCGGCCGTTCGAGCACCACCACCATCTGCTGGCAGCCATGCGGGCCCACGCCCACGGCGGCGCAGCGCTCAACGCCGGGAATGCGTTCGACGGCCACCTCCACCGGCACCGGGGTGACCGGTCCGTGCTCGGTGTGCACCACGTGCACCGACCGGCCCTCGATCCACAGTCGGCCCTCGGCGTCGAGGTGGCCCACATCGCCCGAGCGGTGCCAGGCGGAAAGGTCGCGTGGGTCGCGCGGTCGGGCGTCGGCCTGGGTGCGCCACAGCTGGTCGTAGCCGTCGGACAGCCACGGGGCGCGCACCAGCACCTCGCCGGTGACGCCTGCGTCGAGCGAGCGAACCGGTGCCGAGGCGTCGAAGCCCAACGGGGTGATGGTCACCACGGCGCCCCGCACCGGATGGCCCACGCACACCCCGCGTCCGACACCCACTGCGTCGAGCGTGGTGAGATCGACATCGGCCACCGGAAGGCACTCGGTCATGCCGTAGGGGGTGTGCAGTTCAGCCGCAGGGCACAGTGCCGACACGGCGCGAAGCGTGGCGATGGGAACCGGCGCACCGGCCGACAGCACCAGCCGCAGCGCGGCGAGGTGGCGGTTGCCGGGCGATGCGGTGCGCACCACGTTGGCCAGCGCAGCGGGCGAGGCGAACACGATGGTGGCGTCGATGGATGCGCACGCCGCAGCGAGCGCTTCGGCCGTGAGGGCACCCGGGCTGGTGACGTCGACGTCGGGGATGCACGACGTGATGCCCAGCGCCGGCCCGTACAGCGCGAACGGGGCGAAGGCAGCCACCAGTCGGTCGGTGCCGGTGATGCCGTAGGCGTGGCCCAGTGCGTCGCGCTGCGCGGCCAACTGTCCGTGCCGGTAGCGCACACCCTTCGCCGGGCCGGTGGCGCCCGACGTGTACAGCACGGCCGCCGGGTCGTGCTCGCCCGGCTCGGTGGGCAGCGCGGCGGTGGACGACGCCAGTTCGTCGAGCGTGCACTCGGCGCCTATCGCGGCCCGCTCGCCCACGCAGATGAACCGCGCCCCGGGTGCCCAGCGCATCGCCCGTGCAGCGGCCAGTGCCTGGCGTGGCCCGATCACCCACTGCACCCGTGCCGCCCGCACCGCACCGCCGAGGCCGCGCAGGCCCAGGCCGCGATCCGCGATGACGGTGACTGCGCCCGCACGCCAGCAGCCGTACACCGCGGCGAGCAGGTCGGGCCCGGGTGGGGTGAGCAGCGCGATGCGGTCGCCCGGGCGCACACCCCGCTCGGCCAGGCCGCGAGCGATGCCCATCACCCGTGTGTGCAGTGCGGCGAAGGTGATGGTGGCCCCGGTGGCGCCGTCGACGTAGGCGATCGAGGGGTCGTCGGCGCGTGCCACGAGTGCGGCCCAGGTGGGCGCGTAGGCACCCGATGCGAGGGATGCGGCGGGTGCGACAACCTGCTCGGCCATCAGTCGTTCGGTGAGCCAGGTGTCGATCACGCCCGCCACGTCGGCGGTGTGCTCGACCGGGCTGAGGTGGCCGCTGCGAGCGAAGCGGTGCAGGTCGGCGTGGGGCAGGCGGGCCGCCAGATCGTGGGCGAAGTCGTCGTCGAACACCGGGTCGGTGGCACCCCACGTGAGCAGCACCGGCACCGTCAGGCCCGGCAGCGCGTCGGCCACGGCGGCCAGCGCAGCAGCGGAGGGGTGGTCGGGCGTGAACGGCACGTCGTCGACGAACTCGGCGATCGCGGCCCGCGAGCCGGCCCGCCGGTAGGGCGCCCGCAGCGTTGCGCGGGTCGCGGCGTCGAGGTGCGTGGTCGACAGTGCGAATGTGCCCTCCACGAACGTGCGGGTGCGGTGCCCCACCACCGACGTGACCGGCCCGCTGGCCGCCAGGCGGATGAGCCACGGCGCCTTGCGCCCGGCGGGCACGGCGATGCCGGTGTTGCACAGCACCATGCCGGCCAGTCGACCTGCCGCCCGCGGCGACACGGCCCAGCCCATCGACACGGCACCACCCCAGTCGTGGCCCACCACCACGACGGGCCCATCGATGCCCAGGGCGTCGATGACGTCGCCGAGGTCGTCGACCCGCTGCGCGTAGCGGCGCAGGCTGGGCCGGGCCGAGTAGCCCATGCCCAACTGGTCGACGGCGATCACCCGGTGGCGTGGTGCCAGGCGGTGCAGCACGGTGCGCCACAGCGCGGCCCAGGTGGGGTTGCCGTGCACGCACACGATGGTGGGAGCGTCGGCGGTTGCGCCTGCCGGTGGGCCGGTATCGAGCACGTGCCAGCGATGCGTCGCGCCGTCGCTTCCGACGACATCGAGGGTGCGTGACCACGACGGGTCGATGCCCCACTGCTGCCACTGTGCAGCGGTGGGCAACGCTGGTGCGGTGCGCGGTGCGGCGCTCAGCACACCGGTCTCACCACACCAGCTCGGTGAAGCTGGTGTTCAGCCCCGAGCCGATGCCCATGCACAGCACCCGCTCGCCGGGGCGGATGTCGGGGGCGGCACCGGCGAGGGTGATAGGGATGGCGGCAGGGCCCACGTTGCCGTAGTGGGGGTAGGTGAGCGGCACCCGCGACGGGTCGATACCCAGCCGGTCGCAGATGAGCCGGGTGTGTACGGCGCTGACCTGATGGACGATGTAGCGGTCGAGCCCGTCGGCCCAGTCGTAGTCGGCCCGGGCGTCGCGCCAGGCCGCCTCGGCCAGGTCGAGACCGGCTTCGAGCAGGCCCTTGGTGTCGGTGGTCATGCGATCGAGCGTGCCCACGCACAGGGTGTGGTGTTCGGTGCCGGCGCGTGTGACGCCGCCCACCAGCCGGTGAGCGTTCGGGTGCCGGTCGAGCGAGCCCAGCACCATGGCGGCAGCGCCCGACCCGAGGGTGAGCGAGGCGAACTCGGCGAACACGTCGTCGGCCGTGGCGTCGGGCTGCTGCAGCCGGGCGATGGTGGCCAGCTGCGTGTAGCGGCTGCCCTCACCGTCGACGATGAGCGCGTAGCGGATGAGGCCGGCATCGATGGCCGTGGCCGCGAGGTGCATTGCGTTCACGAACCCGAGACAGGCATTGGCCAGGTCGAAGTTGGTGCACGACGTGGACAGGCCGAGCTGATGGTGCACGGCGCAGGCCACCGAGGGCTCGAGGTGGTGCTTGCACACCGAGGTGGAGATGAGCATGCCGATCTCGGCCGGGTCGATACCGGCTGCGTCGATGGCCTGGCGACCGGCGAGCGCGGCCGCCTGGTCGAACGTGAACCCGTCGGGCCACCACCGGCGTTCCTTGATGCCCGCCAGATCGGCGAGCAGACCCGAGCGGAGCCCGCAGCGCTTGTAGGTGACGGCCAACTGCTCGTCGATCCAGTCGGAACTGACGGCCTCGGGCGGTTCGACCGCTTCGACGCTGATGACTCCGGTGTTGCGGTGTACGTACTTGGCGTTGCCGCTCACGGTGGGCCTCCGTCTCCAGTGTCGACCAGCGGAGCGAACCCGCCAGCCGACCGGCCCTCGGGCCACTGACACCCCCACTGTAGAGGGACGAGGTTCGGCTGCCTCCCTCGTAGCGGCCTAGCGTGGGCAGTCGTGTCGACCGCATCTGTCCCCGTTCGCGCCCTCGTCCGCCGCCCCAGCCCCCTGCTCGCCGACGGCATCGTCACCCACATCGAGCGCAGTCCGGTCGATGTGGCCCTCGCCGAGCGGCAGTGGCAGGACTACGTCGACGTGCTGCAGGCAGCCGGATGGGAGATCGTCGAGGTGCCACCGGCGCCCGACTGCCCCGATTCGGTGTTCGTGGAGGACACCATGCTCGTCTACCGCGACGTCGCCGTCATCGCCCTGCCCGGTGCCCCGAGCCGGCGGGCCGAGACCCCTGCGGCCGAGGCTGCCGTGGCCGCCCTCGGCTACACGATCGAGCACATCGTCGCCCCGGGCACCCTCGACGGCGGCGACGTGCTGAAGGTGGGCGACACCGTCTACGTCGGCCGCGGCGGACGCACGAACGCCGAGGGCATCCGCCAGTTGGCTGCGTTCCTCGAGCCACGCGGTGCCACCGTCGTCACCGTGCCGCTCAGCAAGGTGCTGCACCTGAAGTCGGCGGTCACCGCGCTGCCCGACGGCACGGTCATCGGCTACGAACCACTGGTCGACGACACGGCTGCGTTCCCGACGTTCCTGGCGATGCCCGAGGAGGGTGGCGCCCATGTGGTGCTGCTGGGCGGCAACCGGGTGCTGATGTCGGCCGACTGCCCGGCATCGGCCGACCTGCTGCGCGCCCGCGGTCTCGAGCCGGTGGTGGTCGACATCTCCGAGTACGTGAAGCTCGAGGGCTGCGTCACCTGTCTGTCGGTGCGCCTGCGCGGCTGACGCGCCGGGTGCCACCTACGGCAACGGCGTGGGCACGCTCATCACCGGGTCGGGGTGCCGGCCGATACCACCGGCCGCCACCAGCATGTCGGTGTGGGTGCGGTCGGTGTGGTGCGAGCGCCACAGCAGCATCGCCTGGGCGTACCGCAGCACGACGGCCGGATCGTCGACGAGCGTGCGCCACGTCGGATCGGCCACCAGGTCGAAGCACAGCCAGGTGCCGTCGGCGAACTGCACGTAGGCGCCGTCGCGGTCGCGCAGCACGGCCAGGTGCTGTCGTTCCAGTCGCCGGTCCCACGGCCACTCGTGCGCCGAGCCGTCGATGAACAGGTAGCGCCAGTCGTATTCCCAGTGCGCAGCGTCGCGCCACCAGGGCGGATCGTCGCCGCGTAGGAACGGCGTGAGCGGCAGGCCGTCGCACTGTGCTGGGACAGGTATGCCCATCGCTTCGCACAGTGTGGGGAAGATGTCGACGTTCTCGGTGAACGCATCGACCACGGTGCCGTGCGCCTGCGGGTGGTGCGGGTGACGCACGATGCCGACGATGTGGTGGCTCTCCTCGAAGTAGCCCAGCTTCTGCAGCAGCCCGTGGTCGCCGAGTTGTTCGCCGTGGTCGGCGGTGACGACCACCAGCGTGTCGTCCCACATGCCGTTCGCCTGCAGCGCCTGCCAGATGCGACCCAACTGGGTGTCGACCTCGCTGATCATGCCGAAGTACTGGGCGCGCAGGTGGCGCATCTCGGCCTCGTCGGTGGGGGCGCCGCTCACTGCCATCGCCGCGTCGTGCAGCGGGTGGCGCCAGTCGGTGTCGAGCGGGGCGACGGGCAGGCCCACGTCGGCCGGGTCGTACATCGTGGCGAAGTGCCCGGCGGCGGCATAGGGCGGATGCGGCCGCAGGTACGAGAGGTGGGCGAACCACGATTCGCCTGTCGGCCGCTGGTCGAGCCAACCGAGGAACCGTTCGGTCAGGAAGGCCGACACGCTCATGTCGGCGGGCCGCTCGGGCTCGGTGCCCAGCGCGTCGTAGCCACCGCCGAGGTCGGTGTAGCCGTGCTCGGCCAGCCACTCGAGCCAGGGGCCGTGCTCGTCGGGCAGGTGCAGCACCGGGTCGAAACCCGGCAGCACGCCCGTGTAGCTCTGCATACGCGGGTCGTCGGGGCCGGTGGCCTCACGCGGGTCGATGCTCTGGTCGGTGTAACCGAACAGCACCGGGTGGTAGCCGGCGCGCAGGCCGGCCTTGGCCACGTTGTCGATGCGTGCGTCGAGCGGGGTGCCGTTGGCCACCACCCGGTTGTTCATCTGGTAGGTGCCGGTGTACAGCGCAGCGCGGCCCGGAGCGCAGGGTGTGGCCTGGCTGTAGTGGCGGGCGAAGCGCACCCCTGCCGCCGCCAGCGCGTCGAGGTTCGGCGTGTGCACCAGCGGGTGGCCGGCACTCGACAGGCAGTCGCTACGGAACTGGTCGAGGGTGATGAGGAGCACGTGCATGACGGTGCCCGACGCTACCCGGCGGGCCGATGCCCGCCTGTCGATGACCGGCAAGCGGGGTCAGCGTGTTGCGAGAGCAGCCGACACCTGGGCGGCCGAGGGGTTGACCATCCCGATGGTGCCCACCACCACAGTGGGCACGGTCTCGTTGCCGTTGGCGATGCTGCGCACCACGGCTGCGGCATCGGGGTGCTCCCAGATGTTCACCCGCTCGTGGGCGATGTCGGCCCGCTCGAGCTGACGGAACAGGCTGCTGCAGAAGGGGCAGCCGGGCCGCCAGTAGACGGTGACGGCGGATGCGGGGTGGGGAGCGGGGGCGTGCACGGGGGTGTCCAACACCGCGATGTCCGGATGTGTTCCCGATCGAGGCTGCGGTAGCATTCCCGGCCACGAGGAGAGGTGCCAGAGTCAGGTCGAATGGACCGCACTGCTAATGCGGGGACCACGGAAACGTGGTCCGTGGGTTCAAATCCCACCCTCTCCGCACGGTGAACGGCCCGGTGGCGACAGCCACCGGGCCGTCGTCGTTCCTGAGGTCTTCGTGTCGATATGTTGCATTTGTGTGACGACGGGTGTAAACCATTCGTCATCATTGTCGTCAACGAGAGGAGATCGACGATGGCTGACACCTTGTGCACCGGCTCCGACCGTCCGTCCGCCCCTCGCCGGGGCGCGCTCCGGCATTCGCTTGCGCTGCGCGTTGCAGCACTCACCACACTCGTCGCCAGCGGTACCGCGCTGGCGACGACGGCCCAGGCCGCCCCTGCCGCCCCGGCCTCGAAGTCGCCGTCGTGCGCAAAGACCTACCAGGTGCGCGCCGGCGACGGCTGGACCGTCATTGCCGCCCGGGTGGGCGTGCGGCCCCGCGAGTTGTACGCCGTGAACGGTGCCACCCACCGCACGCCCATCACCCCGGGCCAGACCCTGTGCGTGCCAGCGGCCGCCAGCGTTCCCACCACCACGGCCGTCGCCGCCCCGTCGGGCACCGGCTCGGGCGGCGCGTCGTGCGCGTCGAAGTACACGGTGCAGGCCGGCGACGGCTGGACCGTCATCGCCAAACGGGCGAAGGTGAAGGTGTCGGCGCTGTACACCGCGAACAATGCCAATGCCTCGACACCGCTGTACGCGGGTCGCTCGGTCTGTCTCCCGCAGGGCGCCACCGTCCCCTCCGCACCCACCACCGCGCCGGCGCCGGCTCCCACGACGGCACCCGCCACCACGGCGCCACAGCGCACCTACACCCGGGCCGAGGTCGAGGCCATCATCCGTGCCGTGTGGCCCGACGACCAGGAGGAGAAGGCGCTCGCCATCGCCTGGCGCGAGAGCAACCACAAGCCTGGCGTGCGGAACTGGTGCTGCTACGGCCTGTTCCAGCTCCACTGGAACGCCCACAAGTCGTGGTTGGCCACCATCGGCGTGACCAGCTCGTCGCAGTTGTTCGATCCGCTCGTGAACGCGAACGCGGCGCTGGCCCTGTACAACCGCTCCGGCGGCTGGGGGCCCTGGGGCGGCTGACCGTCGGTCGGCCGGGCAATCGCTGGTGGTGTTCGCCGCCACGAGGGCTACACTTGCCGATCGCGTTGCGCTCGTAGCTCAATGGATAGAGCATCTGACTACGGATCAGAAGGTTAGGGGTTCGAGTCCCTTCGAGCGCGCTGAACGGCCCCCGTCAGGGGGCCGTTGCGCGTCTGGGCCGACGTGTTGCTGTGCCGGGCTCAGTGGCTGAAGTTCACGTGGGGCAGCACCTTCTGCAGCCATGCCGGGGCGTACCAGTTCCGGTCGCCCAGCAGCGCCATGGTCGCCGGCACCAGCATCACTCGCACCACCGTGGCGTCGAGCAGCACCGCCATCGCCAGCGTGAGGCCGAGCTCGGTGGGTGGGATCGGCCCGGTCACGCCGAATGCGATGAAGACGATGATCATGATGATGGCGGCGTTGGTGATGGGCCGACCGGTGCGGGCGATGCCTTCACCGATCGCCCGGCGGGTGTCGCCGGTTGCCTCGTAGCGCTCCTTGATGGCGGCGAGCAGGAACAACTGGTAGTCCATCGAGAGACCGAAGAGCAGCGCGAAGAAGAACAGCGGTGCCCAGGCGTCGACGAAGCCCTGGTGGTCGATGCCGATCAGGCTGGCGCCGTATCCGTGCTGGAAGACGAGCGTGGCGAACCCGAACGCAGCGCCGACGGTGATTAGGTTCATGACCACCGAGAAGGCGGCGATGACGACACTTCGGAACACGACGAGCAGCAACAGGAAGGCAACGATCAGGATGAGGCCGATCGCGTAGGGGGCTCGGTCGACGAGCACGGCAGTGAGGTCGTGGTTCTGCGCGGCCGGCCCACCGACCGACGCGCTCGGCACGTCGTCGTCGAGTGCAGTCCGGAGATCGGCCACCATCGTCGACGTCGCCGAGTCGTCGATAGCGGTTCCGGGGGTGACGCGCACGACCACTCGGCCCGTGTCAGAGGGAGGAGTGACGACTCGGGCGTCGACCACGTTGGCGGTGGCAGCGGCGATCTCCGTGACCCGCTGCGCGTCGGCCGCATCCACCGTCACGTAGGCCGGCCCTGCGGCGCCGGGACCGTAGGCGGCGACCAGCATGTCGTACCCGTCACGGCTGGTGTAGCCCTGATCGACCACGGTGGCGCCCGGCATACCGAGTTTCATCCCGAACGAGGGAACGATCAACGCTCCGAGCAGTACCAGGCCGATGGTGAGCACCGTGCCCGGTCGGCGCAGAGCGACGCCGGTCCACCGTGCCCAACGGCCCTCGGCGGCGATGTCGGGATCGGTCGTGCCTCGCGTGACCAGCACTCGGTCGCCCATGGCCACGAGCACGGCGGGCAGCAGGGTGAGCGCCGCCAGCGCCACTGCGATGACCGAGATGATCATGCCCAGCGCCATTGTCCGGAACACCATGACGGGCACGAGGAAGACCGCCGCGAGCGACAGCACGACCGTGAGGGCGGAGAGGAACACTGCCTTGCCCGAGGTGGAGAGGGCGTTCTCGATCGCCGTGATCGCGGTCTTGCCCTCGGCGCGCTCTTCGCGGTAGCGGCTGACGATGAACAGGCTGTAGTCGATCCCCACGGCGAGTCCGATCATCATCGAGAAGTTCATCGACCACACCGAGATCGGTGTCACCCAACTGAGCAGATGGAGTGTGGCGAACCCCGTGGCGATGCCGGCGATCGCCAGCAGCAGGGGGATGCCGGCAGCAAGAGCGGCACCGAAGGCGATGAACAGCATGATCAGCGTCGGCAGACCCGACAGGAGCTCGGCCTTGTGGAGCGCCTCTTCGTTCATGGTGTTGAAGTCGCTCCACATCGGCCACTCGCCCGCCACGTCGGCCTGCGCGTCGGTGGGGATCGAGAGGCTGCCGACGAACTCGCCGAGCTCACCGGCCGCGACCGGACGATCGGCGTCCTCGCCGATCTCCTGCTCGACAGGTATCAGGGCGGTGAGACCGTCCTGAGAGATCATTCCGGCCTCGGGAGGCATCGACAGCGGATCGGCGACCGACAGCACGCCTGGTCCGTTCGCGAGGTCGGCCACGAGCACGCGCAGGGCCGCCGGATCGTCGGCGATCGGCACGGCCTGGCGATAGACGACCACCGGGTTCTCGGCGCCCATGGCCGGGAAGTCGGTGCGGAGCTCGGCCCGCACCCGTTCGGCCGTCGAGCCCTTTGCGTCCCAGCCGGCGCCGGAGAGTGCCTTGGTGAGCGTGATCGCCAGTGGGGCGGCTGCGATGGTGATGACGAGCCACGTCAGGATGACTGCCCGGCGGTGTCGTGCCATCGAAGCCGCAAGACGCGCGAACAGCGCCCGCTCGTCGGGCTCGGGTGATGGTTCGTGCGCATGGGGCACGGGTGTATCGGTAGCGGTGCTCACGGTGGCGGCTCCTCGGGACTGGATGCGGTCTTGGACGACAATACCCGGGGGGGTATCTGGTCACAACCTCCGCTCGTCGTCTGTCGGACCTGCTCATCGGGACGTTCGGCGGTGCCGGATCGCCGCCTCAATGGATACCGTGGGGGGTATGCAAGAGGGAGCCATGATGAACGCCCTGAGGTGTCGCCGGATCCGCCGTCGGGTGGTCGTCGCGCTCGCGCCGTTCGGCGCTGGGGCCGGTTCCGCCGGCGGCGGCTACGGCGGTTGAGTCGACATGCGCAGTCTGCTCGCCTCGCCCTTGGGCTTCCTGATCGGTGTGTCGCTCGGCGCTCTGGGCGGTGGCGGATCGATCCTCGCCGTACCGGCCCTGGTGTACGCGGCTGGCCAGTCACCCAGACATGCCACCACCACCTCGCTCGTCCTCGTCGCCATCACGGCGATGATCGGCCTGATACCGCACTGGCGCGCACGACACGTGCGCTTCGCCGCGGGCACGGTCTTCGGCCTCGCCGGCATCGGGGGGTCGCTCCTGGGTTCGCACTGGAATGCATCGACCGACCCGAACGTGCTGCTCCTCGCCTTCTCGGGCCTGATGCTCCTCGCTGCCGCGGGGATGTGGGCCCGAGCTCGTCGGGTCGGTGCGGCACCGGTGGAACGCTCGGTCGGTGCCGCAGTCGGCCCGCAGGTTCGAGCGGTGCATCTCCTGGAGTGTGATGTCGCGAGACATCCCGGACGGACCGGACCCTCATCAGGGTCGGGTTCTGTTCGTTTTGCGGGGTCCTTTGGGGCCGCCTGGCGGTTGTCCGGTGCCGTGGTAGCGGTGTTCGGGGTTGATGGTGAGGGCGCGGATGATTTCGCCGGTGGCGGCGTGGATGACGCGGATGTCGTAGCCGTCGATGAGCAGGATGATGCGGGTTCCGTCGAGGGTTCGTCCGAGTCCGATGTGGTGGAGGTGGC
>JBIIDH010000169.1:0-5029 GCA_044238435.1 Ilumatobacteraceae bacterium | reverse complement strand
ATCGTGGCCGAGGGAACACCCGCCGAGGTGACCCACCATCCCATTGTGGTGGCCGCATACCTCGGCGACCGCGAAGTGGCCGTCGAACGATCGGGACCGCAAACATGAGCAACATGGACGACCTGCAGATCACGCTGCCGGAGGGCATCGACACGCCGACGGTGATCGTCGACATCGATGTGCTCGAGCGCAACATCGCCACGTGGGCGCAGCGCATGGCCGACCGCGGTGTGGGGTTGCGGCCGCACACCAAGACCAGCAAGTGCATCGAGGTGATCCGTCGCCAGGTGGATGCGGGTGCCGTGGGGCTCACCGTCGCCACCCTCGGCGAGGCCGAGGTGCTGGCCGGCGCAGGCTTCACCGAGCTGTTCCAGGCCTATCCGCTGTGGGCGGGCAGACCCGAACGCGCCCGCCGCCTGCGCGCCCTGCACGAGCGGGTCGATCTGATGGTGGGTGTCGAGTCGGTCGAGGCCGCAGCTGCGTTGGGCCGGGCCGTGGCCGGCAGCGAGCGCCCCTTGCGGGTGCTGGTGGAACTCGACCCGGGCCTGCACCGTTCGGGGGTGCGCCCCGACGAGGTGGCCACCATCGCCCGCGCCGCCCACGACGCCGGCCTCGATGTGCGCGGCGCGTTCACGTTCGGCGGCCACGGGTACGCCACGTGCGACGCCGCGCCCGACGCTGGCGACGACGAGGTGCGCACGCTCACCCTGGCGGCCGAACTGCTCACCGCGGCCGGCTTCGAACCCGAGGTGCTGAGCGCAGGCTCCACCCCCACCGCCCTGCACTCGGCCCGCGGGCCGGTCACCGACGAACGCCCCGGCACGTACGTGTTCCAGGACAGCCAGCAGGTCACCCTCGGCGTGGCGTCGCTGGGCGATGTGGCGATGGTGGTGGCCGCCACCGTGGTGGCCAGCCATGCCGATGGCCGCTTCGTGCTCGACACCGGGTCGAAGGCCATCGCCGCCGACCGGCCCGTGTGGGCGAAGGGCCACGGCCGCGTGCCCGCCTACCCCGATGCCGAACTGCGGTCGCTCAGCGAGCACCACTGCGTCGGCTGGACCACCGGGCCCCGCCCGAAGGTGGGCGAGGTGGTGGCCGTGGTGCCCAACCACGCCTGCGTGGTGGTGAACCTGGTCGACACCCTCACCGTCGTGCGCAACGGCGTGATCGTCGACGAGTGGGCCGTCGCCAGCCGCGGCCGCAACACCTGACCCGGCCTCATCAGGCCTTACTCACGCGCCGGGCGACCACCTCGTCGTGCCCGAAAGTGTGCAGTTCGTACGCCCGAAAGTGTGCGGTAGAAATGCCCGAAAGTGTTCGATTCGGACGCCCGAAAGTGTTCAGTAAGGGATACCCTCTCGTTCGTGAGTACGTCCCTGCGGGCCGCGGCATATCAGCGGCGGGTGGTCGACGCCGAACTCGACGAACTGCTGTCGGGTGCTGCGGCGATTTCACTCGAAGGCGCCAAAGGAGTGGGCAAGAGCGCCACGGCAGCCGAGCGGGTCGACACCGAATTCCGACTCGAGTCGCCCACCACGCGTCAGTTGGTGGAGTCCGACCCCGACCGCATCGTCACCGGGCACCGGGTGCTGCTCGACGAATGGCAGCACCTGCCCTTCACGTGGGATCTCGTCCGTCGGGCGGTCGATGCAGGAGCCGCACCAGGTTCCTTCCTCCTCACCGGCTCGGCATCACCCGTGGAGCCGGGCCGACACTCCGGCGCCGGACGCATCCTCCGACTGCTCATGCGCCCGCTCGCGCTGTCGGAACGCGGGTACCAACCGTCAGTGAGCCTGGCAGATCTTCTCAGCGGGAAAACTCCGGCCGTCTCCGGCGATACCTCGGTTGGCCTTCGCGACTACTCCGCCGAGATCGTGGCCTCGGGGTTTCCCGGCATCCGCGGGCTTCCACCTCGGATTCGTCGCGCGCAACTCAACAGCTACGTCGAGCGAGTGGTCGATCGCGACATCGCCGAGCTCGGCTCGAAGATCCGCAACCCTGCGGCGCTCAGGCATTGGATGCGTGCCTATGCGGCCGCCACTGCCACCGTCGCGAGCGCACCGAAGATCGCCGCAGCAGCGAATCCAGGCACCCGCGAGCAGCCGACGCGTGCAACCCTCGCTGCGTATCGCGACGCACTCGAGCGACTGTTCATCATCGACCCGGTGCCTGGTTGGCTCCCCACCAAGGTGCACCTCAACGAACTCTCTGCCTCACCGAAGCATCACCTCGTCGACCCGGCGCTGGCTGTGGCCCTGCTCGGCCTCGACGAGGAAGCCCTCCTCGCGGGCGACGACAGTGGCAGAACGGTGTTTCGGGACGGAGCGTTCCTCGGGGCGTTGTTCGAGTCACTCGTCACCCTGAGTCTGCGCGTGTACGCACAGCGCTGCGAAGCCCGTGTGGCCCACTTCCGAACGCACCGTGGCGAACACGAAGTCGACCTCATCGTCGAGCGGCGCGACGGACGATGCATCGGCGTGGAGGTGAAGCTGTCACCTCTCGTCACCGACGACGATGTACGCCATCTCACCTGGCTCCGCAACCGACTCGGCGACGAGCTCCTCGACTCCGTCATCATCACCACCGGCTCTCACGCCTACCGTCGCGCCGACGGGGTCGCTGTCATCCCTGCTGCCCTGCTCGGGCCCTGACCCCGGCTCCGACGAGCGACCGTCAGGCGGGAGGCATGCCCGCCGCTATCCAGCGCAGGGCACGCGGGAAGGTGGCCCGCCAGCTGAGGAAATCGTGTCCGCCGCTGTAGCGCTCGAACACCACGTCGTTGCCGTGGCGGGCGGCCACCTCCACGAACTGCCGGGCATCGTCCTGGCCCTCGAAGTCGCCCATCTCCACGTAGCAGCGCGTGGTGGTCGAGCCCTCCTGCGGCCACACCTCGGCCATCCAGTTGCGCTGCTCGGGTGTGTCCGGGTGCCACCAATAGCTGGGACTCTGGGCAACCACGTTGCCGAACCGCTGCGGGTGGCGCAGCGCCATGAACGTTGCGCCGAGACCGCCCAGGCTGCTGCCCGCCACCACCGTGCGGGCAGGGTCGTCGGTGCATCGCCAGGTGGCGGCGGCCCACGGCACCAACTCGTCGGTCACGAACGCGGCGAACTCGTCGCGGCACATCAGTTCGTCGTTGCGTTCCTCGTCGCTGACGAAGTGGCAGTAGACGGTGACGGTGGGCGGGAACTCGCCCAGCGACACCAGCGCATCGACCTGCTCGGGCGTGTGCATCAGATGGGCGTAGATCCCGCCGTCGAACACCACCATCAGCGCGGGCGACGGGCCGTCGGGCGTGATGCCCACACTCTCGTGCACCCACACCCGGCGGGCCCCGAATCGGTGCTCGCTGAGCGTGCCCAACAGCGGCGCGCCGACGAACGGCTCGGCGATCGAGGCGGGGCCGCGCACGATGCTCTGTACGAACGGCTCGCCGGGGTGTTCGGGGTCGACCGGGTAGACGAGGCGGTCGGGGTTGTCGGGATCGGGCACCGGTCGGCCGTGCTGGCTGTAGAAGAACGGCATCAGCTCGTCGATCGGCTCGGGCAACTCGAGGCCTTCGTCGCCCACCCAGAACAAATAGGTACCCAGGTAGTCGTCGGGCAAGTCGTACGAGCGCTCGACCAGGTCGGTGCCGGGCACCGGGTGCAGCAGTCGCTCGTCGCGCCCGCCCTGCACGAACCCGGCCACCATCAGCACCGGGCCCTCGCCGGGCTTGCGCCGATACCGGAACGTCACCGTCGTCATCGACCCATTGGAACCCACCGCCGCAGTCTGCCGTTCGGGCGACGCCACCGAACCACCAGGCCCGATTGGTAGCCCCGACCAATTCGCGCTCCGCGGTGGCGCGGGATGATGGGCCCATGACCGCACCCGCTCAGCGTCGCCACCGCACCGCCGCCGCCAGCCTCACCCTCGCCCTCGTTCTCGCCGCCTGTGGCGCGTCGGGTGGAGAGACCACCGACTCGGCACCCGCCACGACAGCGCCGACGACCGCAGCACCCGACACCGTCGCGCCCGACACCGCGGCACCCACGACGGCGGCCCCCGATACAGCACCGCCCACCACCGAGGCCGGCCCGCCCGCCGACATCACGCTGGGCTTCGACCTGTCGAGCGGCGATATCAACGCCACCCGCGAGAAGTACGGCGTGAGCGGTCAGAACACCAGCCTGCTGAACGAGGACTACTACGTCGCGCTCATCGATTCCTACAACGAAGCAGGCGGCATCAACGGCCACACGATCGTGCCCGTCACCTACACCGCACCCACGGGCGACGTGCCGAGCGACGTGAAGAACCAGGAGCGCTGCGAGGCCTACTTCGCTGGCGACACGGTTGCCAACGTCGTCGTCGGCACCAACGACCCCATTCTCAACACCTGCGCCACCGACGCCGGCGCCATCTTGTTCGGGCGTGGCTTCACCGGCCTCGATCAGGCGAGCCTCGAGCAGTTCCCCGGCCACGTGAACCCGCAGGCCGCAACGTTCGACCGGGCCGCGCTCGCCACCGTCGACCTGGCCGTGGCCGAGGGCAAGCTGAATGCCGGTGACACGGTGGGTGTGGCCTATCCCGGCTGCGAGGCGCAGAGCGCTGTGTTCGAGAACACGCTGAAGCCCGCGCTCGAAGCGGCTGGCGCAACGGTGTCGGCCTTCGCGGGCACGTGCGTCCGGTCGGCGGCCGACGAGGGCACCGCTCTGTCGGAACTGCCCAACGCCGTGCTGCAGTGGAAGGCCGACGGTGTGACCGCCGTGTTCAACCTGTCGACGGGGTTCATCCCCGTGGTGCTGATGATGGCCGAAGCCGACAAGCAGGGTCTCACGCCCACCTGGGTGCTGAACACCAACAACGAGTTCGGGGCGATGAGCACGATGAACCCGCCCGCCGGACAGATGGCCAACGTCATCGCTGCCGGCTGGGCCGCCTCGCTCGACACGTTCGAACTCGACCCGGCCAAGCTGGGCCCGAAGGCGCAGGAGTGCCTCGCCAAGTACGCCGCGGTCGGCTTCCCCGCACCGGGCAACCTCGG
>JBIIDH010000048.1:0-26049 GCA_044238435.1 Ilumatobacteraceae bacterium | reverse complement strand
CTACTTCGGCTACGACCGTCACGGTGGAGTCGAGGGGCTCGGAGCGTTGGCAAACTCCTCGATCGAGCTGTGGCGCCAGTCGCGATCGTTGCCGAGCTCCGTTCAACTCATTCGAGCCTCGTTGTTCCTCGAGTCCCGACGGTGGCATCACTATGGGTACCCGCCTGACGATGAAGCCGAGGCCTACATGCGCGCCCTGGTCGAGAAGCTTCACGTTCTCAGCGGCGGAGCTGTGAAGGCGGACGACGAGAGCACTGTGTGGCGCATCCGTCGGCGGCTGCATCGGCCGCGCAAGTAGCGCGGAACTGCCGATCGGCGCAGCGTCCGAAATCTGTCGTCGTGCTCGCGGGCTCCCGGGCACGCTCGGGCCCATCGATTGGCACATCGTGAACCACGAGCTCCGCCGCCTCGAATGCTCGACATACAACCGCGACGACGAACTCATCGCCAGACGGATGGCGCAACTCGCGGCCTGAGCCGCGATCCGGTGCTCAGATCGCTCCGCCGGTGAGATCGCTCGGCGGTGCACACGACTTCATCTCGTTCACCGTGGTGAAGTCGATGATGACGTTCGACACCGGACCGCCGTCGACCTTGGTCTCGCCGTAGGGGCGCAGATCGAACTCGCGCAGCCGTGCGCTGTAGACCCGACGGTCGGCGATGACGATGCGGTAGTACTGCTCGTAGTCGGCCACCAGCGACCGGTCGCGGTCGGTGGTGAGGGGCAGCGCGACCACATCGTCGAGCGCTCCTTCGATGATGTCGGTGGCCTGATCGACGAGGTCGGCCCGCTCGACGGCCTGCTCGGGCGTGGGGTCGGCGATGTACCCGGCGCTGGTGTCGACCAGGGCACGTCGCTCGGTCTCGGCGGCCCGGCAGATCTGTTCGGCATCGGCCCGCCAGGCGTCGTCGTCGACCCGGTAGGTGGCCTTCTTCGATGCGAAGAAGAGTGCATACACCCACATCGCCGTGAGCAGCACCAGGGCGATCGCCACGACGTATCGCCACGGCGACGGACGACGAGCCGGCTGCGAGGGGAGTGACGCGGGCGGGTGTTCGACGGTGTCGGTCATGACGAGCGCTCCGGGCGGTACGAGACGAGCAGTTGCACCACACCCGCACCGATGCCCAGCACGGCGGCAACGACGGCGCCTGCCCAGGCCGTGGGCTCGTCCACCCAGCCGAATGCGTGGTCGAGGGAGTAGCGGCCAGGGCCCACCGTGGCGATGACCCAGGCGGCGACCGCGATGGACGCGCAGTACTCCCAGCCCTGGTTGGGAAGGAAGACGAAGAACCCGACCTTCCAGTGGGCGACGACGATGGCCACCACCATCACACCGATGATGCCCGCCGCGGCCAGTGGGGTGAGCAGGCCGGCAGCCAGCAGCACGCCCGCTCCCATCTCGGTGACGGCAGCGATGCGCGCCTGGGCAGCGGGCCACTTCATGCCGATGGCGGCGAACCAGCCCACGGTGCCCTTGATACCGCCCTTGCCGAACATCTTGTTGTACCCGTGGTAGGCGAAGAACAGCCCGAACACCACGCGCAGGACGAGCAGACCGAGATCGAACTGGGGCATGGCCGCCACGGTAGTGGCCCGCGCTGCGGTCGCCACCGGTGTGCTGCAGGGAAACTCCGGCCGCGCCGGAGGACCACCGTGCTAGAACAGTCGGCCGTGTCGACCGTGGTCGTTCCCCCTGCCGCGGCCGAGCGCCCCCACCACCTGCGCGAAGGCGCGCGGTTGGTGCGGCTGCTCCTGCGCCGACGTCAACACAAGGTGCTGTTCGCCACCGCGGTGGGTGGTGCCGTGCTGTTCGCGGCATGCACCGTGGTGTCGTCGGTGGTCATCGGCGCGATCACCGACCACATCATCCAGCCGCGCTTCGTCGACGGTCACGTCGACACCTCCACGGTGGTGGGCCTGCTCGGCCTGCTCATCCTCGTCGGCGTGGTGCGCGCCGGTGGCGTGATCGTGCGGCGCACCTGGGCGGGCCGCACCAACTGGGGGGTCACCGAGTCGCTGACGGCCGAGGTGATCGACCGGGTGGTCACCCAGCCCGCGCCCTGGCACCGCCGACAGAACACCGGCGACGTCATCACCCGCGCCGGCCCCGATGCCGAGGCTGCCAGTGCTGTGTTGGGCCCGCTGCCGTACGCCACCGGCACGGTGGTGCTGCTCGCGCTGGCCGGGGTGTGGCTGGTGGTCACCGACCTCGTGCTCGGCACGGCGGCAGTGCTGGTGTTCCCCGTGCTGGTGGTGCTGAACGTCGGCTACCAGCGTCGGGTGAGCGGGTATTTCGATCGGGCCCAGGACGAGATCGGCAAGCTGAGCGCGGCGGTGCACGAGAGCTTCGACGGTGTGCACGTGGTGAAGGCGTTCGGAGCAGAAGGGCGGGAGACCGACCGTCTCGCCGTCATCGCGGCGCGACTGCGCAATGCTCGCTTCGAGACGGTTCGGCTGCGCAGCACGTTCGAGGCGCTCATCGACTTCGCTCCGAACCTGGTGAACATCGGGCTGCTCGTGGCAGGTGCTTACCGGGTGCGCAGCGGGGCCATGACGCCGGGCGAGCTGCTGAGCTTCGTGTTCCTGTTCACCCTGCTGGTGTTCCCACTCCGGCTCATCGCCTATGCGCTCAGCGAGTTGCCGCGCTCGCAGGCGGGGTGGGGCCGGATCCGCCAGTTGCTCGACGAGCCGCTGGAAGCCGACCCTGCGGCGCGCCTCGAGCAATCGGTCACGGCAGAGATCGAACTCGTCGACGTCTGGGTGAGTCACGACGGTGAACGGTCGGTGCTGAGCGGAGTGTCGGCGTCGATCGGGTCCGGCCGCACCGTCGCCGTGGTGGGCGCCACCGGCTCGGGCAAGACCACACTGGTGCACACGCTGGCCGGGCTGGTGCCACCGACGAGCGGGCGGGTGCGGGTACCGGTCGACTCGATGGCGCTGGTGTTCCAGGAGCCGTTCCTGCTGGCCTCGTCGATCCGCGAGAACGTGGCGCTCGGTGCTGCGGTCGGCGACGACGACATCGCCGCAGCGCTGGCGGCAGCGGAGGCCGCGTTCGTGCACGAACTGCCCGATGGCCTCGACACCGTGGTGGGCGAACGAGGGGTAGGCCTGTCAGGTGGCCAACGCCAGCGCATCGCCCTGGCACGTGCCCTCGTGCGGCGGCCGGCGTTGCTGCTGCTCGACGACACCACCTCGGCGCTCGACCCCACCACCGAGGCCCGGGTGCTGGCCAATCTGCGCGCCACCCTCGGCGACACCACTGTGGTGGTGGTGGCCTCGCGGCCTTCCACCATCGCACTTGCCGACGAGGTGCTGTTCCTGGTCGACGGCTGCGTGGTGGCGCACGGCCCGCACGAGCAGTTGCTCGCCGACAACGGCGACTACCGCGAGTTGATGCAGGCCTTCGAGCACGATCGCGACGGCCTCGACGCCGACGGGAGTTCGTCGTGACCGAGCCGATCAGTCGCTTCTCGGCCGTCGAGACGATCGGCCGCGGTGTCGAGGCCGCACCGGTGCTGCGCAGTGGCTTCGGTCTCACCCTCGGTCTGGCCATGGTGGGCGCCGCCGGCCGGGTGGCCCTGCCCATCCTCGTGCAGCAGGCCATCGACCGCGGATTCCGCACCGACAGCGACGGGGTGAGCGTCGACGTGCGCACCGTGTGGATGCTGGGTGCGTTGGCGCTCGTCGCCACCACCATCGCCACGCTGGCCCAGCGAGCAGCCGTACAACGCCTGGGTATCCGAAGCGAAGAGGCCCTCTACGGACTGCGGGTGCGTCTGTTCGAGCACATCCACCGGCTCAGCATCGCCGACCACAACGAGGAGCGGAAGGGCGCGCTCGTCGCTCGCGTCACGAGTGATGTCGAGACGCTCACGATGTTCTTCTCATGGGGCGCCCTGGCCTGGCTGCTCGACGGCACGCTGATGCTCATCGTGGCCACGGTTATGGTGGCCTACGACTGGGTGCTCGCGCTGGTCGCCTTCGTGGTGGCGGCACCCCTCGGGTTCGTGCTCAAGCGGGTGCAGCACCACCTCGTGCGCGCCTACGAGCGCGCCCGTGTCGACAATGCCGAGGTGCTCACCACAGTGAGCGAGGTGGTGTCGGGTGCCGAGACACTGCGCGTGTACGGCGCCGGCCCCCGCTACGCCGAGAGCACCAAGCGGGCCAGTACGCGTCGCTCGAAGTCGTTCGTCAGGGCCGGCACCATCGGGGCGTTCCTCTTCCCGTCGGGCGAGGTGTTCAGCGTGCTCACCGTGGCTGCCGTGGTGGCGGTGGGCGTGGTGCGCGGGCCGGCCAGCGGTCTCACCGCGGGCGCCATGGTGGGCTTCGTGTTCCTGACGTACCGGTTCCTCGAACCCATCGCCGAGTTCACCGAGGTGATCGACCAGACCCAGACGGCGGTGGCCGGCCTGCGCCGCGTGCTCGGTGTGCTCGACCTCCCCATCGGGCCCCCCGAGCCACGGCACCCGCAGGCGCTGCCGTCCGGCGCACTGGGCATCGACATCGAGCACGTCACCTTCACCTACCCGTCGCGGGGCGACGACGACGAGGGACCGGTCCTGCATGATGTGACGGCGCACATCCCCGCCGGTCAGCAGGTGGCGATGGTGGGCGAGACCGGTTCGGGCAAGACCACCCTCGGGCGCCTGGTGGCCCGCCTCGCCGACCCGTCAGCCGGTGTGGTGCGGGTGGGCGGTGTGCCGCTCACCCAGGTGGCCAACGACGAGCTGCGCCGCCGCCTCGTGGTGGTGCCGCAGGAGCCGTTCCTGTTCGAGGGCACCATTGCGTCGAACCTCGGCTTCGCCCGGCCCGGCCTGTCGTTCGACGAGGTGGAACAGGCCGTCTACGCGCTCGACCTGGGCGACTGGTTGGAAGGCCTGCCCGAGGGACTGGAAACCGAGGTGGGCCAACGCGGTGCATCGCTGTCGGCCGGTGAACGGCAGTTGGTGGCGTTGGTGCGGGCCTCGTTGGTCGACCCGGCCGTGCTGGTGCTCGACGAGGCCACCTCGTCGGTCGACGCGCTCACCGAGGTGCGCCTCACCCGTGCCCTCGACCGGCTTGCCGCAGGGCGCACCACCATCGCCATTGCCCACCGTCTGTCGACTGCTGCTCGCGCCGACCGGGTACTGGTGCTCGAGCACGGTCGCCTGGTGCAGGACGGACCACACGCCCAACTCGTCGACCAACCGGGCCCGTACGGTCGGATGTACGCGGCCTGGGTGGCGGCCACGAGCGCAGGCTGAGCGTGCTCGTCAGTCGGTGACGTCGACGAGCACCTTCACGGCGCTCGACGGGTCGTCGGCCAGCCGTTCGATGGCTGCCGGTAGATCGGCGAGCGCGACGGTCGAGTCGTGCAGCGGGGATACCTGAACGGCACCGTCGGCGATGAGGTCGATGGCCTCGCCGAACTCGTGGTGCAGGTAGCCGAGCGAGGCCACGACGGTGACCTCCTTCAGCAACCACGCACCCGGCGACATGGTGGCCGTGCCGCTGGCGAGGCCGACCAGGTTCACGCGGCCGCCCCGGCGCACCAGGTCGACCGCCCGCTGCACGGTGGCGGGCACGCCGGCGCACTCGAACACCAGGTCGGCGCCGGCGCGGAGGAAGCGCTCGCCCGCCTCGTCGGGGGTGAGCGCCTCGTCGGCGCCCACGGCCAGCGCCAGGTCGCGGCGATGGGCCGACGGTTCGATGGCGACGACGTGCTCGGCGCCCAGCGCGGCAGCGCACTGCAGGGTGAGCAGGCCGATGGGGCCGCAGCCCTGCACGATGACGGTCTCGCCCGCCTGCGGGCGGGTGCGCAGCACGGCGTGGAGCGCCACGGTGGTGGGCTCGACGATGGCGGCCTCGTCGTCGCTGAGCCGACTGCTGACCGGCACGAGTCGGGTGGCGTCGAGCGCGATGCGTGGGGCGAAACCGCCGTGCTTGGGCGCCAGCGGGTCGCGGCCGATCATGCCCAGGAAGGCGTGGGTGCAGTAGGCGCTGCGGCCGGCCCGGCACTCGGCACAACGGCCGCACGCCGGGGCGATGCCGGCGACCACGCGCTGGCCCTCGGTGACGGCATCGACGTCGGCGCCCACAGCGGCGACCGTGCCGACCCACTCGTGGCCGCAGATGGCCGGGTTGTAGGGGTCGGCCCCGAGGAAGCCGTGCAGGTCGGTGCCGCAGATGCCGCACCGGGTAATGTGCACGACCGCCAGCCCGGGGCCCACCTGGGGCTCGGGTACCTCGACCAGTTCGAACCGGCGTTGGGCGGTGACCAGTCCGGCGCGCATCAGGTGGCGTCGCTCTCGGCGGTGGCGGGTGCAGCCGCCCACTCGATGCCCCGTCTCAGCAGGGTGTGGAACTCGTCGAGCTCCCATGCGCCGCGCTCGATCTTCGGCCAGTACATGCCGTTGAACGGGGGAGCGATCATGTCCCAGTGGCCGCGGCAGTGGCCCAGGGTGAGGTACAGCACGCAGCCGTCGCCCACTGGACGTCGGTACATCACCAGCCGCGGCTCGTCGTGCGGCCAGTCGCGTTCGGCGAACCCCGGCCCGCTGTCGCCGGTCCAGTGCGTCTCGAGCAGTGGCTCGATGGCGCCGTGGTACTCGCAGAGGTACAACTCGTCATCGGCCTGGAACGGCTCGATGCCGGCCACCAACGGGTCGTGCTCGGCGCCCGGCGACACCGTGACCGTGTAGGGCGCGATGGGTGGGTGCGACAGGAACTGGCTGCCCAGCGTGTCGACGAAGGTGGGGAACACCCGGGGCGTGACGAACGAACCCCTGCCCAGTTCGGCCGGCGGGTCGATAGCCGAGTTGGTGCCGTGCAGGGCGAACCATCGGCCACCCCGCTCGACCCAGCGGCGCAGGGCCTGCTGGGCCGCCTCGCTGGGGCGCACGTTGCACGTGTAGGTGATGAGCACATCGGCCGACTCGAGCAGGTCGAGATCTTCGAAGTGCGACGACACCGTGGTGCGCAGGTGCGCGTGTTCGCCCAGCAACTGCAGCAGTTGCAGGCGGGCGTAGTCGAAGTCGTGCCACCAGCCGCCACACACGAGGTGGACGTCGATGCGCCGGGTCATGACCGTGCTGCGCCTAGAACTTGATGCGCTTGGTGTAGCCGCCGTCGATGACCAGGTTGGCCCCGGTGATGAGGCTGGCGGCAGGCGAGGCCAGGAAGGCGATGGCGTTGGCGATCTCGCGCGGGTCGCCGAGACGCTTCAGCGGCATCTTTGCCACGGTGGCGTCGTAGAACGCGGTCATGTGGGTCTTGATGGTGTCCCAGTTGCCGCCTTCGAAGAACACAGGCCCGGGCGACACGATGTTCACGCGGATGCCTTTCGGTGCCAGCGACTGCGCCAGGTTGTTGGCGTAGGCCGTCATCGCAGCCTTCATCGGGCCGAAGCTGCCGGGCCCGGCGAACTCTTCCTGTGCAGCGATGGAGCTGAGGCACACGATGGCGCCGCCGCCACCCGCCTCCATCGCCGGGGCGAGCACCTCTTGGGCGCGCACGAGGCCGAGGACGTCGAGGTTGAGGTTGTTCACCCACGCCTGCTCGCCACGGCCGCTGGCGGCCGACATGTTGTGCACGAAGATGTCGCAGCCACCGAGTTGCTCGACGGCTCCTGCCAGCCAGGCCTTGTACGCCTCGCCGTCGGCTGCGTCGATGCCCGCGCCGTAGGCCTTCACACCGGTGGCGGCCAGAGCAGCCACGGCCTCGTCGACCTCGCCGCGGGCGCAGATGGCGACGTCGCAGCCCTCCTCGGCGAGCAGGTGGGCGGTGGCGAAACCGAGGCCCCGCTTGCCGCCGGTGATGATCGCCTTCTTCCCCTTCAGACCCAGATCCATGATGTACCCCCCGGTGCTCGGCTCGGGTTCGAACTCCCGAGTTGGGCGGAGCATAGGGTGCTTTCATGCCGGTACGACGAGTTGCAGTCATCACGGGCGCCGCGTCCGGGATCGGTCGGGCGTGTGTCGAACTGTTCACGGCCCGCGCCTGCGCCGTGGTCGCCGTCGACCTGCCGGGCGCCGACTTCGGCTGGCTGCCCGACGCGGTACGGGCCGAGGCGCCCGTCGAGGTGGTGCGTGGCGACGTGGCCGACGAGCAGGTGGCCATGGACATGGTGGCCGCAGCACTCGACCGGTGGGGCCGCCTCGATGTCGCCGTGTTGAACGCCGGCGTGGTGGGTGGCCCCGGATTCGAGGAACCGGGCGCGCTCGAACGGCTCGACCGTGTGCTGGCCGTGAACGTGCGCGCGGTCGCGGCGGGTATCGCTCACGCGGCACCCGCCATGCGCGACACCGGTGAGGAACCGGCCATCGTGGCCACTGCCTCCACATCAGGCCTCGGCGGCGACCCGCGTAACTTCGCCTACAACGCCTCGAAGGCGGCCGTCATCAACCTGGTCCGTGCTGCAGCCATCGACTACGGGGCGCAGGGCATCCGTGTGAACGCCATCGCCCCCGGCCCGGTCGAGACGGGTATGACGGCACGACTGCAGCAGGCGCCCGCCATCCATCGAGCCATGGCGCGTCGTATCCCCCTGCAGCGCTGGGGGCAGCCGCACGAACTGGCCGAAGCCGTGTGGTTCCTGGCTTCACCTGCGGCCAGTTTCGTGCACGGGGTCGTGCTGCCGGTCGATGGCGGCCTGTCGGCCAACGCCGGGCACTTCGACCTACCCGAGGCGGAACGGTAGGGGCCCCGACACCGACTCGACCGCGCAGTCGAGGCGGCTCGGGTCGATGGCTCCCACGAACGAGGTGACGGTGAACGACGCGGTGTCGCCAGCGGCGACGTCGTCGAGTTCGGTGCGCACCACGGCCAACTGATCGCGGCCTTCCGAGAACGAGACCCGCACGATGTACGACCGTTCGCGCGACGGGTTGTCGTTCACGATGGTGCCGGTGGCAACCGCGGTGGTGCCGTCGAGTCGGCAGTCGGCGATGTCGATGGTGAAGGCACCGGTGTCGGCGTAGCGCTCGATGTCGTTCACGACCGAGCGCGTGTTGTCGAGTCCGATGCTCGAGGCGAACAGAGCGATGATGCCCGTGGCAGCACCCACCAGCGCAGCACGAGGGCCACCGGCCGTGCCCTGCCCGATGCGTCGCATCGCCACGAGGCCGGTACCGACCGCCACGAAGGCGGCGAGCACGCCGAACACCACCAGGAATGGCATCCACGACAGGGCGAGTCCGACGAGACCTGCCACGAGCGAGACGACCGCCATCGTCCGCGACGGGGCGGGTGGGCGGTGGTCCGCCGCAGGTACGGCGAAGGGATCGATCGAGCGCACCCCGCCAGTGGCGACATCGGCGGTGAATCCGTGTCCGTTGAACCACCGGAACTCGTAGCGCGCAGTGGGGTCGGGTTGCCACGACGGGGCCGGGAGCAGCGGGTCCTGGTGCGTCGAGCCGGGTGGGGGAGTTCCGGTCACGAAGGCGAGGGTACGGCCTGTTCGGCGACGCTGCGCGCCCAGCGGTAGTCGGCCTTGCCGCTGGGGCTGCGCTCGATGGTGTCGACCCACACCACCCGCTTGGGCGCCTTGTACGCAGCGAGCCTGCCGCGCACGTGGTCGATGACGTCGCGTTCGTCGGCGACGGCGCCCGGTTGGCGAGAGGCGACGAGCGTGACGGCCTCGCCGAATCGCGAGTCGGCCACTCCGACGACGGTGCAGTCGAGCACCGCCGGATGCGAGCGGGCCGCCACCTCCACCTCCTCGGGATACACCTTCTCGCCACCGGTGTTGATACAGACCGATCCACGGCCCAGCAGGTGCACGGTGCCGTCGGAGTCGATGGTGGCGTAGTCGCCGGGCACCGTGTAGCGCACACCGTCGATGGTGCGGAAGGTGGTAGCCGTCTTCGTCTCGTCGCCGTAGTAGCCGGTGGGCATCGGACCGCTGACTGCCAACATGCCCACGACGCCCGACCCGCGCTCGGCGGGCAGGCCCGTGCTGTCGTCGATGACCACGGCGTTCGGGGGAGCGGTGAAGACTGCGGTGTCGGCAGGCGACTGGCCCGGCATCGTCATCGAGACGGCGAACGGCCCGCCCTCGCTGGCACCGATCATGTCGATGATGACCACCTGCGGCGCATGGTGCTGGAACGCCCGCTTGTGTTCGGCCGACAGCGTGGCCCCCGTGGAGACGATGCGCTGGAGCGACTCGAGTCGGTAGGGGGTGCCGGCCGCCGCCGCGGCTTCGAGCGCCGCCACCATCGGGCGGGCGAAGGCATCGCCCACGATCGACAACTGGGTGACGCGGTGTTGTTCGACCAGTCGCCACAACTCGTCGGCGTCGAACCGCCGGCCACCGAGCAGCACCACCGAACCACCCATCACGAACGCCGAGATGGCGAGGAACAGCGCCGTACCGTGCATGAGCGGCGGGGCGCAGAGGTTCACCGGGCTCCTGCCCTCAGCGTTCAGCGCGGCGGCGACTGCACCCACCTGATCGGACGTGGTGGGCACCTCGAGGCCCGCCGACACGTAGCCGGTGAAGGCCAGCGCGCCGAACAGGTCGACGTGGCGCCACATGACGCCCTTGGGCAGTCCCGTGGTGCCGCCGGTGTACAGGAACAGCAGGTCGTCGCCCGACCGCTCGATGGGGGCTGCGGCATCGGCCGACTCGAGCACCTCGTGGTACCAGAGGGCTCCGTCGAGCAGGGGCGCTCCGTCGTCGACCTGCAGCAGCACCCGCAGGTGCGGGGCCCGGCTGCGGATGTCGCCGAGGCGGTCGGCCAGCGAACCGTGGAACACCAGCACCTCGGCATCGGAGTTGGCCAGGATGTAGGCCACCTCGTCGGCGAGATAGCGGTAGTTCACGTTCACCGGGGTGGCCCGCACCTTGAATGCAGCGAACACCGATTCGATGTACTCGGGGCAGTTGTAGAGCAACTGCGCCACCTTGCTGCCGGCACCCACGCCGTGCGCGCCGAAGGCGCCGGCCAGCCGCGCGGCGCGCTGTTCGAGGTCGCGCCAGCGCAACTGTCGTTCGCCCACAACCACGGCCACGTGATCGGGCTGTGCTGCAGCCAACGCCTCCCACAGCGTCGCCCAGTTCTCCGAGAGTTGTGCCATCGTTCACCCTCCATCCGATGTGCGGTGACGGGCCGAATCGTATGGGCCCCGTACGATGCTGGCGTCATGGAGCCGAGAACATGGACGTAGTCCTCATCCGCCACGGCGAGCCCGAATGGTCTCGCGACGGCTTTGCCGTCGGCAACCCACCCCTCACCCAGCGCGGCCACCACCAGGCAGCCGCCATGGCCGACGCGTTGCGCGACGAGCGGTTCGACGAGGTGCTGGTGTCGCCGCTGGTGCGTGCCCGCCAGACGGCCGCGCCGCTGCTCGAGGTACTGGGCATGCCCGAACGCATCGACCCCTGGCTGGAGGAGATCCGCAACCCGATGTGGCACGGCACCCCGCAGGAGAAGGTCGACGAGGCCTATCGCCAGCAGAACGCCAAGGTGTCGCACGAGCGGTGGGAGGGCATCCCGGGCGGCGAGCACCCGCGCGACTTCGTCGAGCGCATCCGGCTCGGGTGCGAGTTGTTCCTCGCCGAGCGGGGCATCACCCGTGTGGAGGGCGACCTCGCCGTGTGGCACATCCCCGAGCCCGACCGGCGCATCGCCTTCGTGGCCCACGCCGGCACCAACTCGGTCGTCATCTGCACCCTGCTCGGTCTGGCGCCCACCCCTTGGGAGTGGGACCGGTTCGTCATTGGCCACGCCACCGTGAACCGCCTGCGCACGCTGCAGCACGGCGACGGCCACAGCTTCAGCCTCACCGCGCTGTCGGAGGACGAGCACCTGGCCCGCACCGATCGCACCTTCTAGGGGGTGTGCGGGCGCGCTGTAGGGTGCCGCCCATGAGCGCCACCGAGATCGACCCCGACAAGCTGAAGCTGTTCTCGTTCCAGTTGTTCACCAAGCTGGAGGGGGCCGTCACGGCGGGCATGATCCACCTCGGTGACCAACTGGGGTTGTACGCCGCACTGCGTGATGCAGCGACGCCGCTCACCTCGGCGGAACTGGCCGCCCGCACCGAGTTGGCCGAGCGGTGGGTGCGCGAGTGGGCCTACAACCAGGCGGCTGCCGGCATGATCACGGGCACCACCGAGGCCGACGACACGGTGCGCTTCTCGCTCACACCCGAGGCCGCGGTCGTGCTGGCCGCCCCCGACCATCCGGCCTACGGAATGGGCATGTTCCACCGCCTGCCGCAGACGATGCGGGCGGTGGAGGAGATGCCCGAGAGCTTCCGCTCCGGCCTCGGACACGACTACGACAGCCACGGTCCGCAGGGTGCCGTCGGTATCGAGCGCAGCTTCGAACCCTGGAACCGGGCCTTCCTCATCCCAGTGGTGCTGCCGGCGCTCGAGGGCGCGATCGAGCGCCTGCAGGCAGGCGCAGCAGTGGCCGATGTGGGATGTGGTGCCGGTGGGGCGGTGCTGATGATGGCCAAGGAGTTCCCGGCCAGCACGTTCGCCGGTTACGACATCTCTCACTACGCGCTCGGCCGCGCTCAGCAGCGCCTCGACGAGTCGGGTCTCACCAACGCCTCGTTCCACGATCCGCGCCAGCAGAGCCTGCCGAGCAACGGTTCGCTCGACATGGTCACGACGTTCGACTGCATCCACGACATGACCCACCCGCAGGAGATGATGGCTGCCATCCGCGCGGCGCTGAAGCCCGACGGCATCTGGCTCCTCGTCGACATCAAGGCTCAGGACAGTTTCGAGCAGAACGCGAAGAAGAACCCGATGGCGGCGCTGATGTACGGCATCAGCGTGCTCAGCTGCATGTCGTCGGCGCTCAGCGAAGCCGACGGTGCCGGCCTCGGCACCCTCGGACTCAGCGAGAACCGGGCCCGTGAGATGGCCGAGACGGCAGGGTTCACCCGGTTCCGGCGCCTGCCGGTCGAGCACTCGGTGAACGCGTTCTACGACGTCAGGCCCTGACCTGCACCCGTTGGGGCCAGGGCAGGTGGAGCGGGGTCACTCGACCATCTGCAGGCGGCGCGAGGCGAACAGCCACTGCCCGCCGGTGCGCCGGTAGGTGTCGTGGTAGACCGCGATGCGTGACACGGCATCGCCCTTCGCCGGCTGGAGGCGTTCGTAGATGGTGACCCGGCCGATGCCGGTGCCGCCGTCTTCGTCGACCTCGAACACGCACGCGCCTGGCGACTGCACCACCCACGAGAACATCTTCATGGCCTTCAGCCACGTGCCCACGATTGCCTCGCGGCCGCTGACGGTGGCACCGGGGCGCAGTTCCCATTCGGCGTCGTCGGCCCAGGTGGACGCCCAGGTGTCGGCGTCGTTGCGGATGACGCCGTCGCAGTAGCGGGCGATGAGCTGGGTGAGCGAGGTGTGCGTGGCAGGGCCGGGGGCCACCAGACGGGGTGCCTCGGGGCCGCTCTCGCTGCCCACGAAGTGCGCCAGGCTCAACCCCACCTCGGCGGCGGCGACGGTGCGCACGTGGTCGATGAGCTGGGCGCGGTCCATCATCCCCTCATGGGCGGCGAACTGCACGGCCAGGCCGTCGACGAGCGCGGTGAGCCGGGTGGTGGTGGCGCGCGGCGACGGGCAGACGAACTCGCCCGTGGCGACACCGGCCTCGAGCACCCGCAGCAGCAGCGCATCGGTCTGCTCGTCGAGCTCTTGGCTGATGCGCTTCATCATCGGGTTGCGCAATGCCTCGCCCCACGCATCGATCCAGAGCATCCACTCGACGTCGTCGCTGCCCTCGGGCACGTAGTTCTGGATGATGCGGTCGAGTTGCGCCAGTGCGCTGGGAGCACCGGCGATCTCGGTCTCCATCTCGGCCACGTCGTTGCGTGCGTAGTGGGCGAATGCCTCGGCGAGCAACTGCTCTTTCGAGTCGAAGTGGTAGTGGATGAGACTGCTCGACACCTCGAGGCGTTTGGCCACGTCGCTGATGCGGGTACCTGCGAACCCACGCTCGATGACGACCTGGCAGGTGGTCTCGAGGATCTCGTTGCGACGCGCTTCGACGGACTGTTTCTTCACCGCTGCGCACGCTACCGCTCGCGGTCGGCTCCGGTGGGACTTAGCCGACCGTCGGTGTCTAGCGTTCATCCCACGTTCGTGTGGACGTTCGTGCTCCGGCCCGCAGGGGAGGCCGGACTGATCTTTCGGGGGTGTGATGATGTCGACGCTGTCGATGTTCGATCTGTCGGGCAAGGTGGCCCTGGTGACCGGCGGTTCCATGGGTCTCGGGCTCACGTTCTGCGATGTGCTGGCCGAGGCCGGCGCCGACCTGGCCATCACGGCCCGCAGCGCCGAGCTGCTCGAGCAGAACGCTGCCGGTCTGCGCGAGCGCCACGGCCGGAAGGTCACCTGCCATCCCGGCGACGTCACCTCGGTCGACGACGTGCAGCGCGTCATTGCCGAGACGCTCGAGCAGCACGGCCGCATCGACGTGCTGGTGAACAACGCCGGTATCAGCGACCTGCGCGGTCTGCCCAGCGAGTGGTCGGATCACGAGACCTTCCGCCGGGTGGTCGACGTCGACCTGTTCGGTGTGTGGTGCTTCACCCGTGAGGTGGCGCCGCACATGCTCGAGCGGGGCAGTGGCTCGATCGTCAACATCGCGTCCATCCTCGGCAGCGGTGGCAGCGAGTTCGTGAACCCGTGGTACTACGCGGCCAAGGGTGCGGTGCTGCAGCTCACCAAGCTGCTCGCCGTCGAGTGGGCCGACCGCAACGTGCGCGTGAACGCCATCGCCCCGGGCTACTTCGTCACCGAGATGACCAAGCCGCTGTTCGAGATGCTGGGCATGGCGCCGTGGATCGAGAGCCGCACGCCGATGCGTCGCCTGGGCGACCCCGAGCGCGACCTTCGTGGCCCGCTGCTGTTCCTCGCCAGCGATGCATCGAGCTACGTGAGCGGCCACAGTCTCATGGTCGACGGTGCGTTCGACGCCAGTCGCGGCGCCTGGCAGATCGCTCCGAGCCACTTCTCGTGGAACAAGGACCAGCCGCAGGCGGGCACGCCGTACGCGGGTCTGGTCCCCAACACGTTCGAGCAGTGGAAGATGGGCATCCCGGGCATCCACTACCCGATGCCGGAGGCCTGAGTCATGGCCGACGAACTCTCGCTCGACGAGGTGAAGGCGTACGGCACGGCCCTGTCGCCGTGGGCGCACCTCGCCACCATCGGGGCCGATCAGCAGCCTGATGTCGTGCCCGTGCACCCGTGCTGGGAGGGCGACGTCGTATGGATCATGTGTGGCCTCGACTCGGTGAAAGTGCGCAACATCGCTCACAACCCCCACGTGGCGCTGCACTGGCAGGTCACCGCGGCGGGCGACGGTCTCGAGGTGTGGGGCACCGCCACGGTGCACGCCGACCTCGACACCAAGCGCCGGCTCTGGAACGGCGTGTTCGACTACGACCTGAACCTGTTCGCCCCCGGTGGGCCCGATGCCTCGCCCGACACGGCGTTCGTCGCCGTGCAACCGAGTCGGGCGATGTACATGAAGGCGTACGGGATGGGCGGCGTCACCCGGTGGGCCGCATCGTGAGCGGCGACATCACCTTCGCCGAGGTGCGCGCCGACGCCGAGCGCTACGGACGCATCGCCTACCTGGCCACCACCTCGGCCAGCGGCACGCCGTACGTCTCGCCGGTGGCCGTGGCCTGGGTGGGCGACGACCTCGTCGCCTTCCTCGCCACCGACGAGGCCAAGGTGGCCAACCTGCGTGCCGACCCGAAGCTGTGCGTGCACTTCGCGGTCGGCGAGGCGACCGACTGGGACAGTTGCATCCTGTGGGGCGATGCCCGGGTGGTCGACACCACCGAGGGTCGCCGTGCCCTGTGGGACCAGATGGGCTACGACTTGGCGATGTTCGAGCCCGGCGGGCCCGAGGCCGACACGCATGTGTTCGCCGTGCTGCGTCCCACCAAGGCGGTCGTGATGCGGATGTACGGCATCAAGGGTCGCTTCACCTGGCGGGCCGCATGACGGGCCGGCTCTCGTCGCTGTCGCGGTCGGTGGCGGGCAAGCGGGTGCTCGTCACCGGTGCGGCCTCGGGTATGGGCCGGGCCACGGCACACCTGTTCGCCGACGAAGGGGCGAAGGTGGCGCTGTGCGACCTCGACACCGAGCGGCTCTTCGCGGTGGTCGACGAGATCACCGAGGTGCACGGCCCCGACGCCGCTGTGGGCTATGGCTGCGACGTGTCCGACCACGCTGCGCTGCGCAAACTGGTGGGCGGCATCGTGCTGAAGTGGGGTGGTATCGACGTGCTCATCAACAACGCCGGGGTGTCGCTGCCCAACTCGGCGTTCCAGGACGACGAGTCGTACGAGACCAACTGGGCACGCACCCTCGACATCAACCTCACCTCTCACTCGCGTCTGGTGCGCCTGTGCCTGCCGTACCTCCGCGAGGCCGAGGGAGGTGGGCGCATCGTCAACATCGCGTCCACCGAGGCCATCGTCGCCACCGCGGGCATGACCGCCTATGCGGCGAGCAAGGCCGGTGTGGCGGGTCTCACCCGCAGCCTCGCCGTCGAACTGGGCCGGCACGGTGTGACCGTGAACTGCATCTGCCCCGGCCCCATCCTCACCGGGATGACGGCACCCATCCCCGACGAGGCCAAGCAGACGTACGCGAAGCGACGCGTGCCGCTGCGCCGCTACGGCCTGCCCGAGGAGGTGGCGCACATCACGCTCAGCATGTGCCTGCCCGCTTCCAGCTTCCTGAACGGTGCCGTGGTGCCGGTCGACGGCGGGATGACGATCCGCCATACCTGACCGTCGGTACCGGCCGGATCAGGGCTGATACGGGTCGAGGATGCCGGTGAGGCCGGTGACGTGCTCGCCGAAGGCGAGTTGCTCGAGGATGCCCGTGCCGTGCTCGACACGGCCGTCGGCCCCACGGAAGGTGGCCTTGCACAACGCCTGGATGTGCACGTGCTCGCGGGCGCACGGGGTGTCGACGGGCAGGCTGAGGCGCTCGCCGGCCACCACCGACTCGCCCTGCCAGTAGCCGTGACCGTGCTTGGGGTTGCCGTAGCCGATGCCGCGCATGTGGAATTCGTACATCGGCTCGAGCGTGACGGTGCTGACGCCGCCCTGCCAGTCGACGAGGTCGTACTCGAACCGCTCGGCCCAGCGAGTGCCGGGTCGCCAGGTGACGCGCCAGTCGACGGTGCGCATCGCCTCGGCCTCGCCGTCGCCCACGGGTGCGATGGCGCCCACCTCGTGCCAGCGCCGACCGTCGGCGTACTCGTTCACGTCGAAGTGCGTCGACAGGCTGGGGAAGTTGGTGGGCGCCCACAGCCAGAAGAACTGGAACGGCCAGCCCACGGGGGCCCCGCTGGGAGCGGCCTCGCCGATGGGGCGGTGGCCCCACGAGCGGTCGCGCGAGCCGACGATCTCGCTGGGCGACACCTCGATGCGCTCGCCGTCGACCTCGAGCCACCCGGTCCAGGTGCCGAACTGGGTCAGACGGGTGTAGTCGAACAGCGTGCGCACACCCACCCGGTAGAGGAAGTGCGGTTCTTCGATGACGGGTGAGCGGCGGTCGAAGCGAAGGTCGGCGCGCAGGCCGTGCTCGGGGCTGTCGACCACGAGTCGCAGCGTGTGCAGCGGCTCGATCACCTCCACCCGGATGGGGCCCACCGTGGTGGCATCGCGCCGATCGAGCGGGGCCCGCTGCGACGAGAACACCGACACCTGCTCGCCGTTGCGCACCACGCTGAAGGCGGCATCGGTGATGTGCCGGTTGGGATACAGGCCCATCGCCAGGCCGAAGTAGATGGAACCGTCGGCCGAGTAGCCGTTGAAGAAGTAGCGGTCGTAGAAGTTCAGGTCGCCGTCGCCGCTGTGGGCCATCGGGGCCGTGGTCTGATGGACCGGGAAGTCGTCGTAACTCGTCAGCACGGACGTGACCGTAGCCACCCGGCCGAGTCTCCGACGGAGTGGGAGAGCGGGGCCGCTGCCCGTACGATCGCTGGGCGATGGACGCTTCCGCCCCCGCCCCCGTTCCACGCTGGCGGATGTCGCCGCAGCGCTACCGGCAGGTCTGCATCATCGCCCTCGCGCTGCTGTGCATCATCGTGGTCAGCGGCGCTGCTGTGCGTCTCACCGGCTCCGGTCTCGGCTGCGACGACTGGCCCAACTGCAACAACGAAAAGCTCATCGACGTCTCGTCGAAGCATGCCGCGATCGAACAGCTCAACCGACTCTTCACCGGCTTGGTTGCCCTCGGCGTCATCGTCGCCGTGCTGGGGTCGTTGGTGCGTGTGCCGCGCCGGCGCGATCTCACCTGGTGGTCGCTCGGTCTGGTGGCCGGAGTGCTCGGCCAGATCGTGCTGGGCGGCATCACCGTGCTCGTCGACCTGCATCCGGCCGCGGTGCAGAGCCACTTCCTGCTGTCGATGGTGCTCGTCGCCAACGCGGTGGTGCTGGTCTACCGATCAGGCCTCCCCGACGTGCACCGGACGCCGGTGGTGTCGGCACCCATCCGTCGGCACGTCCGGGTGGTCATGGTGCTCACAGCGCTGGCGCTGCTTGCCGGCACCGTCGTCACCGGGTCGGGGCCGCACGCCGGCGACGAGGAGGCCCGCCGCTTCGGCGTCGCCATCACCACCGCGGCACGTGTGCACAGTGTGACCGTGTGGGTGGCGGTGGCAGCCGTGGTCGCCTTGCTGTGGCGTCTGCGCCGCCTGCCGAACGACCGTGCGGTGCTCGACGGTCCGCTCACGGCGTGGGTGGCGGTGGCCGTGTTGCAGGGCGCGGTGGGCTACATCCAGTACTTCAGCGGGGTGCCCGCCGTCCTCGTGGGCGTGCACGTCGCTGGCGCCACAGCGCTATGGGGAGTGACCGTGTGGTGCCGCGAGGTCCAGTGGGCCGCAGTACAGCCTGATGCGGCGTCAGCCGATGCCGCGCACGAAGGCGACGGTCTTGTCGATGATGGTGGAGAAGAAGTGACCCACCTGGTCGAGGAACGATCCGAACGCAGCAGCACTGCCTGACGGATCGCTCCAGAACGAGATCACCAGGAAGAGCGCCACGATGGTGACGCCCAACTTCTTCACGATGTCCAGGTTCAACGTGTTCACGGCACGACCTCCGAGGGGACCCGACTGCTCCGGGCGTACGCCGAACAGCGGGGAGATCTCCGCCCGGCGGCCAGGATAGTGCAAGGTTTCGTCAGGAATCAACACGCTGCGCGCGAATTCGACCGACCTTCGCGGTGTCAGGCGAACCGCTGCAGGTTGCCGACGCAGGCACGGAACTCGGCGATGGTGGTGTGGATGATGTCGCGAACCGGCGACACCGACTCGATGCGGCCCGCCACCTGGCCGGTGAGGGCGATCGAGGCCTCCATGTCGCCACCGAAGTAGAGGTCCATCGCGGTGCCGAACTCGGCCATCGACACGGCGTCGTCGTGCTCGAGGCGTTCGGTGCGGGCCGTACGCAGGGCACGCAGGCCGGGACGCGAGAAGCGGTTCAGGAACACCGTGTCGGTCTCCGCGGCGTCGACGATGGCCTGCTTCCAGTTGTGGTGCACGGGTGACTCGGCGGCGCTGACCATGCGCGTGCCCATCTGCACGCCCTCCGCGCCGAGCGCGAAGGCCGCGGCCATCGAACGGCCGTCGGTGATGCCGCCGGCAGCGATGACGGGCACGTCGACTTTCGAGCACACCAATGGCAGCAGCACCATCGAGGCCACGTCGCGGGGGTTCTTGAAGCCGCCGCCCTCGCCGCCTTCCACCACCAGGCCGTCGACGCCTGCGTCGACCGCCTTCAACGCAGCGGCCAATGTGGGCACGACGTGGAACACCGTCAGACCCGCCGCCTTCAGTTGCGCCGTGTACTTGGTGGGGTCGCCGGCCGAGGTGGTGACGAAGCGGACACCCTGCTCGACCACGAAGTCGACGATGTTCGGGTCGCGTACGAACGCCTGAGCGATGTTCACGCCGAAGGGCCGCTCGGTGAGCCCGCGCATGGCCTCGATCTCGCGGCGCACGTTGTCGAGTTCGCCCGACGAGGTCTCGATGATGCCGAGGGCACCGGCGGCGCACACGGCCGAGGCGAGCTGCGACCGGGCGATCCACCCCATCGGGGCCTGCACGATGGGGTAGTCGATGCCCAGCATCTCGCTGACGCGGGTACGGACCGGGGCGGGAGGCTGCTCGCTCATGGTCCGACCGTAGTCAGGCGGTCGGGCCGACGAGCGGGTCGTAGAGGTGATGGCAGTCGTTCACGGCCACCACCGTGGGCGTGCCCAGGGCATCGAGGCGCACCAGCGTGACGCTGGTGTTCTCGACCGGGAACCACATTGTGCGGTGCACGCCGAGCAGGTGCGAGACGTAGGCGGCGATCGCGCCGCCGTGGGCCACCACGGCGATGCGCTCACCGCGGTGCCGTGCCGCCAACGACTCGACGACGGCTGCGAAGCGCCGGCGCAGATCATCGTCGCTCTCGGCGCCCGGGATGCCGTCCCACCGGCCGGTGAGGCTCCAGGCCACCCACTCGGGGTCGCCGACCGCGGCGCGGCGACGGAACTCGCCGTGCGACCAGTCGCCGAGGCGGATCTCCTCGAGGTCGACGTGGGTCTCGACCGCCAGGCTGCGCCGGTGGGCGAGCGGCTGGGCCGTCTGCACCGCCCGGGCGAGGTGCGAGCTGTACACCCCGTGCAGGGTGACCGGGGCGAGGCGGGCGTCGAGGGCAGCGGCCTGGCGCACGCCCTGTTCGTGCAGCGGCGGATCGGCCGACTCGGCGGTACCGGGCACCACATCGGCCGAGCGGCCGTGACGGATGAGCAGCACCTCACAACCGGCGGGGTCGAGTTGACTGCGCATCGTCGGCTGCGGCACGGCCTGGGTGCTGTCGAGGCTGGTGTTCATCGCTCCGACCGTACCGGCCGGTCGGCGGCGGCGCGGAACAGATTGGTCTGCAGGGCCGGGGCCTGTGCCATTGTTGCCGCGCGATGAAGTCGGCGTGTCAGTGTTGACGGTACGCGTGCCGGTGCGCTCAAATGCGGTACTCCGAAGTGACGGGTGGGGGAGAGAGAGTTTGCTGAGAATTCGCATCCGGCACGCCTTGGCGGTCGTCATCGCCTGTTTCGCGTTCGTCGGCGCCCTCTGGTCGCCCGCGCGCGCCGACGATGTCGACATCAAAGTGCGTGTCCAGAACGTGCCCAGCGTGCCGGGTGAGAAGAAGCAGCCCGTCGAAGGGGTCGCCGTCGTCGCGCTCGATCCCTCGGGTGCCGAGGTGGCCAAGGGCGTCACCAACGCCAAGGGCATCGCCGACCTCACCGTGCCGCCCGGGGTCACCTACACCATCAAGCTCGACGCCTCCACGCTGCCCGACGGCCTGGCCCTGCCAGAGGGCGACAACGGCGAACGCCAAGTGGAGGCCACGGGCGGCCTCGGCGGCAACGCGACGTTCAACCTCGGTGCCGGTGGCCCGGAGCAGAAGTCGAAACTCGAACTGCTGCCGCAGACGCTGCTGAACGGCATCCGCTTCGGCCTGGTCATCGCCATCATGAGCGTCGGTCTGTCGCTGATCTACGCCACCACCGGCCTGTCGAACTTCGCTCACGCCGAGACGGTCACCCTGGGTGCGGTGTCGGCGATGTGGTTCGACAACTCCTTCCGCATCTTCGATGCCACCTCCGGGTTCCAGGCCGTGCTGCAACTGGGCCTGGCCACGCTGTTCGGTATGGCCTGCGCAGCTGCGTTCTCCGGGTTGCTGGAGACACGCGTGTGGCGGCCGATGCGGCGTCGGCGCATCGGCCTCACGTCGATGATGATCGTGTCGATCGGTGTCGCCATCTTCCTGCGCTTCATGATCCAGCTGCGCTTCGGCGCCCAGCCCAAGGCGTACGCCGAGTTCTCCAGCCAGCGCAACCTCGAGTTCGGGCCGTTCGGCATCACCCCGCGCGACCTGGCGGCAGCCATCATCTCGCTCGTCTGCCTCGGTGGCGTGGCCTACATGCTGATGCGCACCCGCACCGGCAAGGCCATCCGGGCGGTGAGCGACAACCCCGACCTGTCGTCGGCCACTGGCATCAACACCGACCGGATCATCCTGTTCGTGTGGGTGCTGGGCGGTGCGCTCGCCGGCCTCGGCGGTGTGCTGTTCGGCCTCGACGAACAGGTGCAGTGGAACATGGGTAGCCGCCTGCTGCTGCTGATGTTCGCCGCCATCACCCTCGGTGGCCTCGGTCGTCCGTTCGGCGCTCTGGTGGGCTCGCTGGTGGTGGGCCTGTTCGTGCAGCTCTGGGCCTGGTGGTTCAGCGACTTCACCGATCTGAAGTACATCGGTGCGCTCGGTGCGCTCATCGTCATCCTCCTGGTGCGACCACAGGGCATTCTCGGCAAGAAGGAGCGAGTCGGATGAGCTGGTCGGCGATCATCTCCAATGCGCTCTACGCCGCCATCGGCGTGAACGCGATCGGCTACGCCCTGGCGGCGATGGGCCTGAACATCCACTTCGGCTACACGGGTCTGCTGAACTTCGGCCAGGCGGGCTTCTGCCTGCTCGGCGCGTATGCGGTGGCCATTCCGGTCGGTATCCACGACTGGAGCCTGTGGGCCGCGCTGCCCCTGGTGCCCGTGGTGGCCGCCATCTTCGCGCTCATGCTGGGTGTTCCCACCCTGCGCCTGCGCTCCGACTATCTGGCCATCGTCACCATTGCGGCCGCCGAGATCCTGCGGCTCATCGTCTCGACGCCCCGGTGGACCGGCCAGCTCGGCGGCACCGACGGCATCACCAAGTTCACCGACGACTTCCGCAGCACCATCCCGTTCGAGAAGGCCCAGTTCTTCCTCTGGAAGGCCAAGATGTCGAACTACGACCTGTGGGCCATCATCTGCGGCTGGGCCATCATCGCCGTGGTGGCACTCGTCGTGTGGGCGCTCATCCGCAGCCCGTGGGGCCGTGTGCTGCGCAGCATCCGCGAAGACGAAGATGCCGCCCGCAGCCTGGGCAAGAACGTGTTCGCCTACAAGATGATCAGCCTGGTGCTCGGCGGTGTGCTCGGTGCCATCGGTGGTGTGGTGCTGGCGGTGGGCAACCAGAACGCCAACCCCACCACGTTCCAGACCCAGGCCACGTTCTTCGCCTACGCCATCTTGGTGCTGGGCGGGGTGGGCAAGGTGGTGGGCCCCATCATCGGTTCGGTGATCTTCTGGTTCATCATCTCCTTCACCGACAACCTGCTCAGTCAGCTCACCGACGACAAGGGTTGGAAGCTGCCCGAGTGGTTCATCAGCGCCAACAACTACAGCTTCACCCGCTGGTTGCTCATCGGCCTCGGCCTGGTGCTGCTGGTGATCTTCCGTCCGCAGGGAATCCTCGGCAACCGAGAGGAGCAGGCGTTCGATGTCAAGTGATGCAACCTCTGGCGCGCCGGTCACCGAGCCGGAGCCGATCGCGTTCGAGCCCGGCGCGCACAAGCCCGATCCCATCCTGGTGGCCGACGGCGTGCAGCGGCGGTTCGGTGGCCTGGTGGCCGTCGACGTCGACCACGTCGAGATCCAGCGCAACACCATCACGGCGCTGATCGGCCCGAACGGCGCCGGTAAGACCACGTTCTTCAACCTGCTCACCGGCTTCGACGAAGCCGACGAAGGGCAGTGGACCTTCAACGGCACGCCGATGCGGGGGGTGGCGCCGCACAAGGCCGCCCGCATGGGTATGGTTCGCACCTTCCAGCTCACCAAGAGCCTCACCCGCATGCACGTCATCGAGAACATGCGACTCGGTGCGCACAGCCAGAAGGGCGAGCGCCTCTGGGCCGCCCCGTTCAAATGGCTGTGGAAGGCCGAGGAGGATGCCAATACGGCTCGCGCCGAAGGGCTGCTGCAGCGGTTCAAACTCGACCACATGCGCAACGAGTACGCCGGGTCGCTGTCGGGCGGTCAGCGCAAACTGCTCGAGATGGCCCGGGCGCTGATGGTGGAGCCGACGATGATCATGCTCGACGAGCCGATGGCTGGTGTGAACCCGGCGCTGAAGCAGAGCCTGCTCGAGCACATCCGCAGCCTGAAAGACGAGGGCCGTACGGTGCTGTTCGTCGAGCACGACATGGACATGGTGCACGAGATCAGCGACTGGGTCATCGTCATGGCCGAAGGGCGCATCATCGCCGAGGGCCCGCCTGCGGTCATCGGCGCCAATCAGGCCGTCATCGATGCCTACCTCGGCTCCCACCAGAACACCGACATCGGGATCGAGTCATGAGCGACACGGCCACTTCAGCACAGAACGTCATCGACGTCGTCGGAATCATCGGGGGCTACACGCCCGACGTGAACATCCTCAACGGCTGCGATCTGGTGGTGGGCCCCGGCGAGTTCGTGGGCATCATCGGGCCCAACGGCGCCGGCAAGAGCACGCTGCTGAAGGCCATCCTCGGCCAGTTGCGCATCCAGGCGGGCACCGTGGCCCTGAACGGTGAAGACATCACCGGTCGCAAGGCCCACGAGCTCGTCGAGCGCGGCGTGGGATTCGTGCCGCAGACCCGCAACGTGTTCCCGAGTCTGACGGTGCGCGAGAACCTCGAGATGGGCTGTTACCTGAAGCCCAAGTTGTTCGACGAGCGATTCGCCTACGTGGCGGAGATGTTCCCGAAGCTCGCCAGCCGTGCTGGCCAGCGTGCCGGTGCCCTGTCGGGCGGCGAGCGGCAGATGGTGGCGATGGGTCGGGCGCTGATGCTCGACCCTAAGGTGCTGCTGCTCGACGAACCGTCGGCCGGCCTGTCGCCCATGCTGCAGGACGAGGTGTTCATCAACTGTCGCACCATCAATCGGTCGGGCGTCGCCATCTTGATGGTCGAGCAGAATGCGCGGCGTTGTCTGCAGGTGGTCGACCGCGGGTACGTGCTCGACCAGGGCACCAACGCCTACACCGGTACCGGCCGCGACCTGTTGGCCGACCCGAATGTGATCGGTCTCTACCTGGGCACCCTCACACGCGCGACCGGCGGCGGCTGAGCCACCGGCTCAGCAGCAACACAGCCGGCACCAGCACCCCGCCCACCACGGTGATGACGGCCAGCACCAGGCTGCTGCGCGCCAGGTCGCGGTCGAACACCTGCCCCGTGTCGGGCCATGGGTCGTTCAGGCGTATCGCCCAGACGAAGGCAATGGTGGCCACCCCGACCGACACCACCATTGAGACGATGCACACTCCGACCGCCAGTGCGGCGCGTCGTCGCTGGCGGGTGCGGAGCGCGACGATCGCGCTGGCGATGCCGACGAGCAGGACCACGGCGACGTAGGCAGACGACGAACGCGCCGGGGTCTGGCGCGGCTCGAACGTCACACGCGCCTCGGCGTTGTCGACGCCGAGGGAGAGTGCATCGGCGCTGTCCCAGATGGCGCAGGTGTCGAGATGGACGATGGTGACGTCGGTGCCGCTGGCGCGCCCGGAACGCACCGAGGTGCACAACGACACGAACGTCGACACATCGGCCGGGAAACCGGCAGCGTCGGCCACTGCGAGCACGGTGGGCAGGGCGATCGTGATCCCTCCCCGGTCGACGTCATCGACTCGGAACGAGGGGGCGGTGCCGTACGGATCGATGGGCTCGGTGGCCGGTCCGGTCGGCTCGCCGATGGCGAGTGCCGCCACCATCGCCTCGGCGAAGGCCTGTTCGTCGAACGGGCGGTCGTCGGGGGCGACCGCGGCCACCTCCACCGATGCGGTGCCGTCGCCGTCGGAGAACACCTTCACCTGGATGTCGACGAACGGGTGGCCCGGATCGCAGGCGGTGAGGCCGACGGTCGCTCCGGCAACCAGGCCGACCGCGGCGAGGAAGCGGAGTCGTCGCGGTCGCGTCACCTGCACCGCCTCATTCTGACGCACCTGCACATGCGAAAGGGCCCCGGGCATGTGCCCGGGGCCCTTTGCTGGAACGGTGACTACCGATCAGCGATCCGAGGGATCACTCGCCGGCGTCGTAGCTTTCGCCGAGGCCGTTGCCGATGTTGCCATCGCAGCCGTAGACGGCGATGTCACGAGGACCGGCGCCGTTCTCGACCATGGTGCGAAGGATCTTCGACGACTCCTCGAAACCG
>JBIIDH010000047.1:0-26131 GCA_044238435.1 Ilumatobacteraceae bacterium | reverse complement strand
CCATGGCATCGACCGCGATGGGGAGCATGCGCAGTGCGCTTCGCTCGTCAGCCGACGTCGACGGCGACGCGGTCCTTGTACCAGCCGCACGACGGGCACACGGTGTGCGGCAACTTGGCCGAACCGCACCGGGGGCACACGCTGCGAGCCGGGGCCGCGAGCTTCCACGCGCCAGCACGATGGCTGCGCGTCTTCATCTTCGACTTCTTCTTCTTGGGGACGGCCACGGTGCAACTCCCTGGGCGAAATGGGCTGCGTTAGGTTAGCCGCCGCGAGGCGAAACAGCCACCTGGCAGCCGAACAGCCTCGGGTCAGTCGTCGAGACGGTCGCGCAACTGGTCGAGGGCCGACCAGCGGGGGTCGGCCACGGTGGTGTCGCAGCTGCAGGTCTCGACGTTGCGGTCGACGCCGCAATTGGGGCACAACCCCTGGCAGTCGGCTGTACAGAGGGGCACGAGCGGGGCATCGAGCACCAGGACCTCACGCACCATCGGCTCGAGGTCGAGCAGATCGCCCAACTCGAAGGCATCCGGATCGGTGACCACCCGCTGGTACAACTCGTGCACCTCGCAGTCGAGCGGACCCTGCGCCGGGTTGGCGCACCGCCGGCACGTGCCGTGCCAGGTGCCGTGCACCACACCGCTCACCACCACCCCGTCGGTGAGCGCCTCGAGCCGCAACGCCACGTGCACCGGATCCGACGCGAGGAAGCGCTCGTCGTCGATACCGAGATCGGCGACGGTGGTGTCGACGTCGACCGGCCGCTCCGAGCCGGGGCGGCGCAACAACTCGATCGCGTTCACGCGCAGGGCTGGATGCATGGCCCGCAACGCTACCGGCGCGGGAACCACCCCGCGATCGCTCAGCGGTCCTGGTCGAAGAATCCCTTGGTGGGGTCGTCGGCCCGTTCGGCCTCGACCTCGTCGTGATGGGCGCCGATGGCCAGCTTCTGACGGCCGGCCTGCACCGTCTTGTTCAACCGGTCGAGCAGGATCTCGAAACTGCCGAGACGCTGATCGAGGAAGTCCTCTGTCTGCAACCGCAGTCGACGGGCGTCGGCTTCTGCCGCCTCGTTCAACTGCCGGGCCCGCTGCTCGGCGGCGCGCACCACCTCGGTGCGCTGCACCATGCGTTCGGCCTGCACGCGGGCGGCCTCGAGCAACTCGTCGGCTTCGCGGCGGGTCTTGGCCACGAACTCCTGACGCTCCTTGATCATCCACCGCGCCTGGCGAACCTCTTCGGGCAGGCGGTGCAGGGCCTCTTCGAGCAGTTCGATGATCTCGTCGCGATCGATGCGTGGCGACGACGACAGCGGCATGGTGGGCGCCGTGGCGATGATGTCGATGGCCCGGCGCAGCAACTGATCGGCGTCGCCCACGTACCCCTGGGTGGAGACCACGAATGCATCGGAGTCGTCGAGCTCGTCGTAGTCGTCGTCGTACTGGTCGTCGTAGGTCATCGTGGGGGGCTCACTCGCTGGAGGTGGGAGAGCACCGAGGGCGGCACCATCGCGCTCACGTCGCCACCGTACTGCGCGATCTCGCGGATGAAGCGGCTACTGATGAAGCCGCGGTCGGGGCTGCAGGGGACGTACACGGTGCGCACACCGGAGGCCGTGAAGTTGGTGTGGGCCATCTGCTGCTCGACCTCGAGGTCGCCAGCGGTGCGCAGGCCCTTCACGATGAAGTCGGCGCCGAGTGCCTTGGCTGCGTCGATGGCGAGACCGGGGAACGCCTCGACCCGAACGGATCGACCGGCGCCACGCATCGGTGCCACGCACTCGTCGATCATGGCCATCCGCTCGTCGAGCGAGAACAGACCGCTCGGCTTCGACGGGTTGTGCATCGTGGTGACGACCACTGTGCCGAACAGTTGGGCCGCCTGCTCGATGACGTCGAGATGCCCGAGGTGGATCGGGTCGAAACTCCCCGGGTACAGAACGGTCGCCATGCGGGCTGCAGGCTAGTCGTCGGGGGTGTCGCGCGAGAGCAGGGTGACCGTGGTGCGTCCGTAGCGACGCACCCGCAGGCTCGTCCACCCCGCCGGAGCGGGCACCTCGGCCGCCGCCTCGCACATCGCGTAGGCCGCCTGCACCAGGCCGAGCAGATGCTCCCAGTCGGCGAAGGCGTACGGCGGGTCGATGAGCGCGAGATCGGCCTGGCGTGGCGCCGTGGACCAGGCGACCGCATCGCTCTGCGCAACCGTCGCACGCTCGCGCAACCCCAACGTGTCGAGGTTCGTGCGCAGTGCCGCCAGTGCCGACCGGTCGCGTTCGACGAACGTGCAGTGCGCCGCACCGCGAGAGAGCGCCTCGATACCCAGCGCACCCGACCCGGCGAACAGGTCGATGACCTCGGCCCCGTCGACGATGCCCATCGACGCCAGCGAGTTGAACACCGCTTCGCGCACCATGTCGGTGGTGGGTCGGGTGGTGTCGCCCTCCGGCGCCACCAATCGACGCCCACGGAACTCGCCTGCCACCACTCGCATCACGCCGAGGCTACCGGCACCCCACGGGCCTCGCCGCCCGGCAGACTGGGGGCATGCCGGTTCCCGCTGCCCAGATCGTGTGCGTCGACTGTGGCGGACGCTGCTTCCTGCTCACCCACCCACCCGAGGACGGTGCGTGGGAAGTGGGCGACATCGTGGCCTACCGGTGCGAGGACTGCCGCGACCGCTGGGACCTCGAACTCACCGACGACGACTGACCCGATGACGTGTGCGGGCCTTTGCGCGCCGCCCGCCCCGGAGTCACGGCACCCGGAACTCGACCGGATCGGTGCGGTTGCGAGCGTTGTCGAACCCGATCACGCACACGGTCGCCGGCAGGTCCTCGGGGAACAGGTTCAGGGGCACCCGGCGGTACGGCGCGTAGGCGCTCTCGTCGGTGCAGTCGACCGTGCCCTCGGCGCCGGACGAGAGCAGGTAGTCGCTGAGATCCGGCGGATTGAAGATCGGCTCGACCAGATAGCCCCACTCGGGATCGCCGTTGATGGCCAGTTCGATGGGCGCCGTGGGCGGCAGGGTGTCGGTGGCCGCCACGGCGAAACCTGCTGCGCCGAGCTGCGGCTTCCCGTCGGCCCCGACCCCGGCCACACACACCACCTCGGTACCGTCCGCGTCGGGCATCGACCCGTCGAACAGCGCCGGTGCCTGCGGTGCCCCGTAGCCATCGGCCACGCGGCAGTCGGTCGTCCCGATCGGGCCGACCTTCACCACCACCTCGTCGACCATCGGTGCCGTCACCTCGGCATTCCATGCCCAGGGCGACTGCCCGTAACGCTGCAGTTGCGACACGGTGATCGGGTCGCCCCGCTCGAACGGGCACGCGCCACCGAGCTGGAACCGGCCGTCGACCAGGCAGTCGAGCACGCCGTCGACCGGCTGGGCGTAGCTCGTGTCGGCCTGCTGCACCGGACCGTCGGGACCGATCTCGCACGGTCGGCCGAGGTCGCAGTCGCCACCCAGCGGTGCGGCAATGGTGGTGGTGTTGATGATGCCGACCACATCGCCCGCTGCATCGAACACCGGTGAGCCCGAGTTGCCGCCGAGGATGCCTCGGCAGCTGTTGGGCTGGGCGGCGTCCCAGATCCAGCGCCACTCGAGCAGGCGGGTGGCGTCGCGCAGCACCCGGCAGTCGACGCGGCGGAGGAACACCTCCTCGGGCTCCACACCCGATACCGGCGCGCCGATCACCGTGATCTGCTCGCCCGTCGCCGCAGGAGGGGCGAGGCGATAGGCCCGCACTCCCCTCGCCTGCAGATCGCCCAGGGTCTCGTCGAGTTCCAGCACAGCCAGGTCGGTGCCGCGCATCGTGGCCCAGCGCACCGCGGGCGCCTGCGTCCTGATCGCCTGCTCCTGGGTGTCGGCGAAGGCGTTGAACACGACCGACGTGGTGACCGACGAGTCGTCGACCATCACCCTGGTGGAGTCGAAGATGCCCACGCAGTGACCGTTGGTGAGCAGCGTGGCCGGTGCCGTGGCGACACCGGTGTCGACCAGGAACCCGGTGCATGCGCTGGCGCCGCGCAGCATCGCCACACCGCTGTACTGCTCGTTCGAGCCGTCGGCGTTCAGCACGAGGGCGCCGGGTTCGGTGGGGTCGCCGCCGTGCTCCCCCTTGGTGTCGAGGTCGGTGCTGCAGGCGGCCAGCACCGCCGACGCCACGATCACCAGGCCAGTCGCTGTCAGGAATCGGTGTCGCATCGTCAGTCTCCGTGATGGTCGATGAGGTGGCGCAGCGCCGCCACGGCCCACGCCACGCCGGTGCCGTTCACGTCGTGCGCCACGGCGCCGAGGCCGCCCGTGTGCGCGACCGACGAGAGGTCGATGTGCACCCACGGCCGGTCGTCGACGAACCGGCCGAGGAAACGCCCGGCGAGGATGTGGTCGGCCTTGCCGGTGGTGTGGTCGCACTGCTTCACGTCGGCCACCTTCGACTCGAGCGACTCGTCGTAGTCGGCGGGCAACGGGAAGGCGACCAACCGCTCGCCCACCGTGGCACCGAGAGCCACCGCCCGCTGGGCCCACTCGTCGCGGTTGCTCAGCACACCGCTCATGCGCGACCCCACGGCGGTCCACATCGCACCGGTGAGGGTGGCGAAGTCGACGATCAGGTCGGGCTGCTCGCGGGCGGCCATGGTGAGGGTGTCGGCCAGCACCATGCGCCCCTCGGCGTCGGTGTCGGTGACCTCGATGGTGGTGCCGTTCAGCGCGGTGACCACCTCGTTCGGGGTGTACGCCGTGGGCGACAGATGGTTCTGGGCGATGGCCAGCCAGGCGTCGATGCGCACCGGCAGCTTCGACCGCGTCGCCGCCAGCAGTGCACCGACAGCGACGGCCGAGCCGTTCATGTCGTGGTGCATGTCGAACATCGACGTGCCCGTCTTCAGAGTGTGGCCGCCGGTGTCGTAGCAGAGGCCCTTGCCCACGAGCGCCACAGACGGACCCCGGCCACGCGGCCGACCGTCGTAGGTGAGGCGCACCACGGCGGCGTCGCCGTGGTCGCTGCCGCGTGCCACGGCCGTGAACGCACCGGCACCCATCCGTTCGAGTCGGGCCCGGTTCCACTCACGAAGAGTCCAGCCGTTCGCTGCGGCCAGTTCGCGCAGTTCGGCGCGGTACGCGGCGGGTGTGACCACGTTGGCGGGCTCGACGGTGAGTTGGCGGCACAGCACGTTGCCCGCCGCCACATGGCCGGCCGCCACCACGGCGGCGGCATCGGGTGCACCGTGCACCACCACCTGCTCGACGCTGACCGGGCCGTCGCTGCGCTTGCGACTGGGCATGGCAGGCGCATTCACCGCAGCGACGTAGGCCGCATCGGGTGCCACCGATCGGCGCCACGGTTCGTCGCCCCACAGCACCACGTCGAGTCGGGTCGGCTGCTCGGCCAGCAGCGGCGCGAGCGCCTTGCGCAACGCGGTGTGCCGCTCGAACGTGGACGCCGACGGGTCGATGCGCACCCACGATGCCAGTGCGCCACCGGCCAACTGCACGGCGACGACCGTGGTGGCCAGATCGGCTGCCTGCTTGCCACGACGGGACAACGTCGCCGCCGCCAGGTCGCTGCCGGTCGCAGCACACCAGTCGTCGCCCGTCGGCAAGACCATCAGCAGGTGCCGGGCCGCAGCGGGCAGCGTGCCTGGCGCGGATCTACGAGACGCCAGTCGGGTCGTCGGTCGAGCACCCATCGGGGGCACAGTAGCGACCGCGACGGCACGGACCCGGCAACGCCGCCGCCCGTATCGGTGCCACCGTTCAGCTCTTGAAGAGGAACTCCTCGTCCTCGCTGCTGAACAGCAGCGCCAACTCGTCGGCCAGCACCGGCTGCCGGGCCAACGACGGATCGTCGCCCACCAGGTCGAACGCAGCGGCCCGCGCATGGCCCACCAACTCGCGGTCGCGCCGCAGCGAGGCGAGCCGCAGATCGCTGCGGCCCTTCTGGGCCGTGCTCATGATGGTGCCCTCCCCACGCAGGTCGAGGTCGACCTCGGCCAGCTCGAACCCGTCGGTGGTGGCCACCAGTGCCTCGACGCGCGGATTGCCCTCGGCCGCGCCCTCGTCGGGCGGTTGGGTGACGAGCCAGCACCGCGACGCGTGCACCCCTCGACCCACTCGACCGCGCAGCTGGTGCAGCTGAGCGATGCCGAACCGGTCGGCGTCGAGGATGACCATGATGGTGGCGTTCGGCACGTCGACGCCCACCTCGATGACCGTGGTGGCCACGAGCACGTCGAGTTCGTGGCGGCGGAACCGGTCCATCACCGACTCCTTCTCGACAGCAGGCATGCGGCCGTGCAGCAACGCGATGCGCAGGCCGTACAGCTCGCCGCCCTGCAACTGCTCGAACGTCTCCTCCGCGCTGGCGAGCTCGAGTTTCTCGCTCTCGCCGATGAGCGGGCACACCACGTAGGCCTGGCGCCCGGCCTCCACCTCGGCGCGCACGTCGGCCCACACCGCGGCCTCGTCGAGCGGGCCGTTCGCCCACTTCGTGGTGATGGGCGTGCGCCCGGGTGGCAGTTCGTCGAGCACGCTCACGTCGAGGTCGCCGTACACCGTCATCGCGGCGGTGCGCGGGATGGGCGTGGCCGTCATCACGAGCACATCGGGCACCGAGCCGCCAACGGCCTTGTCGCGCAGCGCGGCGCGTTGCTCGACGCCGAACCGGTGCTGCTCGTCGACCACCACCAGACCGAGGCTGTGGAACGCCACCTTGTCCTGGATGAGCGCATGGGTGCCGATGGCGATGTCGACCGACCCGTCGGCGATGCCACCGAGCACCTCGCGCCGGTCGGCACCGGTGATCCGGTTGGTGAGCAGCTCCACCCGCAGCGGCCGGTCGCCGAACAGGTTGCCGGGGTCGGGCACGGTGACCCCGTCGAGCAGGCGGCGCACCCCGGCGGCGTGCTGCTCGGCCAGCACCTCGGTGGGTGCCATCAGCGCGGCCTGGTGACCGCCTTGCACGGCGACGAGCATGGCGCTGACCGCTACCAGCGTCTTGCCCGCGCCCACATCGCCCTGCAGCAGTCGGTGCATGGGCGACGGTTTGGCGAGGTCGCGCTCGATCTCGACGATCACCCGCTCCTGGGCGCCGGTGAGCGAGTACGGCAGCGCGCTGCGCAGTCGGCCGACCAGCTCGCCCTCCACCGTGTGCACGATTCCCTTCGCCTCATGCTCGAGCGCCCGCTTCCGTGCCACCAGCACGGTCTGCACGCGCAGCAGTTCGTCGAACGCCAGTCGCCGCCGCGCCCTGGCCTGGTCGGCCATCGACTCGGGCAGGTGGATGAGCCGCAGTGCGTCGGTGCGGTCGAGCAGGCCGAGTTCGCGTCGCACCTCCCACGGCACCGGGTCGGCGATGCCTCGCGCCGAGCACCGCTCGAGCGCATTCTCGATGAAGCCGGCCACCTCCCACGTGGTGAGGGCCACCTTCTCGCTCTGCGGGTAGATGGGCACGATGCGACCGGTGCGGTCGCCGATGAGGTCGACGATCGGGTTGGTCATCTGCAGGCTGCCGCGGAACACCTCGGCCTTGCCGAACAGCGCCACGTTCAGCCCCTCCACGAATTGCCGCTCGCGCCACGGCTGGTTGAAGAACGACACGGTCATCCGCCCGCTGCCGTCGCCGACGACGACGTTGATCATGGTCTTGCGGTTGCGGGTGACGCGCTTGGTGAGGCTCCGCACCGTGACCAGCACGAGCGCCTCGCGACCGGGTTGGAGATCGCTGATGTGCGCCTCATCGGTGCGGTCGACCCAGCGCCGCGGATAGAAGGTGAGCAGGTCGAGCACGCTGGTGATACCCACCTGGGCCAGTGCGGCCACCTTCCGTTCGGTCACCCCGCGCAGGCGCGCCACGGCGATGCCGTCGAGGTCGCGCAGGGTGAGCGGTCCGGCCGCGGGCTCGCTCATTCCACACCGAAGAGATAGGGGTACAGCGGCTGGCCTCCGCGGAGCACCTCCACCTGCACCGCGGGCCGGTGCTCATCGAGCCAGGCCAGCAGTGCGTCGGTGTGCGCAGTAGTGGCATCGGCACCGGTGAGCACGGTGACCAGTTCGCGGTCGGCGGTGACCAGTCGGTCGAGCAACGCCTCGGCGGCGCCCTCCACCGAACCGCTGACCGCGGCGATGCCGTCGCCGCGCACGATGCCGATCCAGTCGCCCGCGGTGATGGGGCCCGACGGCGACGCGCTGTCGCGCACGGCCTGGGTGACCTCGCCCGTCGCCACCGATGCAGCGGCCGCGGCCATCTCGTCGGCGTTGGTGGCCGCGTCGGCCTCGGGGTCGTACACCACGAGTGCGGCGAGGGCCTCGGGCATCGAGGCGGTGGGCACCACCACCACCCGTCGAGCGGTGAGCGCGTCGAGTTGCTCGGCGACGGGGACGATGTTCTTGTTGTTGGGCAGCACCACCACCTGCTCGGCGTTCACGGCCTCGACCGCGGCCAGCAGTTCGGCGGTGGAGGGGTTGACGGTCTGCCCGCCCGCCACCACACCCTGCACACCCAACTGGCCGAACAGGTCGACGAGCCCGTCGCCGCTGGCGACCGCCACCACCGCACAGGTGACCGCGGGCAGCACCGACGTGGCCGTGGTGCCGACTCGGTGACCGAGCAGTTCGGCCTCGCGGTGGGCGTGCTCGTCGCTCACCTCGTCGAACAGGTCGGTGACCCGGATGCGGTGCGGACGACCCCCGGCGTCGAGTGCCACCTCGATGGCGGCACCCACGTCGAGGGTGTGCACATGGCAGTTCCACAGCCCGTCGCCACCCACGACGACGATGGAGTCGCCGATGCGGGCCCAGGCGGTGCGGAACTCGTCGATGTGGTCGTCGGCGAGGTGCATGAGGAACATCACCTCGTAGCGCAGCGACGCCACGTCGGACTCGGACCCGGGCCCGCTCTGGGCCGTCGGACGGGGCGCAGTGAGTAGGGCTGACACCGTGCCCGTGCCCACCGGGACGTCGGGCAGCGGCTCGCCGGCCACCACGTGCAGCGCCGCGTCGAACAACAGCAGCAGGCCGGCACCACCGGCATCGACCACGCCGGCATCGGCCAGCACCGGCAGCAGTTCGGGCGTGCGGGCCAGCGATGCCCGGCCTGCATCGCGCCCGACACGCACGACGTCGGCGAGCGCTCCTCCTGCATCGGCCGCCGCAACGGCACCGTCGGCGGCATCGCGTGCCACGGTGAGGATGGTGCCCTCGACCGGCCGCTGCACCGCACGCACGGCCGACTGTGCCGCGGCACGCAGCGCCTGTGCCACGAGGACCGGGCCGGCACCGTCGGGCGGGGCGTCGGCGAGCACCCCGGTGAACCCGCGCAGCAACTGGCTGAGGATGACACCGCTGTTGCCGCGGGCGCCCATCAGCGAGCCGTGGGCGATGGCAGCGCAGCACGTCGTCATGTCGGGCGCGTCGTCACCGGCCTGCTCGAGCTCGGCCACCACGGCGTCGAGCGTGCGCGCCATGTTGGTGCCCGTGTCGCCGTCGGGCACCGGGTAGACGTTCAGCCGGTCGATGGCGGCGGCGTGCCGGCCGAGCAGGTGGCAGAACGTCGCCACGGTGGCGCGCAGCGAGGAGGCGGACAGCACGTCGAGGTGGACCACGGCTTCACTGTAGGGAATGGCTCCATCGGCGGAAACGATCGAACGATGCCTGCGCTTGCTTGGGGAAGATCGACACGGCGCTGGTACAGTTCTCTGGCTTTACGGCCAGCCGTCGCGTCTTCGTCGCCCCGGCCCCGTGCAGTTCGGTCGCAGGAAAGAAGGCGAGTCATGGCATCAGTATGTGAAGTGTGCGGCAAGGGCCCATCGTGGGGCATGTCGGTCTCGCACTCGCATCGGCGCACCAAGCGCCGCTGGAACCCCAACGTGCAGCGTGTGCGCGCCATCGTGAAGGGCGCCCCCAAGCGGGTGTACGTCTGCACCGGCTGCATCAAGAGCGGCAAGATCGTCAAGGCCGGCTGAGGCAGCCGTGCAGGGCGTCATCAAGTCGTACGACCCCTCCACGGGTACCGGCGTCGTGATGCGCGACACCGATCTCGGCGAGTTCGACCTGGCGGCCGACGCGCTCGAGGGTTCGATCTTCCGGATGCTGCGTCAGGGCCAGCGGGTCGTGTTCGACCTCGACGGCGACGGACGTGCCACCACTTTGCGTCTCGGCAGCGAGCGCGACATGGGAACGCCCGGCCAGTAGGCCGGGCGTTTCGTTCATCTCCCCCACCTCCACCCCCCGTCCCGGCGACGCAAAGCGTGTCGACCGGAAAGGAGCCCCGATGAGCGCCACCACGATGAACTCCCGGTTGCAGGAGTGGGTCGACGAGTGGGCGGCCGTGCTGCAGCCCGAGAGCATCTACTGGTGCGACGGCAGCGCCGACGAGTACGAGCGGCTGTGCCAGGTATTGGTCGACGCCGGCACCTTCACCAAGCTCGACGAGGCCAAGCGCCCCAACAGCTACTGGGCGCACAGCGATCCGGGCGATGTCGCCCGCGTCGAGGACCGCACCTTCATCTGCTCGGTCGACCCGGCCGACGCCGGCCCGAACAACAACTGGCGCGACCCGGCCACGATGCGTGCCGAGTTGATGGAGCTCTACGCCGGGGCCATGCGCGGCCGCACGATGTACGTCGTGCCGTTCAGCATGGGCCCGCTCGGCTCGCCCATCGCCCACATCGGTGTGCAGCTCACCGATTCGGCCTACGTGGCAGTGAACATGCGCATCATGACCCGTATGGGCCAGGGCGCGCTCGACGTGCTCGGCGACAGCCAGTGGGTGCCCTGCGTGCACTCCGTCGGCGCACCCCTCGCCGCCGACCAGGCCGACGTGGCGTGGCCGTGCAACCCCGACAACAAGTACATCGTCCACTTCCCCGAGACCCGCGAGATCATGAGCTTCGGCTCGGGCTACGGCGGCAACGCCCTGCTGGGCAAGAAGTGCTTCGCGCTGCGCATCGCCTCGGTGATGGCTCGCGACGACGGCTGGCTGGCCGAGCACATGCTCATCCTCAAGCTCACCAACCCGTCCGGTGAGGTGCAGTACATCGCAGCTGCCTTCCCGTCGGCCTGCGGCAAGACCAACCTCGCCATGCTCGTGCCCACCATCCCGGGCTGGAAGGCCGAGACCATCGGCGACGACATCTGCTGGATGAAGTTCGGCGCCGATGGCCGCCTCTACGCCATCAACCCCGAAGCCGGCTTCTTCGGCGTGGCCCCGGGTACCGGCTACGACACCAACGCCAACGCGATGGAGACCCTGTGGGGCAACTCGATCTTCACCAACACCGCGCTCACCAGCGACGGCGACGTCTGGTGGGAGGGCATGAGCGACGACGCACCCGCGCGGGCCACCGACTGGCGCGGCAATACGTGGACCCCCGAGGTCGACACGCCGGCCGCCCACCCCAACGCCCGCTTCACCGCCCCGGCCTCGCAGTGCCCCTCGGTGGCGGCAGAGTGGGAAGACCCGGCGGGTGTGCCCATCTCGGCCATCTTGTTCGGCGGCCGCCGCCGCACCACGGTGCCCCTGGTCACCCAGGCCACCAGCTGGGACCACGGCGTGTTCCTCGGCTCCATCATGGCCAGCGAGACCACTGCCGCCCAGCAGGGCGCCGTCGGCAACCTGCGCTTCGACCCGATGGCCATGCTGCCGTTCTGCGGCTACAACATGGCCGACTACTTCGCCCACTGGCTGGCCATCGGCAACCACAGCGACGAGTCGAAGCTGCCGAAGATCTTCTTCGTCAACTGGTTCCGCCGCGACGACAACGGTCGGTTCCTGTGGCCCGGGTACGGCGAGAACAGCCGCGTGCTGAAGTGGGTGTTCGAGCGGGTGGCGGGTCTCACCGACGCCGTCGACACCCCCATCGGCCTGCTGCCCGCCCCCGGCGCACTCGACACCACCGGCCTCGGTGTGGCCAACGACGACCTCGAGACCCTGCTGTCGGTCGACATCGACGGCTGGAAGTCGGCCATCCCGCAGATCCGGGCGCACTACGAGCAGTTCGGCTCGCACCTGCCGGCACGGCTCACCGAGTTCCTCGATCAGCTCGACAGTTCGCTGGCCTGAGGCCCACCCGCCTCAGCTCATGAACAGGGCCCGCAGTGCGAGGCCCATCAGGAACAGGCTGCCCACCCCGTAGATGAGGTGGCGGCGGCTCTTCAGTTGCAGGCCGTACGAGTAGACGATGCCGATGGCCACGATGCCACTGAATTCGTACAGCATGTGCAGTTTTGGGAACTCCCAGTCGTAGCGCGCCTTCAGCACCGAGGCGGCGCACACGTTCAGAACCACCACCAGATAGGCGATGGCGGTGGCTACCCACAGCGGCCGACCGCTCAGCCGCTCGACGCGGTGCGCGGCCAGCGCCCACGCTCCGACGAACGCGGTGACACCGACCTGCACCCACAGTCCGACGTGGTACAGGTCGTAGAGCGACTGGCCGTCCAGCGCGACCCCCGGCTCAGCTGGGCGACGACGACATCGCCGCCTGCGCCTGGGTGATGAGCGCGGCAGCCTCGTCGTACGCCTGCGCGGAGATGACGACCAGTTCGTCGATCTCGTCGTCGCTGAACCCCGCCAGGGTGCGGAAGTGCCGGGCCAGGTGCACCGGGTTCTCGTCGCGCTCGCCGCGGAACCCGCCGAAGCTGAACAACTTGTCGACAGCCTTCTGGAACTCGAGCGCGTCCTTCTGGCGCTGCGGGTCGTTGGCCGTGATGCGGCGCAGCCAGTCGCTGCCCATCTTCACGTGCGTCACCTCATCGGCGAGCATCCAGTCCTCGCAGTACGCCAGCACCGGGTCGGACAGGGTGGTGCCGAAGTCGCGCATCGTCTTGAACACGTCGATGGCCAGGCCCTCGAGCGCCCGGTTCACCCCGGTGAGGCGCAGCACCGGGTCGGCGTTGCAGGCCGCTTCGTACAGGGTGGTGCCCTCGGCGAACTCGCCGATCTCGGTACCCATGTGCTCGCTGAGCTTGCAGCTGATCTCGACGTGACGCGCCTCGTCCCAGCACTGGCGGGCCATGTCGAGTTTCAGGCCGAACGGCGCCTCGTCGCGGCCGTCGCCGGTGGTGAAGTCGAAACACGTACGACCGGCACCCTCGAGCGCCTGGATCTCGCCCACGAAGATGCCGTGCATCAGGCCGCGGGCATTGTCGGAGAACCGCGGCAGGTGCGGCAGCAGGTTGTTCTGCTGCGCTGCCGGATGGAGGTTCCGTGGGTCGAACAGGGTGACCTCGGCGGTCACCTGCTGGAAGCGGGAGTCGCGGGCGAGTTCCGACACGGGCAGCATGCGCTTCATGGATGCGCACTGTACCCATCCGGGCCGCCCGGCGCAGCCCCTTCGTCGACCGCGTCACCGGGTGGCGACAGGTGGGCCGGCTACTCGCCGCAGGTGACGCCGCCGATGACCGATTGCACGGTGTCGGCATCGGTGTCGCCGGTGAGGAAGCCGGTGAGGTTCTCGTTCACCACGAAGTAGGGGCCGAACACGTCGTCGCCGCCGTACACGTACACACCCGGGAAGGCGCTCTTCAGATCGGCCACGGTGGAACCCACGGCGATGCCCTCGGGCGTCGCCATGCCGGCCGGGGTGATGGACGCTCCGAACGGCGGGCCGAGCGTGTACGAGAAGAAGTGGCGACGACCGCTGGCCACCCCGCTCTCGTCGCTGAACAGCAACAGCAGGTCGCCCCAGGTGACGCCGCGCACCTCGGTACCCGGGCACACACCGAACGCCGAGTTCGGATCGGCCCAGCCGCTGTCGGCGGTGGGTGGCCCGAGGAGTGCCGTCACGTAGCTGATGACCGCCTCGGGTTCGACGCCGAACATGGCGGTGCCCAGACGGTCCTGGCCGAGCACGAGTTGCGCTCCCGGTGGCACGGTGGTCGACGTGGTGGTGGCTGGTTGCGTGGTCGACGTGGTGGTGGCTGGTTGCGTGGTCGACGTCGACGTCGTGTCGGCCACGGTGGTGGCCGGCGCCGCCGTAGTGACCGGCCCCGTGGTGCCGGTAGTTACCGGAGCCGTGGCCGATGTGGGCGGCAGCGTGACCTCGGCGTCGTCGCTTTCTCGGCCGCAGGCCGCCGCGGCGAGACCGAGTGCCAGCACCAGTACCGCACCGGCGCCGACACGCCGCCCGGGGGTCGCCCGCCACCTGTTCGCCATCCGCACCGTCATGCGGTCAGTCTGCCACCCCGCGTGACGGCGCAGACGGCACCCGCCGCAACGGCGCAGGTCAGCGGATGAGGGTGTCGGCTTCGTGGCCGCCCGACAGCAGGCGCACGCCGGCGCCGGGCACCATCTCGACCACGGTGATCGAGCAGTTGTCGAGACTGCGGATGACGAGGCGGTCGTCGCCGAGTGCTGCACCAATGACTGCGTTGATGGCCACGAAGTGGCTGAACACCACCGTGTCGGTGGGCAGCTCGGCGAGCGCACCGACGATGCCGTCGCGGAACGTGGTGTACCGCGGTCCGAGGTCGGCCCAGGTGCCCTGCATCGCCGCCCGCAACCAGTCGACGCGCTCCCCCATCGGCACACCTTCGGGCGACGGGATCTCGGCGACACGTGGCTCGATGGTCACCGCGCTCGCCCACCGCTCGGCCAGCGGCGCCGCCGTCTCCTGGCAGCGGCGCAGCGGGCTGCTCACCAGCGCGCACGGCGCCAGCGCAGCCAGGGTGGCGGCCGCCTCGGCTGCCTGGCCGCGGCCGAGGTCGTCGAGCCCGGGGTCGGGATCGGTGTCCCACCCGGCGGCAGCTCGGCCGTGGCGCACCAGATGCAGGCGGGTCACTCGAACAGCCAGCCGGTGCGCAGGCCGGGTTCGGCCCCCCGCTCGATGAACCACTCGGTGCCGAACGAACCGGCGAACGCCTCGTCGGGCATCTCCAGGAAGAACGACGAGTCGCTGATCTGGCTGCTGTGGCATCGCATCGAGGCCCGCTTCAAGTGCAGCCATTCGGCCACCTCCACCGCGTGGGTGAGCTCGTCCTCGCTCATCCCGAACGGGTTGCCGTCGTCGGCCGGCCCTGCGGGGTCGAAGTCGTCCTCCGGTCCGGCAGCACCGTCGCCCAGGCCCATCTCGCGAGCCATCGCCATCATCCGCACGATGTGGTCGCGGTTCATCGTCGCCTCGAACACCCGGGGTGTGCCCGCCAACTCCGCTGCCCGGTGGCCCACCCGGTGCACCTGGATGTGGTCGGGGTGCCCGTAGTTGCCGTGCCAGTCGTACACGGTGAGCACATCGGCTGCTTCCTCGCGCAGCACAGCGGCCAACCGCTCGGCGGCGTCGTCGACAGTGGCCTGCCAGAAGGCTTCGGGGTGCTCGTTCTGCGGCCAGCCGGTCATGCCGCTGTCGGCGTAGCCGAGCCACACGAGCCGATGCACGCCCAGCACCTCGGCCGAGCGGGCCGTCTCGGCCTTGCGTCGATCGACCAGTGTCTCGCCGGGCGCGAGGTCGTCGGGCACCTCACCGTGATCGCCGTTGGTGGCCACCACCAGCACCACCCGATGGCCCTCGGCGCTGGCCCGGGCGATGCTGCCTCCCGTCGAGATCGACTCGTCGTCGGGGTGGGCGTGGAAACAGACGAGCGTTCCCATCAGGCGTCGGCGACGGCACCGCTGGCCACGAGGGCGTCGACCCGATCGGCGGCGATACCCCAGTCGGCGAGCACCTCGCGGGTGTGCTGGCCGGCGTGTGCCGGCGGGCGCTCGACGGCGGGAACCGTGCGCGAGAACCGCGGCGCCGGGGCCGGCTGGCGCATGCCGCCCACCTCGATGAACGTGCCACGTTCCACGTTGTGTGGATGCTCGGCGGCTTCGCTCATGGTGAGCACCGGGGCGAAGCACACGTCGGTGGCTTCCATGATGGCGCACCACTCGGCGCGGGTCTTGGTGGCGAACACGTCGCCGAGACGCTGCTTGAGGTGCGGCCACTGGGCCTTGTCCATCTGCTTGGCGAACTCGGGGTCGGCGTCGAGGCCGGTGAGGCGCATCAGTTCGGCGTAGAACTGCGGCTCGATCGAGCCGATCGACACGTACTGGCCGTCGGCGCAGCGGAACACGTCGTAGAAGTGGGCGCCGGTGTCGAGCAGGTTGGTGCCGCGCGCGTTCTCGTCGAACATGCCGATCGACTTGAAGGCCCAGAACATGCTCATCAGCACGGCGGCGCCATCGACCATGGCGGTGTCGACCACCTGGCCGGTGCCGCTGCGCTGCGCCTCGAGCAGTGCGCACACCACGCCGTAGGCGAGGAACATGCCGCCCCCACCGAAGTCGCCCACCATGTTGAGCGGCGGCACGGGGGCGTCGTCGCGGCGGCCGAAGTGCGCCAGTGCGCCGGCCAGCGCGATGTAGTTGATGTCGTGGCCGGCGGCCTGGGCGTACATGCCCTCCTGGCCCCAGCCGGTCATCCGGCCGAACACCAGCTTGGGGTTACGGGCCAAGCACACCTCGGGCCCCACACCGAGGCGCTCCATCACACCGGGGCGGAAGCCCTCGATGAGGGCATCGGCCCGTTCGACGAGGTCGAGCAGCGTGGCGACACCATCGGGGTGCTTGAGGTCGACAGCGATGTTGCGCCGACCACGCAGCATGACGTCGTAGTGGGGCGTGTCGGGTGCCGGACCGCGCACGCTCTGCGCCCGCTCGACACGGATGACCTCGGCACCCATGTCGGCGAGCATCATCGCTGCGAACGGGCCCGGGCCGATGCCGGCGATCTCGATGATCCGATATCCAGTGAGCGGTCCAGCCATGGCCGAATACCTAGCACACGGCGCGCCGCCGGGGCTCAGGCGACAGCAGCGCGAGTGTGCGAGATGATGGCGTCGGTGAGCACCGGCCACAGCGGCTGCGGCATGTCGTGGCCCATGTCGGCCATGAACAGCAGGTGCGCACCGGGGATGAGTTCGGCCGTGCGCAGACCGCCCGACGGCGTGATGAGCGTGTCGTCGCGGCCGTGAATGACGAGCGTGGGCACGGCGAGTTCGGCCAGGCGGGCCGATCGGTCGCCGCTGGCCATGATGGCGGCCAACTGACGCGGCGAGCCCTCGGGGTAGAACGACCGGTCGTAGCCGATGGCCGCCTGCTCTTTGGTGCGGGCCTCGTCGCGGTACTTCTTCGAGTGCCAGGTCATCCAGTTCGGCGCGGAGGCGATGTACTCGTCGCGCGATGCGGGCGGCGGCGCCAACAGTGCCGTCATGGCCTCGGGCGCTGCCTGTCCGTAGTTGATGTCGCCCACCGTGCTCATCACCGACGTCATGCTGTGGCAGCGGTGCGGGTGCTCGATGGCGATGGTCTGGACGATCATGCCGCCCATCGACGCGCCCATGATGTGCGCCTTCTCGATGCCCAAGACGTCGAGGAGACCCACGGCATCGGCCGCCATGTCGCTGAGGGTGTAGGGCACCGGCGGCATCTCGCCACCGCCGAACGCTGCTGCCATGGCCGCACCGCTGTCGACCTCGACCCCGTCGAGCTTGCTCGACAACCCGCAGTCGCGGTTGTCGAAGCGGATGACGTGCAGACCGCCGTCGGCCAACAGCCGGCAGAACTCTTCCTCCCACGAGATCATCTGTGCGGTGAAGCCCATCACCAGCAGCAGGGCCGGATCGTCGGGCGAACCGAACGTGTCGTACTCGAGTTCGATACCGGTGGAGACGAGGGCGCGAGGCATGGCCGCAGACTACCGTCACAGCATGACCGTGTTCGGAGTTCACACCGGGTTGCAGCACACCACCGCCGACGAATTGCGCAGCGTGTGGCGCACCATCGAAGACCTCGGGTTCGGGTGGATCTCGATCTGGGACCACTTCTACGGGGCCACCGGCAAGGCCGACGACGCGGCGTGCCTCGAGGCCGTCGCGATGCATGCTGCGCTGGCCTGCAGCACCAGCAAGGTGCGGGTCGGTTCGCTCGTCTACTCCATCGGCTACCGCCATCCGGCCGTGCTGGCCAAGGCGATCACGGCCATCGACCAGCTCTCGGGTGGACGCGCCGACATGGGCATCGGTGCCGGCTGGGCCGTGGTCGAGTACAACGCCTACGGCATCGAGTTCCCCGACGTGAAGACCCGCATGGATCAGCTCGAGGAAGGCATCCAGTGCATCCGCGGCCTGCTGCACGACGACGTCACCACCTTCGAGGGTGCTCACTTCTCGTTGCACGAGGCCCGCAACGAGCCCCGGCCCGTGCAGGCGAAGCTGCCCATCTGGGTGGGTGGTGGCGGCGAGAAGCGCACACTGCGCATCGCCGCCCGGTACGCCGACGGATGGAACGTTCCGTTCATCGCCCCGGAGGCATTCGCCCACAAGCAGGCCGTACTGAACGAGCACTGCGCCGCCGTGGGCCGCGACCCCGGCGACATCAAGCGGGCCGTCAACCTCGGTCTGGCCTACAGCGAAGAGAGCCTGGTGGGTCAGTTCGGCGCCCTGGCACCGATGGTGCGGCCGGGCGTGCTGTCGGGCAGCGACGACGAGATCATCGACCGCATCGGGCAGTACGTCGAGGCAGGCGCCGACCAGGTGAACATCGCCCTGCGCGCGCCGTTCGACCTCGACTCGCTCGCTCGATTCAGCACCGCCCTCGGCCTCCACTGAGTCACCCGGGCACCGCGACGCCATGACCGGAAGCACGCGAACCGTCATCGCCCCCGGGCGAGTGAACCTGATCGGCGACCACACCGATTACACCGGCGGTCTGGTGCTGCCGATGACCATCGATCGCTGGACCGAGATCAGCTACACCACGTCCGACCGGGTGGAGCTCACCTCCGTCGACGAACCCGAGGCCGTGCACCTGCCGCTGTCGATCGACGACCCCGCCGCGGTCGAGCCCGCGTGGGGTCGTTACGTCGCCGGCGTCGTCGCCGAACTGCACCCCACCGAGGGCATCAGCGGTGAGGTGCGCACCACCATCCCCATCGGCGCGGGCCTGTCGAGCAGTGCAGCACTCGAGGTGGCTGTCGCCCTGGCGCTGGGGCACCGCGGCACACCGCTGCAGCTCGCCCAACTGTGCCAGCGGGCCGAGAACCGGGCCTCTGGTGTGCCGAGCGGCATCATGGACCAGCTGTGCATCGCCGCCGGACGACGCGACCACGCCACCCTCATCGACTGCGGCGAACTCACCGTCACCCCGGTACCGGTGCCCGCCGGGCTGGATGTGGTGGTGCAGTTCATCGCCCACCGCACACTCGTCGGCAGCCCCTACGCAGAGCGTGTGGCCGAGTGCGCCGCCGCCGAGCGCGAGATCGGCCCCCTGCGGTTCGCCGACCGAGCTGCAGCCGAGCGCATTGCCGACCCGGTGGTGCGCGACCGCGCCGTGCACGTGGTGACCGAGAACCAGCGCGTCCGCGACTTCTGCGAGGCGATCGAAGCCGGCGACTTCGCGGGGGCCGGCGCGCTGATGGTCGAGAGTCACGTCAGCCTGCGCGACCGCTACGCCACCTCGACAGCCGTGATGGATGCCGCCGTCGAGCGCCTCGCCGCCACACCCGGTGTGTACGGCGCCCGGATGACAGGTGGCGGCTTCGGCGGTTGCGTCGTGGCCCTTGCCGAGCCGGGCGCGCTGCGCGACGGTTGGGTGGTGCGCGCCGTCGAAGGTGCGCACCTCGTCGACCGGGAGGCCTGATGACTGCCTACGAGGTGCTCGCCACTGGGCTCTGCTTCGGCGAGGGACCGCGCTGGCACGCGGGCGAACTGTGGTTCAGCGACATGTACGACCATGCGGTGAAGTCGGTCGATCTCGACGGACGTGTCACCGTGCGCGTGCAGGTCGACGGGCAGTCGAGCGGGCTCGGCTGGCTGCCCGACGGCGACCTGGTGGTGGTGTCGATGCTCGACCGGCAACTGCTGCGTTGGACGGGCGAACGACTCGAGCACCACGCCGATCTGTCGGGCGTGGCCACCTTCCACTGCAACGACATGGTGGTCGATGCAGTGGGCCGGGCGTACGTGGGCAACTTCGGCTTCGACCTGCACACCTTCGTCGAGGCCCGCGACCCGGCGATGATCCGGTCAGCGGATCTTGCGCTGGTTCAGCCCGACGGCACCGTGCAGTGCGCTGCCACCGACCTGGCCTTCCCCAACGGCACCGTCATCACGCCCGACGGCCGCACCCTGGTGGTGGCCGAGACGATGGGCTCGCGACTCACCGCCTTCGACATCGCCGGCGACGGCACGCTGTCGAACCGCAGGGTGTGGGCCGAACTCCCCCGCCGACGACCCGACGGCATCTGCCTCGACGCCGAGGGTGCCATCTGGGCGGCGAACGCCGCTGCGGCCGAATGCGTGCGGGTGGCCGAGGGTGGCCAGATCATCGACCGCATCGAGACCGACCAACCCTGCTTCGCCTGCATGCTGGGCGGGCCCGACGGCACGACGTTGTTCATGCTCACCGCGCCGTCGTCGGACCCGGCCGAGGTGGTGGCGCTGCGGGGCGGTCGGGTGCTCGTCAGCGAGGCGCCGGCAGCGCACGCAGGACGGCCCTGAGCCGCTCGAGCGCCACCGGGGTGCGCACACCCCACCACAGCAGGTCGCGCCCGTCGACCAGCACCACCTGGCTCGACGGCAGCAGCCTCTGCACCTCGGCCACATGCCGCTCGGCGAACGGGTACGGCTCCGACGGCAGCACGACCAGATCGGGCCGTAGCGCGGTCATCGCCTCGGCGTCGAGTTCGGGATAGCGAACGTCGACATCGACCGGAACGGTGCGCACACCGAGTGCGCTGAGCAGCGTGGCACCGTAGGTGTCGGGCCCGAGCACCATCCAGGGCCGCCGCCAGATGGGCACCAGCGCCGTCGCCCACGGCGCATCGGCCGACGGCGGCACGGCGGCACCGACCTCCTGATCGACGTCGACACCCACGGCCGCGGCCAGGTCGCGCAGCATCGCCGGCACGTGCACCACGTCGGTGACGTGCGTGACATGAACGGCCAGTCCGGCAGCGATGAGCGCCTCGGCATCGTCGCGGCGGTTCTCCTCGCGATCGACCACCACAAGATCGGGCGCCAGCGCGACGATGGCCGCTACGTCGGGATCCTTCGTGCCACCGACGGTGGGCAACGTCGGCTGCTCGCAGAACCGGGTACAGGCGACGACCGGCACACGCCAGGCGAGCAGTGTCTCGGTGATCGACGGGACGAGACTGACGACGCGCACGCGCCGGTCAGCCGCCCAGCAACTTGCGCTTCTGCGACTCGAACTCCTCGGCAGTGAGGGTGCCGCGCTGCAGCATCCCTTCGAGGCGCTCGAGTTGATCGGCGACATCGACCGACGGCGCCGGCTCGGCGGCCGGACGGCCGTTGCTGCGGTCGACCGCCGCCTGCTGCTGCACATGGATCATGCGCTGCACGTTGTCGGGGTGGCGGATGTCGGTGAAGCGCGACTGTCCGTCCTCGCCACCCGACTCGATGAGCAGGTCGCCGGCACCCACCATGCGCTCGAAGATGCCCTGGCTGAAGTTCACGTTGTTGACGCGGCCGACGGGGATCTCGACGCCACGCTTGGCGAACAAGCCCGAGCGGTAGATGACCCGCTGGTTGGTGACGACGAAGTTGGTGGTGGCCCACTTCAGGTAGCGGCCGAGCAGCCACAGGGCGGTGCCCACCAGCAGCGCGATCGACAACCACGAGAGCAGCTTGTTGATCGTCCCGTCGCTGTCGTTGGTGAGCACGATGATGCCCAACACGATGGAACCGAGCAGCGCGAACGCCGGCTCGGCGAAATACCACCAGTGGGGGTGCATATCGACGGCGATGGTCTCGCCCGGGTTCAGGTTCTTCGATGCGTACGGCACGGCTGAAGCGTAGCCCTATCGTGACGGCGTGGGAACGGATCACATCGTCGCCGGGCTCGACGATCGCCAGCGTGAGGCGGTCGTCACCGACGCGTCGCCGCTCGCCATCATCGCCTCGGCCGGTTCCGGCAAGACACGTGTGCTCACCCGGCGGATCGCCTACCGCATCGGCAACGGCTCGGCCGATCCGCGGCATGTCCTCGTGCTCACGTTCACCCGCGATGCCGCTGGCGAACTGCGCCGCCGACTGCGCCGCCTCGACATCAGCGAGCGCATCGAATCCGGCACGTTCCACTCGGTGGCGCTGCGGCTTCTCCGCGACCGGGCAGCAGCAGCGGGAACGACCGCACCGGCAGTGGCGCCCGACCGGATGAGGCTGGCCCGCGAGGTGCTCACCGAAACGCGCATCGCCGTCGAGCCGGCCGCCGCGCTGGCCGACCTCGATTGGGCGCGTGCCCGCATGGTGGCGTCATCCGACATCGCCTCCGCGAGCCGCATGGCGAAGCGCCGACTGGCCCTCACTCCCGAGCAGCACGTGCGGTTCGCCGAGCGGTACACCGCGCTGAAGCGCCGCCGGGGAGTACTCGACTTCGACGACCTGCTCGAGGGCCTGCTCGACGCGATGCGCCGCGACGCCACCTTCACCGACATCGTGCGTTGGCGCTTCCGGCACCTGTTCGTCGACGAGGCCCAAGACCTCAACCCGTTGCAGTTCGCGCTGCTCGAGCACATCCGTGGCGGACGCGCCGACATCTGCCTGGTGGGCGATCCGCGCCAGGCCATCTACGGCTGGAACGGCGCCGACCCCACCCTGCTCGACGAGGTCGAACGCCACCTGCCGGGCGTCACCATCGTGCGTCTGCAGGGCAACTACCGCTGCACACCCCAGGTGGTGCGGGCCGGGGCCGCAGCGCTGGCACCCATGGGGGTCGCCGACGACACCGTGTCGCGACGCAACGACGGCCGCATCCCGACGGTGCACTCGTTCGCCGACGAGCAGGCCGAGGCCCGCTGGGTGGCCGATTCGGTGCGCCCGCTGATGGTGCGCCACGGCGCCCGGCAGGTGGCGGTGCTGGCCCGCACCAACGACCAACTCGCCGTGCTGTCGCGGGCGCTGGCGCGGGTTGGAGTGCCGGTGTTGCGCACGGTCGGGGCCTCGCCGCTCGAACGCTGCGTCGCCGAGGCAGTGCGCACCGGCGGACGCGAACAACTCGCCGCCTGGATCGACGCAGTGTGGGCGAGCGACGACGCCGACCCCATCCGGATGCGTGTGGCCGAGGAGGCCGACCGTTACCTCACCAGCGGCGATTCCGGCGGCCTGCAGTCATGGCTCGATGCCCGCCAGCCGTTCGAAGACCTCGAGACCGACGACGGGCAGCCGGCGGTTGCGCTGCTCACGTTCCACGCAGCGAAGGGCCGCGAGTGGGGCGCCGTCGTGGTCACGGGCGTCGAGGCAGGCCTGGTGCCACATTCCTCGTCGGGCTCGACCGCCCAGCGGGCCGAGGAGTCGCGGCTGTTCCACGTGGCCCTCACACGCGCCGCCGACGAACTGGTCATCACCTCAGCCGACACACGCGGCGGCAAGACCACCGGTCCCAGCCCGTGGCTGGCGGCAGTGAACGATGCGTTGGTGGCGCCCACGCCTACCGGTCCACCGCCCGAACAGCGTCGCACCACACCGGTCGACCCGTTCGACACGCTGCGCGCCTGGCGCGCCGATGTGGCTCGGGCCGCCGGTGTTGCCGACGTGGCCGTGTGCTCCACCTCGGTGCTGCGCTCGCTGCTCGAACGTCCCCCGGCCGATGCCGCCGAACTCGCTACCCGCCTGGGTGTCGGCCAGGCCGCGGCCGAGCGTCTTGCGCCGCGCCTGCTGGCTGTGCTGGCCGACCTCAGTCGGCCTGATGCATCGGCTCGTGCCTGAGCCGACGACCCACCGGCTCAGCTGACAGCGTCGACCAGGTCGACCAGCACGGGGGCGTGATCGGAGGGTGACTGGCCCTTGCGTGCGTTGCGGTCGACGACCGACCACTGCAGCCGGTCGGCCACCGAACGCGTGCCGAGCACCAGGTCGATGCGCATACCGCGGCCCTGGTGGAAGTCGCCGGCGCGGTAGTCCCACCAGCTGTAGAGCCGGGGCTGTTCGTACCGCAGCCGGAACAGGTCGATCATGCCCCAGTCGCACAGGTCGGCGAGCAGATCGCGTTCGGCCTGGCTGACGTGGGTGGAGCCGACGAGCTTGGCGGGGTCGAACACGTCGCGGTCGTCGGGGGCGATGTTGAAGTCGCCGGTGACCACGACAGCATCGTCGGGTGTGGCCAGCGAGTCGACGTGCCGACGCAACTGCGCCATCCAGCCGAGCTTGTACTGGTAGTGGTCGTGGTCGAGCGAGCGCCCGTTGGGCACGTAGACGCTGCTCACCAGCACACCGCCGCACCGGGCAGTGACGATGCGTGCATCGGGATCGCGGTCGCCTGATGCGGGCGTGAAGTTGGCCACGACGTCGTCGAGGCCCACTTTCGACAGGATGGCGACGCCGTTCCACTGGCCCTGGCCGTGATGGGCCGACTCGTAGCCGAGGGCCTCGAAGGCGAGCGCCGGGAAGGCCTCGTCGCTGAGCTTGGTCTCCTGCATGCACAGCACATCGGGCTGCACCTCGGCCAGCCATTCCTCCACGCGGGGCAGGCGGGCCTTCAGCGAGTTGACGTTCCAGGTGACGATGCGCACGCCGACGACCGTATCCGTCGATCAGGCCTTGGCGCGGCGCCGAGGCTTGGCCGGGGCTGCCGGTTCGACGGCGGGCTCGACCGACGCCACCGGGGCAGCGGCCTTCTTGCGCGTGCGCGGCGCGGGTACGGGCGCGGCCGGAACCTCGGGCACCGGCTCGGGTGCCGGTGCCGCCGCCTTCTTGCGACGGGCCGGCTGCTTCGCCGGGGCTGCCTCGACAACGGCTTCGACCGGTGCCTCGGCGATCTCGGCGACAGGCTCGACGGGCTTCGCCTTGCGGCGCGACGGCTTCGCGGGCTTGGCCGGAACCTCGGCGACCGGAGCCTCGGCAACCGGCGCCTCGACGACCGGCGCCTGCTCGGCCGCAGCCGCAGCCGCAACCGCAGCCTTCGTGCGACGGGGGCGCTTGGCCGGGGCCACCTCGGCCGGGGTCGCCTCGGCCGGGGCACGGTGCGTGGCCATCGCGGCCAGGGCGAGGTCGACGCTGCGCCGCTCGGGCGAATAGCTCTCGACCACCAGGGTGACGGCGTCGCCGATCTTCATGAACTCGCGAGCCGAGCGGGGTGCCGGGTCGGCCATGAGGCGCAGGGGCACGTAGCCCCGCACATCACCGATGTTCACGTAGGCGCCGTGCGACGAGTAGCTCTCGACCACGGCGTTCACGCTGGTGCCGAGCGGGTGCTCGGCCACGAACGCCAGGAACACATCGGCCTCGTTCACCGTGCGCGTGCCGCCGGTCGGCGCCGGCGCAGGACTCGGCGCGGGTGCGGGTGCGGGTGCCGCGACCACCTCGGCCACCTTGCCCCCTCGGCCACCGCGGCGACGGCTGCTGCCCGCGGCCTTGTCAGTGGCCTTCTCGGCCGACGCGACCGCAGCGGGACCGGGTGGTGGTGCCGTGGGAACCGGCATCGGCTGGCTGGCTTCGGGGCTCCCCACACGCACGGTGCCGGCCGTCGCCTCGTCGCGCTTGCGCCGCGACTGCTTCACTGCGCTGCGGCTGACCGCGCCCCGCACCGGCAGACGCGGCACGAACACCCAGCCCACATGCGGTACCGGCTTGCCCCCCACGAGGCGACCCTCGTCGAACAGCCAGGCGTAGGTGCCGTGGAACTCCTGGAACGAGTCGTTCGACAGCACGACGGCGTTCACCCGGTTGGCCACCGCCAGCACGAACGCGTCGCCGCGACCGATGGCACCAGCGGGAGGAGCGACCAACTCGTTGTTGGCCACCGCCTCGTCGAACTCGGGCACCTCGCGCGGGTCGATGCGGTGACCGAAGGTGGCATCGACCACGACGGTGACGAGCACGCCGGGGTGCTCGGCCATGTAGGCGAGCACCGCTTCGTTCAGTTGGGCAAGGCTGGGATGCGAACGACCCTCGGTGGCCAGGTTCGATCCGTCGACGACGACATGACGAGTCATAACCCCGCTAGTCAACCACGGACAGGGTGCGTTGCAGGTGTCCCTGGGTACAGTGCGCCACATGGTCAGCGCCGTGCTCTGGGATTTCGGTGGGGTCATCCTGTCGAGCCCGTTCGATGCCTTCAACCGTTACGAGCGCGAGCGCGGCCTGCCGCTCGACATCATCCGCACGGTGAACACCACCGAACCGCACACCAATG
>JBIIDH010000138.1:0-7953 GCA_044238435.1 Ilumatobacteraceae bacterium | reverse complement strand
ATCTTCGCCCCGTTCATCGACAAGAACCCGTCGAACAAGCCCGAGGACCGCAAGTTCGCGACGTCCATCATGACCGTGCACCTCATGTTCTGGGCCGTGCTGGTGATGATCGGCTCGTTCTTCCGGGGCCCCGGCTTCAACTTCGTCCTGCCGTGGAAAGACGGCTTGTTCTTCGAGCTGTGAGGTCGGCATGAACACCGCAACAGTCATCGCCATCGCCGTCGCAGTCGTCGTCGCCCTCGGTGCCATCTCGTTCATCACTGCGGCGCGCCGTAGCGACGTTCGTGGTGCCGGCGCCCTGAGCCGCGAGACCCGCCGGCGCGACCGCGACGCCGACATCGACCTGCCCGAGGCCACCACCGGCCCCGAGGTCGAGGCCCAGGCCAGTGCCGCCCGCTCGGGTGCGCTGGTGAAGGCCACCGACACCGCTCCCGCCGTGTGGGTGCCGCCGGACCCGGAGGCGGTCGGCGTCAGCCGGCGTCAGTTCTTCAACCGTGCCACCGTGTCGCTCATGGGTGTCAGCCTCCTGACGTTCGCTGCCGCTTCGTTCGTGGCCTTCCTGTGGCCGGTGGCGACGGGCGGCTTCGGCGGCAAGGTGAAGGTGGGCAAGAAGGACGAGATCATCGGCACGATCCGGTCGAGTGGCGGCTTCTTCTACGCCCCCGAGGCCCGCGCCTGGATCACGGAGTATCCCGCCAGTGCGTTGCCCAAGGCCAAGGATGTGTACCAGCCCCAGATCCTCTCGGGTCTCGAGGCCGGTCTCGTCGCCAGCTACCAGAAGTGCCCGCACCTGGGCTGCCGCGTGCCGCAGTGCTCGAGCAGCCAGTGGTTCGAATGCCCCTGCCACGGTTCGCAGTACAACCGGGTTGGCGAGAAGAAGGCGGGTCCCGCGCCGCGCGGCCTCGACCACTTCCAGCTCACCGTCGCCGCCAACGGCGATGTCACCATCGACACGGGCACCGTGTATCCGGGCCTGGCCATTGGCACCAACACCACTGGTCAGGAAGCAGAGGGACCGCACTGCGTATGAGCCCCGCCCGTTGTCCGATCCGATCCGAGAAGGGTGCCTGACGTGCTCACCGCGTTTGCCCGATCCACCTCCGCCATCGCCTGGGTGCTGTTCGTCGTCGTCACGATCGGCTGGATCGTCTACTACTTCGCCAACCGGCGTACCGCTCAGCCCGAGTTGGGCTCCGAGATCGAGTTGGCGGCCAACCGCAAGCCGTACTACGACGACGAGACACTCGAAGGCAAGCGCCTCGAGCGGGTGCAGGGCCTCGGCCTGCTGTTCCTCGCCGTCATCGCCATCGGCCTGCCGCTGTACTGGGTGTTCGAGCCCGATCGTCAGGCCGGCGCTGCCGAGGCGAAGGAAGACATCTTCATCGAGTGGGGCAGCCAGCTGTACGCCACCACCGAAAAGGGTGGCTTCAACTGCGCCGGTTGCCATGGCGCCAACGGCGGCGGCGGTGTCGCGCCGTACACCCTCACCGATCCGGCCACCGGCGAGGTGAAGGCCGTCACGTGGACTGCTCCGGCCATCAACACGGTGCTCTACAAGTTCAGCGAGAGCGAACTGAAGTTCATCCTCGTCTACGGCCGGCCGTTCTCGCCGATGTCGCCGTGGGGCATCGCCGGCGGTGGCCCGCTGAACGACCAGCAGATCGACACGCTCATCTCCAAGATCCGCAGCCTGCAGATCCCGCGTGAGGGTTGTGCCGAGGGTGAGGACGATCCGCTCACCTGCGCCAGTGGCACGTTGGCGCAGGCCGAGAAGGACCGCATCGCCGAGAACGCCGAGAAGGCTGCCCAGGCACTGGTCGTCGCCGGGAAGTACGCCACGGTCGACGCCGCGATGGGTGAGGCGCTCTACAACCTCAGCTACGCCTCGGGCGCCTACTCGTGCGCACGCTGCCACACCCCGGGCTGGAGCTACGGCGAACCCGGGGTCAGCGGTCAGGGCGCCTTCGGGTGGAACCTCACCGGTGGCGCCACGGTGAAGCACTTCCCCAACGAGACCGACATGATCAACTTCATCAAGGCCGGTTCCGAGATGGGCAAGCGGTACGGCACCCAGGGCCAGGGCAGCGGTCGGATGCCCGGGTTCGGGTCCGTCCTCACCGACGAACAGATCAAGGCCGTCGTCGAATACGTTCGGAGTCTCTAAGTGCTATTGGAAATCGCCTCCCACCCTCTCGTCGGACGGTTGATCCAGTCCGGCGCCGAGCAGGTCAACTCGGGCCCCGGTGGTTGGATGCCCGAACTGCGCGGCATCCTCACCGTCATCATCGGCGTGTTCGTGCTGATGGGCAGCGTGTACCTCATCTTGGGCACCAACATCGGCTTCCGGCTCGGCTTCCTCGTGGCTTTCGCCGGCCTGGCCGGATGGTTCTTCATCATGGGCGCCATCTGGTGGACCTACGGCATCGGCCTGAAGGGCCCCGAACCGTCGTGGGAGGCGCAGCCGGGCCGCACCATCTTGCAGGACACGGCGGCGCTCACGAAGGCAGGCGCGCTCGACGCCAGTATCACCCCGTCTGCCGACGCCACCCCGAAGGAGGTCTCCAACGAGGTGCGCGACCAGCTGGTGGCCGAGGGTTGGCTGCAGCTGCCCGAATCGGCCTCGGCCTTCGGCCAGACCAGTTCACAGGCCGAGGTGTACATCACCGAGGCGGGCGTGTTCAAGATCGGCGGCTACAAGGTCGTGAACGTGTTCGACTACGGCGGCGAGCGCTACCCGCGCTTCGCCGACGGCGCGATCGACTTCATCGCCTTCTGGCACAAGCCGCGCTACTCGCTCGTCGAGGTGGCCCCCGTCGTGCAGCAGCGCACCGAGCCGGGCCGTGCGCCGGCCACGCCGCGCATCGACACCACCCAGCCGCACCAGTACGTGTACATGATTCGCGACATGGGTGCGAAGCGTCAGCCGGCCGGCTTCATCACCGTCGGCTCGCTCATCGTCTTCCTCATCACGTGCTGGCTGCTGCACCGCCGCGACAAGCGGGTGCTGCTGAACCGCGGCCAACTGGCGCTGCCGGCCAAGGCCTGAGCCCATGGGCCAGTACCTTCCCGTCGTCGCCCTGCTGGTGCTGGCCGTTCTGTTCGGCGCGCTGAGTTTCCTGGCTTCCGGCCTGCTCGCCCCGCGCCGTCCATCCGCTGCCAAGCAGGCACCGTACGAGTGCGGCATCGTGCCGAGCCGCGAGCCACCCGAGCGCTTCCCGGTCACCTTCTACGTGGTGGCGATGTTGTTCATCATGTTCGACATCGAGATCATCTTCATCTACCCGTACGCCGTCGACCGCCGCTTCCTCGGCAGTTATGCATTCTGGGAGATGGTCGCGTTCAGTGTCGTGTTCTTCGCCGCCTTCGTCTACGTGGTGGCCCGCGGTGCGCTCGACTGGGGTCCGGTGCAGCGCTACCGCCGTCTCGACGACTCGGTGTCGGAGGCCCGCACCACCACCAGCACGATCCGCCGTGTGGGCACCGAGGGCCGAGTGGGAGAAGCAGCTTGATGGGCATCGTCCGCAACGTGCTCGACGACGGCCTCGGCGGTCTCGAGCACAACGTCATCACCGGCAAGATCGAAGACCTGGTCAACTGGTCGCGCAGTCGCAGCAGTTGGCCGGCCTCGTTCGGTCTCGCGTGTTGCGCCATCGAGATGATGGCCACGGGTGCAGCGCACTACGACATCAGCCGCTTCGGCATGGAGGTGTTCCGCGCCTCGCCGCGTCAGGCCGACATCATGATCGTGGCCGGGCGCGTCAGCCAGAAGATGGCGCCGGTGCTGCGCCAGGTGTACGACCAGATGATGGAGCCCAAGTGGGTCATCAGCATGGGCGTCTGCGCCAGCAGCGGTGGCATGTTCAACAACTACGCCATCGTGCAGGGCGTCGACCAGGTGGTGCCGGTCGACGTGTACGCCCCCGGTTGCCCGCCAACCCCGGAGACACTCATCCACGCGATCGAGACCCTGCACGGGTTGATCGAGACGGGCGAGATCACCCGTCGCCGGCGTGAGACCGGTGCCGGTGCCGATGTCCATGTCACCGAGATCCCGGCCGCTGCCGAGCCGATCCCGGTCGTCCTCGGAGTCCGTTGAGCCATGGCCGACACTGCCGACACCGGCGCGGCGACGCCGGAACCCATCACCCTGCACGGTTGCCCGCTCGTCGAGGCGTTCGGCCAGCAGGTGCTGCACGTGCCCCGCGCCCAGTACACCAAGGTCGTCAAGGCGTTGCTCGCCGATGGCTACGAGATGGTGGCCGACCTCACCGCGGTCGACTACCTGCTCGTGCCCAACCGGTCGCTGCCCGCTGGCGTCGCTGCTGAGCGGTTCGAGGTGGTGGTGAACCTGCTGTCGCTCACCGCCCGCCGACGCATCCGGGTGCGGGTGCAGGTGCCCGAGGCCGACGCCACCGTGCCCACGCTGTTCGACATGTACCCGGGTACCGAGGCGATGGAACGCGAGGTGTTCGACATGTTCGGCATCGTCTTCACCGATCACCCCGACCTCACCCGCATCCTCATGCCCGAGGACTGGGAGGGCCACCCGTTGCGCAAGGACTACGACGTGGGCCGCATCCCGGTGCAGTTCAAGGGAGCGCCGAACTGATGAGCATCCTCGAGACCATCCGCGAGGGCAACGAGCCCGAACAGGGCCTCAAGCCGCGCAGCGAACTGACGGCCCGCGAGCTCCTGCGCGAAGTCGGTTCGGTGCTCCGCATGAGCGAGGCCGAGGCCGCCAAGCTCGGCGACCTGCCCGTCGATCCGTCCGAGGATCAGACGATGATCATCAACATGGGGCCCCAGCACCCGAGCACGCACGGCGTGCTGCGGTTGATGCTCGAGCTCCAGGGCGAGACCGTGCTGCGTTGCAAGCCGATCATCGGCTACCTGCACACCGGCATGGAGAAGACCGGTGAACAGCTCACCTACATGCAGGGTGGCACCAACGTCACCCGCATGGACTACCTCAGCCCGCTGAACAACGAACTCGTCTTCTCGCTGGCCGTCGAGAAGCTGTTGGGCATCGAGGACGACATCCCCGAGCGCGCCGTGTGGATGCGCATGCTGCTCAGCGAGTTGAACCGCATGAGCAGTCACCTGCTGTTCATGGCCACCAACGGCATGGACCTCGGTGCCGTGTCGATGATGATCTACGGCTGGCGCGAGCGCGAGGAAGTGTTGCGTTTCTTCCAGAAGGTCACCGGCCTGCGGATGAACCACAACTTCATCCGCCCCGGCGGTCTCGCCGCCGACCTGCCCGCTGGCTGGCGCGACGATGTGCTCGAACTGCTCGAGATCATCGAGCCGCGCCTCGACGAGTACGACATCCTCATGACCGGCCAGCCCATCTGGCGCGAGCGGCTGCAGGGTGTGGGCGTGATCACCGCGCAGGAGGCCATCGCCCTCGGCGCCACCGGCCCCATCCTGCGCGGCACGGGTGTGCCGTGGGACCTGCGCCGCGACCAGCCCTACCTGCGCTACCCCGAGCTCGACTTCGATGTCATCGTCGGCTCGTACGGCGACGCCTTCGACCGCTACGCCATCCGCCTCAACGAGATCCGCGAAAGCATGAAGCTGGTGCGCCAGATCCTCGACCGCATGCCGGGCGGCGACTACCGCATCCAGAACAAGAAGGTCACCCCGCCGCCGCGGGCACGCATCGACGAGTCGATGGAAGCGCTCATCCACCACTTCAAGATCTTCACCGAGGGCTTCCGCGTGCCCGAGGGCGAGGTGTACGTGGCCATCGAGAGCCCGCGTGGCGAGATCGGCTGCTACATCGCGAGCGACGGCTCGCCCACGCCGTACCGCATGCACGTGCGGGCCCCATCGTTCGTCAACATCCAGTGCCTGCCGCACATGATGCGCGGTGGCCTCGTCGCCGATGCCGTGGCCGTCATCTCGAGCGTCGACCCCGTGCTCGGAGAGGTGGACCGATGAGTCGTCTGTCTGATGCCAACGTGCAGTTGGCCAAGGAGATCGTCGGGCGCTACCCGCGGGCCCGCTCGGCCACCATCCCGTTGCTGCACCTCGCCCAGGAGCAGGACGGCCACATCACCGACGACGCGATCAAGCACATCGCCGAACTGGTGGGCGCCACCGCTGCCGAGGTGCTGGGCACCTGCACGTTCTACGAGATGTTCAAGATGGAGCCGGTCGGCACCTATCTCATCAACATCTGCCAGACGATGAGTTGCGCACTGATGGGTGCCGACGACCTGATGCACCACGCTGAGCACACGCTCGGCATCAAGGCCGGTGGCACCACACCCGACGGGCTCATCACCCTCGAGCATGCCGAGTGTCAGGCGGCCTGTACCGAGGCGCCCACCCTGCAGGTGAACTACCGCCATCGTTACCGGGTCACCACCGCCGACTTCGACCAACTGGTCGCCGACCTGCGCGCCGGCAATCTGGTCGACGAGATCCCGCCGCACGGCACCGTGGCGCGTGTGCGCCAGCACATCCCGGCCGACCGGGGCGTGGGTGCGGTGCCGCCCGAAGAGGCCACTGCGCCGCCGTCGTGGCTGGCCGTCGCCGAGGAGGGCAGCAAGTGAGCAGTCTGCAGGGCACTCCGATCCCGCATGCGCCGGGCTACATCGCAGGCGATCGTCCGCAGATCGTCACGTCACGTTTCCAGTACGACGACTCGTACACGCTCGAGCGGTACCTCGCCACCGATGGCTATGCGGGCCTGCGCGCCGCGCTCGGCCGTGCACCGCAGGCGGTGCACGACGAGGTGAAGAACGCCACCGTGCTCGGCCGCGGTGGCGCCGGCTTCCCGGCCGGCGTGAAATGGGGCCTCACCCCGCAGGGCAAGTTCCCGCGCTACCTCGTCGTGAACGGCGACGAGAGCGAGCCGGGTACTTACAAGGACCGCCTGCTCATGGAGCGCGATCCGCACCAGCTCATCGAGGGCTGCCTCATCGCCTGCTACGCAGCCGGCCTGTCGCAGTGCTTCTTGTACATCCGCGGCGAGATGGCCCTGGCCCAAGAGCGTGTGGCCGCTGCGTTGAACGAGGCCTATGCCGCCGGATACGTGGGCACGAACATCCTCGGCACCGACTTCTCCATCGACATCGTCCTGCACTGGGGTGCGGGCGCCTATGTGGTGGGTGAAGAGACGGCGCTCATCGAGTCGCTCGAGGGCAACCGCGGCATGCCGCGCCTGAAGCCGCCGTACTTCCCGGCCGCCATCGGCCTGTACGGCCAGCCCACCATCGTCAACAACGTCGAGACCCTGGCCAACCTGCCGTGGCTGCTGCGCAACGGAGCCGAGGCCTACACCGCCATCGGCACCGCCACCTCGCCCGGCACCCGCATGGTGGCCGTCTCGGGGCATGTGAACCGGCCTGGCGTGTACGAGATCGTGAACGGCACCACCACGTTCCGCGACCTGCTCTACGGCGACGAGTTCTGCGGTGGCATCCGCAACGGCAACGAACTGAAGGCGTTCGTGCCGGGCGGTGGTTCGGCCCCGTGGTTCCTGCCCGATCAGCTCGATCTGCCGTTCGAGGGCCGCCTCGTCGGCGCCGCAGGTTCGATGCTCGGTTCGGGCGCCATCATGGTGATGGACCACACCACCGACATCCCCGCTGCGGCGCTCACCCTCACCCGGTTCTATGCCCACGAGTCGTGCGGCAAGTGTGTGCCGTGCCGCGAGGGTGGCACCTGGCTCGAGCGCATCCTCAGCCGCATCGTCGCGGGCAAGGGCACGCAGGCCGATCTCGATCAGTTGCTCGAGGTGGGCGAGAGCATCTGCCCCGGAAGCTTCCCGCACGCGGCCAGCGAGCGCCTCGGCCTCGAGGCCGTGCCGTTCCCGTACAAGATGACCACCATCTGCTTCGTCGGCCCGTCGGCGTTCGCCCCGGTGCACTCGGCGCTCACGCTGTTCCGCGACGAGTTCGAGGCGAAGATCGTCAAGCGCATCAGCATTCCCGTGATCGCCGC
>JBIIDH010000137.1:0-7957 GCA_044238435.1 Ilumatobacteraceae bacterium | reverse complement strand
GCGTGGGCTACGTGCAGTTGGGCGACCAGGTCATCGTCGAGAGCCGGCTCACCATCAACGATCCCGAGCAGATGCGCATCGGCATGGAGATGGAGATGGTCATCGTGCCGTTCGCCGTCGACACCCAGGGTCGCGAGCTGCTCACCTACGCATTCGCACCCGTCACCGAGGGAGACCACTCATGAGCGACGTCGCCATCGTCGGCATCGGCATCCACCCGTTCGGCCGCCACGACCTGTCGGGCATGGAGCAGGGTGCATTCGCCGCTCGCGCCGCCCTCGCCGACGCAGGCGTCGAGTGGAGCGACGTCCAGTACGCGTTCGGTGGTTCGGCGGCAGCAGGTGCAGCCGACACGATGGTGAGCATCCTCGGCCTCACCGGCCTGCCGTTCGTCAATGTCGCCAACGGCTGTGCCACCGGTGGCAGCGCACTCATCAGCGGCTTCAACGCCATCAAGGCCGGTGCTGCCGACCTGGTGATGGCCATCGGCTTCGACAAGCACCCGCGCGGTGCATTCGATCCCGACCCGGCCTCGTTCGGACTGGGCAAGTGGTACGGCGACACCGGCCTGATGCTCACCACCCAGTTCTTCGGGATGAAGATCCAGCGCTACATGCACCAGTACGGCATCACCCGGTCGACGCTGGCGAAGGTGGCCGTGAAGAACTTCGCCAACGGCTCGCTGAACGACAACGCTTGGCGCCGCACGCCGATGAGCGAGGCAGAAGTGCTCGATGCCGCGATGCTCAGCCACCCGCTCACCCAGTACATGTTCTGCTCGCCCGGTGAGGGTGGTGTGGCGCTGCTGCTGGCCCGCGCCGACCAGGCGCACCGCTACACGGCCAACCCGGTGTACCTCCGGTCCGCGGCCCTGCGCAGTCGTCCGTTCGGCAGCTTCGAGGTGTTCAACTCGTGGCTGTCGCCCGACCGTGGCAACAGCCCGTCGGTGGCGGCCGCTGCCGCAGCGTTCGAGCAGGCGGGCATCGGGCCCGACGAGATCTCACTGGCCCAGGTGCAAGACACCGAGAGCGGCGCCGAGGTGATGCACATGGCCGAGTGCGGGCTGTGCACCGACGGCGACCAGGAGCGCATGATCCAACTCGGCGAGACCCAGATCGGTGGGCGACTGCCCATCAACACCGACGGTGGGTGCATCGCCAACGGCGAGCCCATCGGCGCGTCGGGACTGCGACAGGTCTACGAGAGCGCACTGCAGTTGCGCGGTCAGGCCGGTGCGCGTCAGGTCGAGGGAGCAACCACCGCCTTCACCCATGTGTACGGCGCGCCGGGCATCAGCGCCTGCACCGTGCTCAGCCGCTGACGGCCGCTCGGTTCACACGTCGAGCGCAGTGGCGACGGCGGGCCCGTCGACGATGGTGACGTCGAAGTTCAGGCGGGTGCCGTCGGACACCTCGGCCCGACACGTGAAGGACTCGCCGACCTCGTCGGTCTCGGGCTGCGTGCAGTCGACGATGGAGTCGCGGCCCAACTCGTCCCAGATCTGTTGGTTGATCGCCTTCGAGGCGTCGGCAGCCGGGTCGAAGGAGTCGCGGGGGTACATGAAGTACAGCGCCACTCCGACGATGGCGAACACCACCAGGGTCACCACTGTCCGTTTGGGCATCGCACTTCACCTCCGTCGCTGTGGGGTCGGGCGTCGGCGGCGAAGCGTCAGCGGACCGCCGGTACCGTCGACAGTCCCGCCGTACGTCGATCGTGCACGGTGTCGACGGTGATGAGCACGAGGCCTGCCCACACCAGGGCGAAGCCAGCGAGTCGCGACGACGTCATCTCCTCGTGGTACACGGCCCACCCGAGCAGGAAGTTGATCGAGGGGATGACGTACTGCATCGGGCCGAGCAGCGTGAAGGGCACCCGCTGCGCCGACCAGGCGAACAGCATGAGCGGGACGACGGTGACGATGCCGGTGCCGGCCACCATCAGCGCTTCGCGGGTGCCGGCGGTTGCCGCCACGCTGCCGTCGTTGCCCGTGAGTGCGATGACCGTCACGATGGCAGGCACCAGGGCGATGAACGACTCGGCCGACATGCTCTCGATCGGGTTGAGGGGCACCTGCCGCTTGAGGATGCCGTAGAGCATCCACGAGGTGGCCAGCAGCACGGCCACCACCGGGAAGCGGCCGTACCCAGCCGTGAGCACCACGACGGCCGCCACGGCGAAGCCGACGGCGACCTTCTGCAGGCGCCGTAGCGGCTCGCCGAACAGCCAGACGCCGATGGCGATGGTGCCGAGCGGCCCGAGGAAGTAGCCGAGGGCGGTGTCGATGACGTGGCCGTGCACCACGGCCCACACGTAGGTGGTCCAGTTGGTGGCCAGCAGCAGCGCGGCGAGCACCACCCGGCCGAGCAGCCGCCGGTCGCGGATCACCGGTTTCAGGCGCGGCCACCTCCGGGTGACCGTGAGTACGATGGCCATGATGGTGGCCGAACTGACGATGCGCCAGCCCACCAGTTCGAACGGGTCGAAGCGGGTGATCTGCTTCCAGTAGACGGTGAGCAGACCCCACAGGGTGAAACAGACGACTCCGGCGACGATGCCGCTGCGCACGGCGGCCTCGTCGTGCTCGGGTGGCGTCACAGCGATTGCTTCCAGCCGTTCAGGTAGGTGATCTTCTCGGCGGGCAGGCGGGTGCCGGGCTTGAAGTCGTCGCCCGTGTAGTAGGCCACCGGCGTCATCGCCACCTGGCTCACGTGGTCGGGGATGCCGAGCAGCTGCGCGGCCTCCTTCTCGTAGGCGAGGTGCAGCGTGGTCCACGCGGTGCCCAGGCCGCGGCTGCGGGCCGCGAGCATGAAGCTCCACACCGCAGGCAGCACGCTGCCGTACATGCCGGCGAGTTGGCCCTGCGCCATCCCGGCATCGGGCCGGCCGATGTAGCAGGGGATGACCATCGCCGGAACCTCGTGGAGGATGTTGGCGAGGTGGTCGCTCGATTCCATGATGCCGTTGGCGTCGGTGCGACCGACGGTGGCGACGGCGCTGCGCTGGCTCTCGATGTACGGCGCGTAGGCGCGGCGGTAGAGGTCGGCGATGCCGGCCTTCAGCGCCGGGTCGTCGACGATGAGCCAGCGCCACATCTGCACGTTGCCGCCGGCCGGGGCCTGCGCAGCGATGCGGACGCAGTCGACGATCAGGTCGTGCGGCACCGCACGGGTGAGATCGAGCCGCTTGCGGACGGCGCGGGTGGTGGTGAGCAGGTGGTCGGTCTGCTCCAGATCGAACGAAAAGGCCATGGGTCGTAGAGTACGCACCACCCCCTTCACGATCTCGATCAGAGGTGCCCCGATGACCACCCCGCGCGACCAGTGGCAACAGGCGTTCGACGCCTCCCGCACCCGCGATGCCGACTACTCCACGATGTCGGGTATCCCGCTCGAGCCGGTGTACGGCCCTGCCGACGGGTCGGGCGACTACCCCGGTGTGTACCCCTACACCCGTGGCCCGTACGCATCGATGTACCGCTCGAAGTTGTGGACCATGCGCATGTTCGCCGGCTTCGGCACCGCCGACGACACCAACTGGCGGTTCAAGGAGATCATCCGCGCCGGCGGCGACGGGCTGTCGACGGCGTTCGACATGCCCACCCTGCTCGGTCTCGACAGCGACGACCCGATGTCGCTGGGCGAGGTGGGCCGCTGCGGTGTGGCCATCGACACCCTGGCCGACATGGAAGACCTGTACCGCGGCATCGACCTCGGTGCCATCACCACGTCGATGACCATCAACTCGCCGGCGGCGCCCATCTTCGCGATGTTCATCGCCCAGGCCGAGCAGGCCGGAGTGCACCGCAGCCGGCTGGGCGGCACGCTGCAGAACGACATCCTGAAGGAGTACCAGGCCCAGAAGGAGTTCGTCTTCCCGCCACGCCAGAGCATGCGTCTGGTGCGCGACTCCATCGCCTTCACGGCAGCCGAGATGCCGCGCTGGCACAGCGTCAGCATCAGCGGCTACCACATCCGCGAGGCCGGTAGCACTGCCGCCGAGGAACTGGCGTTCACGCTGGCCAACGGCTTCGCCTACGTGGAACTGGCGCTTGCAGCGGGCCTGCCCATCGACTCGTTCGCACCTCGGCTGTCGTTCTTCTTCAACGCCCACATCGACTTCTTCGAGGAGATCGCCAAGTACCGGGCAGCGCGGCGCATCTGGGCGCGCTGGATGAAGGAGCGCTACGGCGCCCAACTCGACCGTTCGATGCAGTTGCGCTTCCACACCCAGACGGCGGGCGTGTCGCTCACCGCCCAGCAGCCCGAGGTGAACATCGTTCGCACCGCCATCGAGGCGCTCGCCGGAGTGCTGGGTGGCACGCAGAGCCTGCACACCAACTCGATGGACGAGGCCCTGGCGCTGCCCACCGAGAAGGCCGCGCGTATCGCGTTGCGCACCCAGCAGGTCATCGCCTACGAGACCAACGTGGCCCATGTGGCCGACCCGCTGGGTGGGTCGTGGTTCGTCGAGTCGCTCACCGACGAGATGGAGCGCCGCGCCGAGGAGCTGTTCGCATACCTCGACGAACTGGGCTCGGGCTCGATGCTCGAAGGGTGCATCCGCGGTATCGAGGAGAACTGGTTCCAGGGCCGCATCGCCGACTCGGCCTACGACCTCGAGCGCAAGGTCAACAGCGGCGAACGGATGGTGGTGGGCGTCACCGGCTTCACCGAAGGCAACGACGACGCCGAACTCGACCTGCTCGAGATCACCAACGAAGACGAGGCCAAGCAGCGCAAGCGCCTCGACGCCGTGCGTGCCGAGCGCAACCAGGCGGCGGTCGACGCAGCATTGGCCCGTCTGGCCGCCGAGGCCGCCGACCCCGAGGTGAACCTGATGCCGGCCCTCATCGAGGGGGCCCAGGTCTACGCCACGCTCGGCGAGATGATGGGCACGATGGCCGGCGTGTTCGGCCGCTACGTCGAAGTGCCCACCATCTAGCGTTTGCGCTTCTCACGGACCGCCCACCGGGTCTACGGTGGCGCTCCGGACACAGGGGGTGCCCAATGCTCGATCCATCGACCATGCCCGAGTTGCTCGGCGAGTTCCTCGCCCGTCAGCAGCCCGACTGGCGCAACGTGCGTGTCAGTTCGTACGAGGTGATGACCGGCGGCTACAGCCGCCTGCTCGCCAAGGCCGTCGTCGAACACGACGGAGGACGCCACGTCCTGGTGCTGCGCGGCGATCCGCCCGCGGACAAGATCCTCATCCACACCGACCGCGAGCAGGAGTGGGAGTTGTTGCGGGTGCTCGGCGACCACGGCATCCGTACCCCGCGTGCCCGCCACTTCGATGCCACGGGCGAGGCGCTCGGTACCAAGGCCCTCGTCATCGACTTCAGCGAGTCCACCTCGTTCCTGCCGCACGTGGCTGCCGGGGGGTCGCTCGACGGGCTCCCCGAGCGGCTGGCCGAGGCGCTGGCCTCGTTCCATGCCATCCCGGTGGAGGCGCTGCCCCGTCAACTCGAGCGGCCCGCCAGTTGGGATGCGTACCTCACCGCCCGCATCGACGAATGGCGCCGCACCGCCGACGCGCACATCGAAGACCTGCCGATCATGCGGTACATGGCCGGCTGGCTCGACAGCCACCGTCCGGCACCGGTGCCCCTCACGCTGATGCACGGCGACTTCCAGAGCGCCAACCTCATGCTCACGGCCGACGGCCACTTCGAGGTGCTCGACTGGGAACTCGCCTCCATCGGCGACCCTCGCGAAGACATGGGCTACTTCAAGGCCGTCGCCCAGATCGCGCCCCCCGACCTGCTCGACGACGCCGGGTGCGAGGCGTTCTGCGCCCGCTACCGCGCCCTCACCGGCATGAACGAGTTGCAGTTGAACCCGGCCGTCGTGGCGTACTTCCTCATCCTGGGAGTGGTGGGTACCGTCCGCCGGCTGCTCGAAGGCGCGGCCGATTACGCCCGCGGCACCAACCGGCTGATGGCCTCGGTGTTCAACATGAACTCGGTGCAGTTCGGCCAGAGCGTGTGGCTGCCCACCGCCGATGTGCTCGGCCCCGTGATGGACCAACTCGCTGCTCTTGCCCGTCAGGCAGAAGGGAACCTCGGCTGATGCTCACCCGACCCACCACCGAACAGATCCTGCGCGGCATCGCCGACGAGTTGCGCGACACCGTGGCACCGGAGGTGACCAGCGAACCGGTGAAGGTGCTCCTCGGCCAGATCGACCAGATCCTGCGCGGCCAGGCCACCAAGGCGGCGCACGAGATCGCCTGGATGCACGAGGAGGCCGACGCCATCTCGGCGGTCACCGGCACCGACGTGGGGTGGCCCGAATCGCTGCACCTCGACGATGTCATCACCTGGTACGACGGTGTGTCGCGTGTGCTGTCGAGTGCGCTCGACGCTGCGTTCGCAGCGGCCGACACGGCGCGGGTGGCCGAACTGAAGGTGCTGCTCGACGCCCGTTCGGGCAACGAGATGCGCATCGTCGGGGCCCTCGACCTGGTGGGGCGGGGCTGAGGCCGCGAGGCCGGTCCTCACCGACAAACAGTCCGTACGGCTCATGTAACAGGTGTCACATGTGCTAGCAAACATCTCGCCGAGCATCTGCCCGGCGACGACGGCCACCTCGGCCGGAACCGACACGGCCGTCAGGCCAATCCATTGAGGGGGACATTGTGAGGAAACGGAGTATGAAGGTCGTAGCCGGCCTTCTCGTGCTGGGCATGGTCGGTGCGGCCTGTTCGGAAGAGGAGACGACGTCGACCACTGCTGCTGCAGTCGAGACCACGGCTGCTGCCGTCGAGACCACCGCTGCCGCTGTCGAGACCACGGCTGCTGCCGTCGAGACCACCGCTGCCGCTGTCGAGACCACCGCTGCGGCGGGTGCCGACGAGCTGGTTCAGTGGGCGCTCGACTACACCGGCGGCACCGCCGGCGCCGCGAGTGGCGACCCGATCACCATCGGCTACGTCAACTCGGAGGACTACTTCCCCGAGAACACCATCGGCCTCAACGCCGCGATCGAGTTCATCAACAACGAACTCGGTGGCGCTGCCGGACGTCCGCTCCAGGCCGTGGCCTGCAAGATCTCGGTGGCCGAGGACGGCGCCAAGTGCGGCACCGAGATGGCCAACAACCCCGACGTCGCCATGGTGCTCACCGGCACCATCCTGTTCGGCAACAAGGAGCTCTACGACGCGCTGAACGGCAAGAAGCCGGTCATCATCGGTAACGGCGTCACCAGCGACGACTTCACCACCCCGGCCGGCCAGGCCTTCACCGCCGGCTCGCCTGGCACCATCCCCGGCATGGGTGGCTTCATCGTGCAGTACCTGCCCGAGGTGAAGAACGTGGCCATCCTGGCCTCGAACAACCCCGCCGGACAGGCTGCCGCCGACCTGCTGTTCAAGCCCGTCATGGAGAAGAACGGCATCGCCGTCACCTACGTGGGCGTCGACGACACAGCCACGGCCGCCGACGTGCAGTCGGCCCTCACCGCCGTCGGTGCCGACACGGCTGATGCCGTGGTGCCGCTGCTCACCATCCAGCAGTGCATCAACGTGTACGACGCCATGAAGGCGCTCGACATCACCCCGACGGTGGTCACCACCGGCCTGTGCTTCGGCACGCCGATGACCGATCACCTGAAGGAGAACGGCGAAGAGGGCCCTGTGCCCAACGGCTGGTACTTCGGTGGCTACGGCTACAGCTACTTCAACCCCGACCTCGAGAGCGGCATGGCCACCTACGTCGCCAAGGTGCAGGAGTACGGCGTGCCGGCTCCGGGTGCGTCGACGCTCGAGTACACCGGCTTCGCCGGCCCCGAGTTCGCCAACGTGATGACGTTCGCCAAGTTCATGAACGAACTCGGTGGCGCCACCGACTACGCCAGCATCGACGGCAAGATCCGTGGCTTCACGGGCCCGATGATGCTGCAGGTCGGCCCGCTCAACTGCGGCAAGAACATCATCCTCGGCCTGCCCATCTTCGTCT